>CAWEBD010000104.1:0-35207 GCA_963806435.1 uncultured Bacteroidota bacterium
GAAGAAGATCGTTCTGCTCTCCGCCGATGATCAAGCGGACCCGAAACAGGCGGTATCTCCATCGCGAACAAGCTGATCAACCAGAAGGCCGTTGCGCTCGTAGGCCACTGGAATTCGAGCTGTTCCATCCCCGCGTCAAAGTACTATCAAGACGCGAACATGGTCATGATCTCTCCAGCCACCACGAATCCGCAACTGACGCTTCAGGGCTTCAAGAACGTTTTTCGCGTATGCGGTTACCGACAACCAGCAGGGCAAAATCGCCGCGGAATTTGTTCTGAAGACCCTCGGTCCAAAAAAGAATAGCGATCATCCACAGACAAGACCGCCTACGGCAAAGGGTTGGCTGATTATTTCAAACGTGCGCTTGGCGACCGGGTGCAGGTCGTCTATTATGGCGGCATCATCCAGCGGGATCCGGATTATAAAGCCGTACTAACGACCATCAAACAGAGCGATCCTGAGCTTTATTTCTTCGGCGGCATCTATCCCGAGGCCGGCAGACTGGTGCGCCAGGCAAAGGAGATCGGAATGAACATTCCCATGATCACCGGTGATGGTGTGTATAATCCGACATTCATCAATATTGCGGGAACATCAGCCGAAGGGACGTATGTGACCTTCGGTGCGGAGCCGGCAGGGCTTCCATCGGCAAAGTCTTTCATGGATAAATACAAAGCCAAATACGGCGAACCGGGCCCGTACTCGATCTATGCATACGATGCCGCGAATATCATGCTGACCGCCATAGCTGAAACCAGGAACACGGATGGATCGAAAATAGCGGAGTATATTTCCAAGACCGTCTTCCACGGTGCTTTTGGCGACATCTCCTTTGACACGAACGGCGACGTAACAAAAGCTCCCTATGTGATCTGGCGGGTCAAGGGCGGAAAATTCGTGGAAATAAAGTAGGACGGATCATCATCCCATGTTTACCCAGCAACTCATAAACGGCCTTGCGCTCGGCGCGGTATACGCACTTATCGCGCTCGGGTATACCATGCGTCTACGGCATCCTCCAGCTCATCAACTTTGCCCACGGTGAGATCTATAAGCCGGCGATTTTGGCCATCTCGCCAACGGCGCCACCGCAGGTATCCTGCGCGCAATTCGTCACAGCGGCCTGCAATGCGTGGTGGCAGCGCATTTGAGCGCTCAGAACAACCGACCGAACTCGCCAGGGCCGTGCTGGCCGCAGCCATGGGCTGGAACGAGGGAGACATCGGCATCGCTCATCCCTTGCATGGCACTGACTGGCTAGGCGTTAATGCGTGTTGACGTCGACCAAAAATGGGTCACGGTGTTGCCCGAACTGCTGAAAATTTCAGCAGGCAGTACGGTAATCACCAGGGACATGATTGCTGTCGTTCATATGGCCGCTTATGGCGCATATTTGAAGGCTCGTGGTCCAGTTCTACAGCGTCTGCATAGGCGCCTTTCTCTTGAGGGCTGAATCGGGGAGCCGGTTGTCGAATACGGCCATGTAACGCAGCAGCGTCTGCTCCAAATCCTCGCTACTGCGGAATAGGTGGATCTTTCAGACATCGGCAATGCGGCCGTCCAAGCGCTCGACCATGCCATTGGTTCACCGCGTTCTGGGCTTGGTCAGTCGGTGCTCTTTGTCCAGCTCTTGGCACAGCCGGTCGAATTCATCCTTGCTACGCTGCACTCGCGGCTTACAAAAAACCGGCCCGCAAACTCCGTCCCTTTGTCTCTCAACGACTTGTTGATCGCGATCGAGCAGGCCTTTATGCAAGACGTTCAGAAAGGCTCGTGCCAGGGCTAAACTCTTGGCGGGCTTGATGGCCACAAACACAGAGCGCGTGGCCCGGTCGATAGCGACGAACAGATAATGTCATTTGGTCTCACCCTGCAAATGGGGCGATTCACCGCCAGCAATTTATCCAGAAGCAAAAGCAAGGTGCGGCGCAAGTACACGAAATTCTACGAAGAAGTCATCTGGGTCTGTAGGCATTACTCCATATGCGAGCGATCGCCAAATCCCTTACACTTTTTCCACTTATAGCCTTTGCACTCCGTAATGCTTTACCGGCAGCCCAGGCCCGATGAGGGCTATGCGCTGGCAGCGATTTCGGCTCGCTCGGCAGGCGGCGTGCGTTCGCCTCTTGTGGAGAGGCAATCAGCATGACTTCTCACTCCCGTGGGATTGCAGCGACTCTATCAACTCCTTGAGCACGGCGCGGGCTATGAACAGCGGATAGCGGTTTTCATCTATGCGATCGTCCGGGATGGGCGTATTACGAGCATCCTGGATGTGAAACCTAAAAGCCATTCGTTATTTCAGCTTTCTCCAAAAGGTTGACCGGCTAATACCCAATATTTCTGCGGCATGCGTCTTATTTCCCTTTGCTTGCTTCAATGCTTGAAGAATCATTTCCTGATTTATCTCGACACTTTCATTCTTGCTGCAGACTAAATTGCTTTTTTCATAGGCATCCTGCGGCATATTTAATTCCGGCACTTCGGCATAGAAAGACTGGTAGTCAATATTCTTGACGTCGGAATATGGGTAAGAAATACTGCGAAGCGCTCAATGACATTCTCCAGCTGCCTTACGTTTCCCGGCCAATCGTATTTGCAAAGCAATGGTAGCAATGGCCCCAATGCCTGATCCGCAGGAATACTGCTACCTAGACTTCGTAAATTTGAAAAAAGAAGATGCAATCCCAAAATCGGAATATCTTCCTTCCGCTCTGAAAGCCTAGGCAGGCGAAAGCAAAGTATATTAAGTCGATAATATAAATCTGCCCTGAAAAGTTTATTCTCTATCTGCTCGGGCAGGTGGCGGTGGGTTGCAGCAATGATTCGTATATCTATAGGAATTGCCTTAACACTTCCGATTCTGGTGATCTCTCGCTCTTGCAAGACACGAAGCAGGCGAGTCTGTAGCGTGAGCGGCATATCGCCAATCTCGTCGAGAAATACCGTCCCAGTATGGGCAGTTTCCAAAAGACCCAACTTCCCACCTTTGCGCGATCCGGTAAATGCACCTTCATCATGCCCGAATAACTCGCTTTCCAGGAGAGACTCAGGGAAAGCTGCGCAATTTATTGCAACAAATGGACTGTTAGCCCGGCTGCTAAAATTATGAATGGCTTGTGCAAACAATTCTTTGCCCGTGCCACTTTCACCCGTAATAAGTATAGTGGAGCTTGTCTTCGCGTAACGCTTCGCAGAGGCAATTGCTCGACAAAAAAACGGAGAAGATCCGATAAGATTGGAGAATTGATAGCGCGCCGAAAGGCTGCGAATCTTCTTTTGCGAACGGATAGTGCTGTCAGCAATCTGAATATCTTGGGTGTCTTGCAATGTAATAATTGCACCAGCAAGGCAACCACCTTCATAAATTGGAATTTGGTTGATTAAATAATTTTTATGACCAAGCTGAATTAAAGAATTTATTATTTGCTCTCCTTGACTTAGAACAGTTTCCAGTGAAAGCTGCGGAGCAATGTCAGGCAGATATGCACCCATAGCGGCAGGGATGTTAACTTCGATGATGCTTCCCATAAGTGGGTTAATCGCCGTAACACAATGATTAGTATCAACCGCCAATACCGCCTCGTGCAGATGGCGCAAAACAGCGTTTAGACTGCCGTAGCGAGAAGACTCAAGAACTGAAATCTTTCCGATTTGAATAGCATCTTCGATCGCACCTCGAACCGAAAGCGTGCTGTAAGCAAGATTCCCGTTATCCCACTACTTTCTGCAAGATCGATAATAAGACTTGATCCAACAATAACGTTGTATCCATCCTCTTTCAGAGACATAAAACAACTGGTAATTTCTTCAATCGTTTGGTATGAGCGTTGTGATATTTCTATATTCAAAAGATTTTTTATCTCCTCAATCTCCTGAATTTTTTCACGATGTATAATTAAACCGATTTTTTTTGATACCTGACTTGCTTTAAGCAGCGCAATAAGAAGGTCGTAGCCAGAAATTTTTATTGCTACGACGGGTATTTTTAACGCAAGACTTAAAATGGAAAAATTTACACCTGCTGTAATTATTACGTCGAATTTATGATTCTGCTCTATTTCGTGCCCCATCATCAAGGCATCGTTAAGAACCAGATCTTTGACTTCGATATCTGCTCGACCTTCAAAATCAGAGACTACCGAGTAAATTAATTTGTTAAGAGTTTTATAGCCAAAAATTGCTATGCGTGGAAGGCGATTCCGAGCTTGCCCATTCATTTAATTTGCCTCGTTATTGTTTCTCTAATTAAGGATGGTCTGAATAACTCGTCACCGAGCATCCTACAGGCCTTGAATTTTTCACGGGATGGCATGTTTTTGCAAAAATCGAAATCATCACTAGATGACCTCTGCTCTTTATGCATTCATGCCAGAACTGCCAGCACAACAGCTTGAGGCAGGTCAAGTTGAATAAATTGGTTTATCAAGGCCTCCCGAATATGCAGCGCCAATACTTGGCTCGACAAGGAGCGAGTCCTGACCCGCCCACCCAAACGCTCGTAGCAGTCCATCTCGGTTTCCACCAAGCTGCGCCTGTGGTAGCCGCTGCATAACTCCCAGATGCGCCAACCAAGACGCTTGCTTGAAGCCTGAACCGTATCATTTTAGATGAGCCGATTAAAGACTCGCCCACTTCCAAAAAATGGCGTTCGTGCAAGTTGCCATCACCACCTTCGTTCTTCGTTTAGCGACAGCACCATGGCAGGCTCACTTGTCATATGCGCCGTCTGCATTGGCGCTGGCGATCGACTCTCCGCTTGGAATTTCTGCCAGCATGGGGGCATCATCAATGGCGTCGAAACACAGGTGAACCTTTCGCCACGCGTGGCACTACTCGGAGCCATGTCTTTGCGCTTGAATTCACATTCGCCAAGAAATTTGATGTCCTTGTTACGTGTTATCTACCAGTAAGTGTATCGGTGTTGCACTAGGACGGTCGCTACGTTGGACATGTTCAGCAAGGTCTTTGGGGTGAGGTAATGTCACATCCCGGACGATCATAAGGCCGCTTGTTAAACAGATGCGGATGTGAATCGTACCAATCCTTCATGGTCTGAATCGGCGTTTTGCTCTTGAGTGCAGACTGCGGAAACTGGTGGTTGTACAAGGTCACGTAGCGCAGCAAGGTCTGCTCCAGGTCCTCGCCGGATTGGAAGCGGTGGGTTTTCAGCACATCGGCGATGCGCCCGTTGAAGCGCTCGACCATGCCATTGGTCTGCGGCGTCCTGGGCCGGATCAGACGGTGCTCGATGCCCAGCTGCCTGGCACAGCAGGTCGAACTCGTGCTGGCCGCTGGGCTGGCGCTCGCGCGAGGCGAACAGACGGTCGGTGAACTCCTTGCCGTTGTCGGTCAGCAGCTTGGTGATCTTGATCGGGCAGGCCTTGTGCAGGGCTTTGAGGAAGGCTGCGTGCGCTGGCCGCTGTCTTGTCGGTCTTGATCGGCCACAAACACCCAGCGCGTGGCCCGGTCGATGGCCACGAACAGATAGCGCCTGCTTGGTCTCGTCCTGCATCTGGGGCAGGTACTTCACGTCCATGTGCAGGTAGCCCGGCTCGTAGGCCTTGAAGGCCTTGTGGGGCGCCTTGGGCTCGATGGCGGCTTGAGGGCATTGAGGTTGCTCACGCCGTGGCGGCGCAGACACCGGTCCAGGCCCGAGCGCGAGACCTCGGCGCACAGGAACTCGCGCGCGACGGCCAGCAGGTCATCCAGCGGCAGCAGCAGGGTGCGTGCGCAACTCGACGACCACCGCCTCCTGCGCCGGCGTCAGCGTCGTTTGCAGCCGGTGCGCGGTGTGCGAGCGGTCCTGCAACCGAATCGCGCGACTTCCACTTGTAGATGGTCGCCTCGGTGACGCCATAGCGGTCGACTCAGCTGGCGCGCGCTGAGATCGCCGCTAGCGGCGATCTCAGCGCGAATGGCCGGCGTGGTGCGGGCGTTCTTGTGCAGGGCAATCATCATGACTTCACTCTCCGGGTAGATTGCAAGGACTCTATCAACTCCTGCAGCACGGCTCTGGCCATGAAGAGCGGATAGCGCTTAGAGTCTATGCAATCGTCCGGGATGCGACACTTAGCCACCCATCCAGCGATTTCAGCCTGAGCAGGCTCTGAACCTTGAGCAGCGCTTCCCAGCGGTTGGCCAAACAAGCACGTCATGTTCAAAAAGAGCTGGACCGCACCATCCAACAAAAGAGGGTTGCAGTCACGTATGCCGCTAGGCTCAGCCCCCTTCACATTCCGAATTTCATCCGCACCGCAAGCGATCTGAGTGTCTTCAGAGCCACGTTGTAGCGTACCCAGATCGTCGTGCAGCACCTGATTCGCATTTTCTTGCCTCCTCTCATTCGAACTGCCACCAACTCATGCAGCGGGTTATGAAAGGTGGCCATGCTGCTGGGTGTAAAAACGCTACAGCATGATCTGGATTCACATCAAGGCAGTGTTTCGGCCCAAGCCTTCGCGCGCCGCCTTCCAGTACCTGAATCCCAGCGCCTCAACGCGACCTGGCGGCCGCCTTATTCCACCATCTCGCGTTCGCCCTATTGACTGCCAACAACGGGGCTGGCACCACATGTGGCGGATCTTGTCCGCCTGAGTGTATGCGCTGTGATTACGCTCACTCCATAGGAGCCCAGGGCGCCGAAGGTTTTCAGGTTGACTTCGATACTGGGGCGCTACAGCCCGTGCCAGACTCGCTGATGTAAAACATTTGGGCGTAGCGGGGAGCACTGTGCAAAATATGAAGCAGGATGCATCATCGTAAAAATTACCCTGAAAACCTCGCACACCCGTGCCAATGCCATACCGCCACGCCCTCGGCAAGCCGCCCCAAATTAGCCGGCAGTACGCGATTGCGCATGCGCCACAACAACCCCACGGAAATTCCTGTTGTGCTGTAATTCGACCTTACGGACGAAACAGGGGTGTCCCGTGACCAAAGTGGCGCGCGACTGAGAAACACCCTGGGGCCACGAAACGACAAGTTTTCACAGCACCTTCGGAGCGCGCTCCCGTTACCCGATCCAGGTCATGCTGGCGTGGGGAGTATTCCAGCAACGGCACAGCCCCGTTTTGTCCCCCTGTTGCCCCGCAGTACGGACGCATGACCTTCCAACCTTCCTCCTTCGCCATTCTCGGTGCCGGCCTCATGGGCCGGCTTGCTGGCTGTGTGATCTGGCCCGCCAGGGCCACGCGTGTCGAGAGTTTTCGACAGCGGCGGCCCGCCGCCGAGCATGCCGCGGCGCCCGCTGCCGGCGCCATGCTGGCGCCGCTGGCGCGAATCGGCCGTGACGGAGCCGGCGTGGTGCGAATGGGGCTGCTACCCTGCACGCGCTGGCCCGAGCTGCTGGCACCGCTGACGCAACCGGTGTTCTTTCAGCAGGAGGGCACGCTGGTGGTCTGGCACCGGCAGGACGACGCCGAAGCGCAGCGCCTGCACCGCCAGCTGGAGGCCACCCAGAGCACACCCTTCCCGATTGCCCGCGATGCAGATACTCGACACCCGGCGTGGCACACTGGAGCCCGCCCTGGCCCACCGTTTTAGCCAGGGGTTGTATCTGCCCGGCGAAGGCCAGCTCGACAACCGCCAGTTGCTGGCTGCCCTGGTGCATGAGCTGGACCGCCTGCAGGTGCGACTGCACTGGCACACCCCGCGCGACCCGGCGACTTTTCGCCCGGCACAACCGGCCAGGCCGACTGGCTACTCGACTGCCGCGGCCTGGGCGCCGCGGCCAGTGGCCGCAAGTGCGCGGTGTGCGTGGCGAAGTGGTGCGCCTGCACGCACCCGAGGTCACCTGCGGCGCCCCACGCGGCTGGTTCACCCGCGCTACCCGATCTACATCGCGCCCAAGGAAGACCATCTGTTTGTGATTGGCGCCACCGAGATCGAGTCCGACGACCTGTCGCCCGCCAGCGTGCGCTCCACCCTGGAGCTGCTGAGCGCGGCCTACACCGTGCACACGCGGTTTTGCCGAGGCGCGCATTCTGGAACTGCCGGCGCAGTGCCGCCCCACCCTGCCCGACAACCTGCCTGCCGTGCGCCAATTGCGCGCCCGGCTGCTGCAAGTCAACGGCCTGTACCGCCATGGCTTCATGATTGCCCCGGCCATGCTCGATGTGGTGCTGGAGCTCATGGCGCACGGGCCAGTCACTCGCTGGCCTCCTGACTTGATCTTGCCATGCAGCCACCGGAGACGATAGCCGCGCGTTGCCATGAAAGTTCTGATCAACCGACACGCCCACGAACTGCCCGACGGCGCCACGCTGGCCGATGCCATTGCCAGCCGTGGCAGGCGCGCCGCCCTTTGCGGCAGCGGTCAACACCGTTTTGTGCCCAACACCCAGTACGCCGACCACCTGCTGCAGGAGGGCGACCGGGTCGAAATCATCTCTCCGGTCACGGGCGGCTGATGCCACCACATGCCATGACCTCTGCCGATTCCGACGACACGCTGGTGCTCTACGGCCAGACCTTCACCAGCCGCCTGCTGCTGGGCACCTCGCGCTACCCGTCGCCCAGCGTGCTGAGGCAGCCGCAGCTGCAGCGCCAAGCCCGGCCATGCTGACGGCCTCGCTGCGCCGCCAGGCAGCAACCCGTGCAGAGAGCGGGCAACAGTTTCTGGGACCTGCTGCGCGCCGCCTGAACGTGCCCGTGCTGCCCAACACCGCCGGCTGCCACAGCGTGCAAGAGGCCATCACCACCGCCCACATGGCGCGCGAGGTGTTCAACACACCCTGGATCAAGCTCGAAGCTGATTGGCGACGACTACACCCTGCAGCCCGACACCCTGAACCTGGTCGAAGCCGCCGAGCCGTTGATCAAGGACGGCTTCAAGGTGCTGCCCTACTGCACCGAAGACCTGGTGCTGTGCCAGCGCCTGGTCGACGTGGGCTGCCAGGCCGTCATGCCCTGGGCCGCACCCATCGGCACCGGGCAGCGGCCCGATCAACCCCTATGCGCTGCGCGTGCTGCGCGAGCGCCTGGATGTGCCGATGCTGGTGGACGCCGGGCCTGGGCCTGCCGTCGCAC
The DNA here is from genome assembly GCA_963806435.1 of uncultured Bacteroidota bacterium. GTDB lineage: Bacteria > Bacteroidota > Ignavibacteria > Kryptoniales > JAKASW01 > JAKASW01. The sequence continues at coordinate 9,034 of CAWEBD010000104.1, forward strand.
GCCTGCCAGGTCATGGAATGGGGCTTTGACGGCGTGTTGCTCAACACCGCCGTGGCCCTGGCGCAAGACCCGGTGCGCATGGCCGGCGCTTTTGCCGACGCCGATGCAGAGCGGGGCGCGCTGCTCGCCATGCCGGCGCCATGCCACGCGCAGCACAGCGCCCAGCCCAGCACACCGGTGCTGGGCACGCCGTTTTGGCACCATGCCCCGGTATGACTGATTCCATCAGCCTAGCGCAAGCTATCACTGCCGCCCACGCCACAAGCTTCTCGGGCTTCCCGCCACAGCCGGTGCCCGCACCCGGAAAGTGACTCGTCGGTGTACCGGGGAGCGCTGCAGGCCTGCAGCACGCTGGGCTTCATCGCCACCGATGCGCAGGTGGTGGCCCACGCCTGGCAGGCGCGCTGGGAGCGCACTGGCAGCACCGCGCCCGAACTCTGTCCGTCTCGAGAATTTCCGCCAGCCGGGAGTTCGCGAAAATCAAGCGGTCATCTACCATTATGAAGCTCCCGATGTACGGATTCTCAACAATCCTTCTGTATTTGTCCTCGGAACTCCTGAGTTCGTGCACTTTGTCCTGGACTTCCTTTTCCAGGCGCATGGACCATCGGAAGGCCACCGAAATTATTACCACTCCTCCGCCAAATAAGCCCATTATCAGCAGGCCAGCGAGCAAAAGGAGAGAATTCGTGGGTCGGAATAACCTGGAGACTCTTCCTTCAGGTTGAACGGAGGCGAGTACCCCCCTGTATCCCTGGAAAATGAGTGGCGTGGTAATGAGAAGATAATATTCACCCATTCCAGACTGGGTTTGGCCTTTCAGAATGTTGTATCCTTCATATCGCGTTTCTGAGAGGGCAAGTAGTTTTCTTCTGAAATCTTTTGCATCGATCTCCGTGCTCCGGAGGACCGCATCCCTGAAATCCTCCCCGATTTCAGCTTCTTTATTCGAATAAATAATCTTCATGTCTGGTGAGACCAGACGCAGTCGCCCCCCGTAATCGCCCAGGTCGGCGACGCTGCTCGAAATCAGTTTTTTGATGTTCACGAGTGCGAACGCATAGGCATTATTCCGGTATCGGTTCCGCGCCCTGACTATGACAAGATACTTTGAGCTATCGCTTCCCGGGCTGGCTTCCATTTCAATGCCGTTGTCGTCAACCCGGTACTCCATTGTGTCCAGTAGTTGCTTGATGAGGGTGTCGGTCGACGCTGACCTTGGACCGTAGAGGAGACCGATTGTCTTTGTGCTGTCGGCATCTCCGACCGCGTCCACATAATCCCTCCCCCTCTTCAGGTCGAGCAAAACCATTCTCGGATCGGCGGCGTCCTCGGAGCGCTGAAGCCTGAGCACCACGTCCTGCAGTGTGGAACGCACTTTGGCGGCAGCCAGCTTCCCTATCGCTAGCCTCGACTGGGCGTAACTCTCGAGCGTCGATATTCTTAAATCACCGTAAAGCGATTCAGCCACAAGCAATATTACAAACATGAAAACTGTCAATCCCGCGCCGATAAGATACAGGTCACGCAGTACCCTGACTCTCAGCGTGTCCACGTAAGTAGTCTTGACCTGTCGTAAAACGGTTGGCAAGTAAAGCCGGATGAACTGAACAACCAACAGGCTCACAATAACTGAGATGGCGAGCCCGAACGTGTTGACAAAGATCCTGGCTGTTGGGTAGAGAGCCACACCGCCGCCAATGCCCGCAACCGTAAGCCACACGGCGGGCTCAGCCAGGTAGTAAACGGCAAGGCCTCTTACGAGTTTTGACTTCCAATAGACCTGACTTTTGCCAAGGAGATGGAAGAACTCTCCTATGTAGATGACAATTCCAAACAGCGCTGCCTGCCTTACTAAATAGGAGACGGCACCCAGTCTCCAGTAGATCGGACGATTGAATCCGAGAAAATAAGGGACGAAGACTATAAGGAAAATCACGGCGATGAACTCGCTTATCCTTGCAATCTTGGTCGACTTGTGGTTCAAGTCCGCCTGGTTCGAACGGAGAAACGAGTATATCCGGTTGGTCCCGATAAGTGCCAGGACCAGACCGATGGCTGTGCCAAGTGTCAGTAGGAATAGCCAGAATGCGTCTACACTGCCGAAAACTATATCGAAGTAGAGTTTGAACAGGTATGAGAATGTGAGGATTGAAGCCCCGGCAAAAAGAGTCGTACTTCCCTTTGACCTGCCGTAAGCAAGACCTATCCTAAACGCGAGATGGGTCAACGAAGCAATGGGAAGGATTACAAAAAGAAAGTCTAGTATGTCGGCAGCAGTTATCATTAAGGAACAGGCGCTCGCTGCACTTATTATAGTGAGCGCAGAAGGTGTAAGCAAGTGGAAATAAACAAAAAACGCATCCCGAGACAGCCGGGATGCGTTCGCAAGGATGAGGTATTATGTCGGTTCAAAACCTGAATTTAAATATGCTGAGCGACACTGAAACGTTTTTGGCAGCGGCCGGATCGGCCACGGCATTGAAGGTCCCTACACCCAGGTCGATGTCCCAGAAGGGGAAATTGAAACCGAAGCCGAGCGCCCACCTAAATCCGTACGCTCCTCCAAAACCAAGGCCGGTCCTGATTGGGAACAAACCGATGGGCTTCCACTCAGCACCCAGGATAAACTCAGGTGTAGTTGAGTTTCCCAGAGAGTTGTTGAACCCCTGGTGGTAGTCGATCCCGACGAGAAGGTGGCCGGGGATTTCCGGAACCAGGTCTTCCAGCTCGATCGAAGCGCCTAAATTGAAACGAGTCGGCAGCGGCGTCGTGAAGCCGGATGAAACCGTATCCCTGTTCTTGAAGAAGTCCTTGAACGCATTATTCAGGCTGTCGACATTGCTTGTCGCGTTCGGTACATCGGCCCGAGCCGGTGAAAATCCGGTAAATGTGAATGAAGTATCGCCACTAGTTCTTATGGCATTCTTCGTCCAGGATATCCAGCCTATGTCGGTAACACTGTAGCCAACCTTAATGAAATCAAGCACTTTCGCCGTTCCGCCCAGGTCGAAACCGAAGCCCGAGCCCGCCGGACTAAAGGGGTTGAAATTCACGTTTGTGTCGCCAACAGCGCTCTTGGTTCCCTTCGAAATCATGTTGCTCAGGAAACCGGCCCTATTGGCGTCAAGCCCCATGCTCACATGGAAAGCGTAGTCGGTCGAGTCGGTGGTCAGCGAGCTGTTCACTGTTCCGGCAGAAGCATAGCCGATGCCGGTAACATACTTCACGCCTATCCCCACTTGGAAATCCTTGGCAATATCATGCGGTATTGCGATGATATCGGGGAGCCTCATGGCGAAATCCGCATTGTAGCTCCTGTACCACCACGTTGTGGAGCTGATGTTGTTCCACGAAAAAGAAGTACCCGGAGGATTCCCGTTCAACACAAAGAGCACGAACGAATTCGGCACAGTTGCGCGGCCGCCGATGTGCTCATCCATCGACAGTCCGATTCCGAAATCGAGAGCACGAACGGAGAGACCGAAATCCCGGACGTTGACGTCGGTCATGATGTCTCCGACACCTCCCGGAAATGCCGCGAGGATTCCCTGCTTGTCTGACTCTGTGAGGTATCTGCCTATTTGCTTTCCGGTACTATCATACTGACCACTGCCCGTGAAATAGGTATTGTACAAGTTGAGGTTGAGGAAATCGGTACCGGCATTTACGGTCAACGGCGCTATTTCCAGGACCGCACTTCCGCGAGACAGACTTAGCAGGTTTGCCGGATTTGTCCCGATGGCGTCGACATCCGTCGAAACCGAGGTTGCTAAACCTCCAAGTGAGGTCAGTCTTGCGCTGGAGATCTGCTGGGCACGGACGGTCAGTGCCGGAAGGAGCAAGAGGAGTGCGATGGCTATTGTCTTTTTCATCTCATCTTCCTCACTTTCCGACCAGACTTTTATCAACCTTGAAGGCGAAATTGCCGTACACTTTCAAAGAAATGGTGTTAGTCTTCGTGAACGGAACCGGTTGCGATCCGACGGGATTACCCAGCGGTGTAAAGAACTGGAAGAAGAAAATCATTCGCGAACTGGCAAAGCTCCTTGCCTGGGTTCCGGTAAGGACAAGCGGGTTGTGCTGGAAAGTCGGAAATCTCACCGACCCGTCCTGATTGACGTCGGCAGCAGGAATCGATAGAGAATCCAGCTGCGTCACCGCGCCGGTCAGAGTATCCAGGAGCGAAGCTCTGATGAATACCGACATCGGAAGCCCATTGTTCACGTCGAAGGACACCCTCGCGCTGTCCACCTCACCCATGCGCGCGCTTGTTGTCGAATCAAAGACCGGCTTGTTTGTCGTATCTCTGAATGAAGCGTTTAGTATACCCACCTGCATTGGGAGGCTGATCGTATTTGTTATGTTAATCTTGTCCGTATCATTGAGAGTCCCCGGCTGCGTTTGCGGGGTGAATGCGAACGGGACATCGGCTGCAACAGGATTGACTTTAGCATAGCCGCTAATTATGAACTCGTCCGGTATCTTTCCGTAGTTTATCGCAAAGGAATTCATCGCCGACGCAAATCTCGCTCCGAGTCCGACAACATTCTCTTGATCAGGATAGATAACCAGGGATGTATCTGCCGAATCGGGAGAGACCATATTCGGGAGCGAGCTATTCATTGGTGTCAGGCTCACATGAATGAAATACGGAAATCCGTGGCTTCGAATCCTGAAACGGAGATGAGTCGAGTCCCCAAGCAACGTGATGCCTCCGCTGAATTTCGATTTGAAATCGCCCAGGTCCACCCTCTGTGTGTCGCTGGCGAACGAGAACGTATTCGTCGGGTGAATGATCCCGGTGAAAGAGCTGAACATAAGGTCCGAAGTGCTGAATGAACTCTCAATCGTATTAGAGATATTGACGTTAACGAACTGGCCTTGTGATCCCGGGATTCCAACACTCACTGTATATTTGAGGGAATCGGTCGGATTGCCGTATGCATTGGACATATTCAGTATGAATCCGGAAAGGTTTATTGTTTCGGTATAGCTGCTGCCGGGAGATCCTGCCGCCGACAAAGAGAAATGCCGTGTGAACGGGACGCTCTGACTATCAAGGCTGTTAATAACCAATGTCACCGGGGCAACCCCCATGTTGAAATGATTCGTCACGCTCAGAGAGATAGTGCCGCTGCTGATCGTTGCCGAACTAATCTGGTCTTGCTCCGACAGAGGGAGGCTTTCTTTCAGGACAACAGGTGGCTGGCTGGGAACGATTGCGTTTGCCTGCGAGACCTCGAGCGTTGAGAACCCCATATTGAATGAGAGAAGATTATCCGACTGATAAGTCTTCGCGGTGCCCGAGCCATTGGAGCTATATGTAAAGGAAAGGGTCGGATTGTTGGTGAGTACCCTGCCCGCGAGCTGAAGCGTAGTGTCAAATGTGCTGTTAGCCGTGAGAGAATCGATAGGGATCGGGAGCGAATGCCCGTTGGCATCGAGGATATTGACCGCACCGTTGCTGAAATATACGGTGGCTGGATACCCATTCGAGATCCTGACATGGAGCAGTCCATTACTAATCGTAGCCGATGTGTAATTTGCGAATGGAGCCTGCGGTCCCAAATTATTCTCCGTCGTAGGAGGGATCGCCGGCACAGGTGCTGTTTGACCTTTGGTGACACCTCCCGGATATGGAATGGAGTAATCAATTGAGTCGGGCGAGTTGATGCTGAAGCTCGACAGGCCCTGTGTCATCGGCGTCAAAGGGATGGCCCCCATGCGCAGATTCGTGCCGACGGGAATGCCTTGGATCTCCTGGGTCCGCTGAACATAGTACAGCCCGGTAGTCGGATAGGTATTTATCAGCGTCGTGTCTCCATTGGATACCACGAGGGAGTCCTTCTGCAGAATCTCCCCAAGAGTGTATGTGCGGTCGAAAATCGGTGCCGATAACTGGGTATCCCAAGACGGCATTACGAAGGACGCAACCTTGTACTTTGAACATCCAACCATAGCCAGAATGAGGGCTATAATTGAAGCGTAAAGTACTCCTTTCTTCATATCAAAACTCCTTTCGACAATTCCGGGATTTGTGAATCGTGTTGCGCTCTTGTTAAAAGATAAGCAAAACGAAATATATGCTATTTGTTATGAGTCACAGTAGCTTGTGCTTTGCGCTCTGTCACTCATTGACATAATCGGCAGAATCAACGTCGACTTTACACGAGAAATTTCCGGCAGGTACGTAGAACGCCCCCTGAGGGTATTGCGAACTCCGGACTTCATGCACCCGGCGATTGGAACCCGAATGGAGCTGTAGGCGGAACCGGCCCGGCAAACACCTTGATTTCGCCAAAGTTCCGCTCGTATTTCTCGACATTCTCACGGAGCGCGCTCAGCAGCATTTTGGCGTGCTGCGGGGTCATTATTATCCTGGCGTGCACCTTCGCCTTCGGCACTCCAGGGAGGAGGCGCGTGAAATCTATTATGAATTCCGCCGGTGAGTGTGAAATAATGGCCAGGTTAGAATATATACCTTCCGCCTCCTTATCGCCGAGTTCAATGTTGATTTGTTGTGGAACGTTTTTCTCTTCGGACATTTCAGACTCCTAAGTTATTGAGGGCATGGGTTAAGGCCCGACAGCGGTCACGTTCTGCATCGGGGTCGACCCCCTATGTTGGTTAGCTACATCCAAGAATAAGCCTTAAACTAAACTGAAACAACAGATGATAGGAAGAAAAAGCCGCCGGGAAGCGATGACTTGCTTGCGCGGCGGCATGACAAGAATCGTCGACTTCAGGCTAGTGGAGTTGCCTCAACGAATCGGCTTTCTGCATGGCGTTCTGCGCTTTCTGAACTTCGTTCAAATAAGCGTAAACCTTCCCGAGAAGCTCCCAGATATTTGGGTCGCTCGCCTTGTATTCGGAATACTTTTCAAGATAAGGGAGCGCGCTTGCAAACTTAGCGCTGACCACCTTTCTCAGTGAGTCCGGATCGCTGTTCTGGGAGGCGTTGGTCTGTGTCTGGACTCCCCAGTTCACGTAAGCCGCCCCGACGTTGTAAACGGCGTTCATGTATTCCGGGTCGATCTTCAATGTCTTTTGGAATTCGGCTATAGCTGCCTCGTAATGGTTGTCCCTCAGAAGGATAACCCCGTAGTTATATTGGAAATCCTTATTCCCGGGGTTCTGTTCGGCCGCAAGCTTGAACGCGTCCGCGGCTTCCTGAGTCATGTCGGCACCGATATAGCAATTCGTCAAAATCGTCATGATACTCGCGTCGTTCGGGTACATGCTGCTCGCCGGTTTGAGCACATCAAGTCCCTTCAGGAATTGCACGACGGCAAGTTTGTAGTTCGTCGAGTCGATCTGCGGATTATAGACAAAATCGACCTTCTTATTTTTCAGCGTATCGTTTTCAAATGTGAGCGTAAGACCGTAGGTCTTGTACACCCAGATATCCTGCGCCGGCAGCTCTGGGCCCCTTTTCTTTCTTCCCTTTACCTTCGGCGGTTCCTTTGTCGTCTTTTCGTCAGGCTTCCCGATTGCATCTACGACGTCGGATTCGTGCATCCCGCCCTTAAGCGATTCGAGGCCTTCCGCGACTTTCAATTTATCGCCGTTCTCGTTCTCGAAGGCCTGTTTGAGCTTGTGTCCGTTCTCATAATAGATTTCTCCGAGGAATTTGACCGCATCCTCATCCTTCTCCCTTGCCCAGAGCACCTTGAGAGGGGCGACTGCACTGTCCATGCTGCCCTTATTCAGATACGCGTAAGCCAGGCCGCGGAAACCCATCGTGCTGTCCGGCTCGAGCAGTATGGCCCCTTTGAATGCCGCGACGGATGTTTCGTAATAGGATGCGGTGTCTCTACCTCTTTGGAGGTCCTTGCTCCCCTCATTGTAACAAATGACCCAATAGTGGCGCCTAACCTCAGCGACATCTTTCTGGTGAGCAGGGGAAATTCTCAACGCGTGGTCGAACGCATCCATTAACCCCGTGTAATTCTTCTTCTCTCCTCTAACTATACCAAGGTAATACCAGCTCTCCTCGTCGAGTGAATCGCTTTTCACGGCTTTGTCGAGCTCCGTTTCCGCCTTGTCCCACTCACTCTTCTGCATATATAGTTTTGCGCTCGTCAACTCCGCAGACGAACACTGGAAGCCGACAAATGCGAAACTCACCGCGAAAAGGCCTACGAGAGCGGCCCAAATACTGTACTTCTTCATCATCTCTCACTCCATTTCAAAGTTGCAAAAACTTGTTTCGATAAATATAAAATTCGCCCGCTGGATATGCAATTTGTTGTGACGCAACAACTTACAGGTAAATCGAATTCTCACGGATATAGTTTTCCACCGCAACAGGTACAAGATACCTTATCGATCTCCCCGACTTCACCCGTCTCCTTATATTGGTGGAAGAGACGTCTATACTCGGAACGTTTACGAGCTCGACGCGGGCAAGCAGATCCTTATCGACAAACCCAAGGTCAAAACCGGGGCGGTTCATCGCCACTAACTTGCATTCCTTCATTATCTTGTCAGGATCCTTCCAGGTCTCGAAGTCTATGAGGAGGTCAATTCCCATTATGAGATGAAATTCGCAGTCCGGCTCCTTGCGTTTCAGCTCCCTCACAGTGTCGATTGTGTATGACGGCCCCTTCCTTCGAACCTCGATGTCCGACAATTCAAACGAGGGGTTCCCCTCTATTGCGAGTCTGACCATCGCGAGCCGGTGTTTTACCGGAATCACATCCTCCTTCAACTTATGGGGGGGAATTGCGGCGGGGACAAAGAGAATCTTATTTAATCTGAGATGATCTCGCACTCCTTCGGCAGCCAGGAGATGCGCCATGTGAGGCGGGTTGAATGTTCCGCCAAAGATCCCAAACTTCTCGCAGGATCTCTCGCGCATTAAATCTCGCTGTATTTATCCTTCAGGCCGAGTAGGAAATCGGTTGTGCGGCGGGCGTTCTCGATGACCTGGCCGTTCCTGATGAAAGAGTTGAATATCCTTCTCAGTCCCGTCAGATCGCGCATGCAGGCGAATCGATCCAGTGTAAAGAGCATGGCCGAAAGGGGCGAGGAAATTTTCATCGAGACCTCGAACGGGTCTTTCGCATTCAGCGCGTCAAATATCTGGACATGCGGTTTCTTCAATCCAACCATGTACAGCTGATCCGTGGTATCCGGGGCCAGAATTACGACATCATCTTCAAGGGAAAGCAGTTCATAGCCGTGCTTCAGAGTCTGCATGGAGACCAACGCGGCATCGACATCCAGGTAGATAAGCTTCTTCGTACCGTCTGAAAAAACGTTATCCACGGCGTTGGCTATCTTGTCCGAAAGCTTGCTCCCGATGGCGGGCTTAAGCTTGTAATCAAAACTCGCGTGCCGGAAGACGTGTTCGAAGTCGGGACGCGCGTCCGCCGGGTCGAAGTAGACGTACGGCTGGGCATGGAGATGCAGTGCCGCGCGCTCAACGATGTCAAAAAGCAGCGATGCGTGCAGCTCTGCCGCCTCTTCATTCGTCAGGGGAGGCACAAGATTGGTCTTCACTTCTTTGGGGAGCGGAGTCCGTGAAACGACGAGCAGTGATTTCTCTGTCATGCAGTAAAAAGTTATAACCCATGCAAATAATATTCAAGAAAATCGGAGAATCATTTTGGCACGGCAACTCTCTCAAGCTTTCGCCTTCCGCGTTGATTGAATCTCAGCCGACGCTTGATTAAGTTCTCAAACAAGGAGTGCAACCAACGATTTACTTTTCACAATTTCCAATCACGGATCGCAGACATGGCACGGTTCGGTTCTGACAGCGTAGTCGAATCCGTCAGACAGGCGACGGATATCGTCGATGTGATTTCACAGTATGTCAGGCTGCAGAAGCGCGGCAAGAACTACCTTGGTCTCTGCCCGTTCCACACAGAGAAGACACCCTCATTCACGGTAAACCGCGAGAAGGGCTTGTACCATTGTTTCGGCTGCGGTGCGGGCGGCAACGTCTTCACATTTCTCACACAGCATGAGCGGATATCGTTCGGAGAGGCTCTGCGCCAGCTGGCGGCGCGCGCGAACATTACACTCCCCTCTTATTCCGACAACAAGCAGAGCGATGTCGACGATGTCCTCGACGTGAACGAAAAGGCGACGAGATATTACAGGGAAATGCTCCGGTCCGACGAAGGCGCTTCGGCATTATCCTACCTGAAACAGAAACGACAGTTCAGCGACGATTCAATAGACAAATTCATGATCGGCTACGCACCGGACAGATGGGACGGGCTGCTGAATCATCTGAGGAAGAAAGGAATCAGCGAGAAGGTAATCGAGAAATCCGGCCTGATACTCAAGAGACAGGACGGCTCCGGATACTACGACAGGTTTAGAGCCCGCGTAATGTTCCCCGTCATTTCGCCTGGCGGCAGCGTGATCGCGTTTGGTGGAAGAGCCTTGAAGGCCGATGAGAAGGCGAAATATATCAACTCGCCGGAAACCGCGGCCTATGTCAAGGGGAGGACTCTTTTTGGCATCTACCAGGCCAAGGATGTTATCGTCGAGAAAGACTCGGCGATACTGGTCGAAGGGTACGCGGACCTTATTGCACTTCACCAATCGGGGATAAGGAACGTCGTCGCGTCAAGCGGAACCGCGCTGACCGTCGAGCAGATACAATACATTTCGCGGTACACCCAGAACGTCTACCTGGTCTACGACGCGGACACTGCAGGACAGGACGCGTCGCTGCGGGGGGCCGATATCCTTCTCGAACAGGGGATGAACGTCTATATCGTCGAGCTCCCGCAGGGCGAGGACCCGGACACATTTGTGCTTTCGAAGGGAAGCGAAGAATTCATGACGCTGATCGGGGGCGCGGCGAACATCGTCGAGTTTAAAGCATCTCTCCTCGCCCGCCGCTCCGGTTCATCTTCTGCTCCCGGCGCGATCATTCAATCGATCGTGGAATCGCTGGCGAAAGTCGGCGACGCGATAAAAGTTAATCTCTATGTGAAGGACCTCGCCGATAAATTCGGGCTGCGAGAGGAATCGATTTACCAGGAGTTGAAGAAACGGAAGTCCTCGCAGTCGAGGTACGGCAGCGACTCCTCCTCGGGGCCGCCTCCGAAGCTCCCCTCTCTCCGCCTCGCCATAGCCGACCGGGATCTTATCAGCCTTCTCATGAACGTCGACGAATCGCTCTTCGAGGTCGTTGCCAGACAGGTCGAAAGACTGGAGATCCAGAACCCCATCAGCCGGGAGATAATCGAAAAAGTTGTGGCGGCCAGGAGCACCGGCAACGCTCCCGTCCGCGGTCATCGACGATCTCTCGTCGGAAAGCGTCCGGAAGTCGTTCGCGGAACTGGCATTCGCCGTTCCGCAGCGAAGCAAGATATGGTGGGAAGAGATCAGGCCCGGAAGCGAAACCCCCGACTACCTTAAATGGATATCGCAGCTCCTGATATCTTTTGAACTCGAACAGATAGAACAAAAGTTGAAGCTCCTCACCTCAAAGACGTCAGACGCGGAGAGGAAACAACTCCCTACCGGCGATTTCGATCTCCGGTACCAGGAACTCGTCAACCGGAAGCGCCTCCTCACAGAAACCTACCGCGACAAGGATCTCCTCGAACACTTCTTCGACGAACTCAGGTGACCGGAGGCCTCGCGAAGCTTGAGAGTCAGGAAACTTCAACAGGCCTTGCGCGACCCAGAACCCCTCCAAGGTCATAGTGATGATGGGCTGTTTACGTTTGCCGCGGTGCCTTATATTGTGCAATACCGGGCGTTTTTGACACGGCCGGGTACATCAAGTAGTTTTTGTTGAACGTCCGAATAGAATTTTCGATCCGTCCCTCGGGTCAGAAGGAGCGGAAAGTTGATTGAGATACATGAAGAGAAATGCGACCTCTGTGGTTGTTGCGTGGCTGTCTGCCCTGAAAACTGCATCGACCTGACGGAAAGCAGGATCTCGATAGTGCACCAGATCTGCACGAATTGCAGAAAGTGCGAGTGGGCGTGCCCCTTCGAAGTGTTTGAATTCAAGAACGACAAAGCCAGGCTGAAAGCGACCGCGTGAGAGACTCTTACGATGTAATAATAGTCGGCGGCGGGCCCGCCGGCACGACGGCCGCCCGGTATGCCGCGATGGGGGGAGCAAAGGTCCTTGTGCTCGAGAAGGACAGGGAGATCGGCGTTCCGGTAAGATGCGGCGAGGCCGTAGACCACGAAGGGCTGGCACCGTTCATCGAGCCTGATAAGAAATTTGTCGCAGCTGAAATTAAGAGTTTCAAGCTGATCGCTCCGGACGGAAGCACAGTGAAACCGAATATCGAAGGGCTCGGCTACGTTCTGGACAGGAAGGTCTTCGACTATGAACTGGCTCGCATCGCCGCCGATGAAGGTGCGGAGATTGTAACGAAGGCCTATGTGGACGGCATCGAGAGAAATGACCGAAGCATTACCGGCGTGACCGTGCAGTACCACGGCGAACGCCTGCTTCTGAAAAGCAAAATCGTCATTGGTGCCGACGGCGTCGAGTCACGGGTCGGAAGATGGGCGGGCATCGATACGACAGTCTCCATGCACGACATGGAATCGGCGGCGCAGGTCACAGCGGCAAACATCGATGTAGAACAGGACACCTGCTACTTCTACTTCGGTGAGAAGTATGCCCCGGGCGGCTATCTCTGGGTATTCCCCAAGGGAAACCGGACGGCAAATGTCGGGCTCGCGGTTGCCGCAGACATGAGCAAACAGAAGCACGCCCTGAAATTCCTCGACGAATTCATGGCAGAAAAATTTCCTCACGCATCGGTACTTACGAAGCTCGCGGGAGGAGTCCCGTGCGGCGAGACGCTCAAGAAAATAACCATGCCTGGTCTCATGCTGGTTGGAGACGCCGCGCATCAGGTGAACCCCGTCTCCGGAGGCGGAATAATCAGCGGGATGATAGCCGGGAAGATGGCGGGTAGAATAGCCGCGGACATCGTCAGGAACAACGACATGAGCCTTACCGGACAATATGAGAAGGAATGGCAGGATTCACTGGGCGCGCGCCACCACAGGTATTACAACATCAAAAAGGTCATATATAAGTTCAAGGACAGCGAGCTGAATTCGATTGCGGCCGAAATGTCGAAGCTCCCGGAAAATCAACAGACACTCGGCGCACTGTTCAAACAGGCGGTTGTCAAGCACCCGACACTTATATTCGACGTAATGAAACTCTTCTTCACCTGAACGAATCCGGCAATTATGAAGATCAACATAATCATCAGCGCTGACGACTGGACCAGGCAGAAAATCAAATACGGTTTCACCCTCCTGTTTCATCCTTTTCGAGCGGATCTCGAATTCTCCAAGACTATTGTACCTGATTGCCCTAATATTTTCTACGGCCGCCAGTTCCCGAACGACTCCAAGAAGGTCCTTTGGGTACGCTCTTCCGAAGAGTTCGCAAAATGCATCTCGAATGCCGTTATCCCCGACATTGCGAATATGTCGTGGCTCCATTACGCCGACAGGAAACTTCCGAAGCTCTTCCCGGGTCCGAACCCGATCAATCCGGATATCGATTTCGACATAGCCGCCGCGACATTCATGCTCGCATCAGACTTTCAGGATCTGGTCAGCCTTGAGAGAGATGAGTTCGACAGGTTCCGCGCAATGGACTCCCTTCAATACAAGCTCGGCGTGCTCGATTATCCCGTGGTGAATTACTATTCTCTCTTCCTGAAAGAGAAACTGGAACAGTATTTCGGCATAAGGCTCGAGCCCAAGACATATGGCGGATCAGACTGTGGCCTGGCTCTCACGCATGATGTGGACTTCATCAGTTTTCTGAACTTCAGGATGATCAGGCGTGAGATGTTCGGGATTGCCCTGCTCAACAGGCACCGGCTGGGATCGACTCAGCGCGCGGAGAAGCTTCTCTTTCCCCTGTACGCCCTTTTCGGACGCGACTTCCCGAAGATGGGACTCAATTACCTTCGTGACACCGAAATGGCAGCCGGTGTAAAATCAACCTTCTTCATTAAGACCGGGGCTACCGGCAAACAGGACATACATTACGATCACAAGTCCCGGGATATGAAGACCTTCCTGAACTCGCTAACCGGGGGAGGATTCGAGATCGGGATACATCCGAGCATGAAAACGTACGTTGATGCCAACGAGTTTTTCAGGGAGAAGAACCGCCTTCAGGAGGTGTTGGGCATGCGCGTCGATTCGGTCCGGCAACATTATCTGAAATTCACCGCTAGCAGAACCGTCCAGATCTGGGAGAAAGCCGAGATGAAATACGACTCCACGCTCGGCTTTTCGCGTGAAGCCGGATTCAGAAACAGCGTCGCATTCCCCTATCCGCTGTTCAATTTCGCCGAGGACCGAATGTCTCCCGTAACAGAACTCCCGCTCATCCTGATGGACGGGACATTCGCAGAGAATAAGACGATAACCAACGCGCAGGCGCTCGCAAAGATGAAAGATCTGATCGAAGAAACCAGACGGGCACGCGGCGCTGCCTCCATCCTTTTCCACAACTCTCTCACCGATCCGATAGATTTCACGGGTTACACGGATATTTTTTCCGAAGTCCTGCGCGATGCGAAGCAAGGCGCCTTTTTCACCGGCACGCTTGCCGGGGTCGCAGAAAACTTCCGGTGAACCCCTACATAATTCTCGTCGTTCAGATACTCTTCTCCAGCGGCACCTACATAATCGCAAATGCCGCGACGCAGACAGTCCCAGCCGCCAACCTGACTTTTCTTCGGACTATAATTTCGGGGGTAGTCTATCTTGTCTATCTCTTATATGCACGGCTCCCCTTCCGATACAGAGGCCGCGACCTTGCCCTGCTCCTGATACTTGGATTCCTTTCGGTGCCGATAAACCAGTTTGCTTTCCTGTACGGCGTTAAATATACCACGGCCACCGAAGCCGCGATTCTGTATTCGACCACCCCCATTCTCGTTCTTATAGTCTCGAGCATTTACCTCAAAGAGAGGATCACCCTTCCCAAGATTGCCGGCACCCTTATGGCATTTATCGGAGTCGCGGCGATCGTTCTCGAGAAGGGGCTAAGGATCGGCATTTCGCATCTCAAGGGAGATATCTTCGTCTTCCTCGCGGTGATCGCCTGGACTCTCTACACGACACTCGGCAGAAAACTGATATTGAGACATGGCGCGATAAACAGCACCATCTACACGGCACTCATCGGTTCGGCTATGTTCCTGCCGATCGGGATCTGGTCCTCCTTCGGATACAACTATTCGTCGCTTTCCACCGGCCAGTGGGGGGAAATCGTCTACCTGTCGCTGATAACTTCTATAGTCGGGTATGTATTATGGTACTATGCTCTTGGAAAGATCGAGGCGAGCAGGGTCGCGGTGTTCACGAACGGTCAGCCGGTAACGACGGCAATCCTTGCGTACATTTTCCTCGGACAGGGGATTTCGCTGACATTCGCTTTCGGCGCGGCTGTAACCATCGGAGGTGTCGTCGTCACGCAGCTCGATCTGAAGCGAAAAGCATGAGCGGTTTCGAAAATGAGTTCCGTCGGTAATGGGAGTATTACGAAGAGAATAAGAACAGACGCGTTGCTCACCTGCCCGAAATGCGAACACCGTCAGGAGGCGGAGATGCCGACGAATGCCTGCCAGCATTTCTTCATCTGCATCAACTGCAAAACCGTGCTCTCGCCTAAAGAAGGAGACTGCTGTGTCTTTTGTTCATACGCGGACATTCCCTGCCCGCCGAGACAAAGTGAATCCGCTTTGGGATCGCAGCCGGGTGACGATCATTCCGCGGAGATATAAAACAGCAACACCCCGGGAAATATCAGACCACAAAGAGATCGAGCCGCTCTCTCTATCTTTCGTACTCTATTTTGTCCCCCGGCATGATTCCATACCTGGCGCAGAAGCCGCCGTTCACCTCGACGACGTACTTTCCCGGTTTCCCGGACGGTATCGAGGTTTCGCTTAGCGGCGTCGCCTCTGGATAGATAGAGACTATATTTCCGGATTTATCGGCAAAGACCATATCCAATGGGATGTACGTATTCTTCATCCAGAATGTCAGTGGTTCTTCATCGTCAAAAATAAATAACATGCCGTCGTCTTCAGGCATGTATTTCCGCCACATTAATCCCTCCGCCCGCTCGTCATTGTTGTCGGCGATCTGGATTTGGATGAGCTTGATCGTCGCATTGGTGCCGTGTTTTAGGAAGACGAGCTGACCATCATCTTTGAACTGAGGACCATCTGAAATACTTGATCTGTTAGCACTCTGCGGCCGAAAGCTCACAGCCAACAAGGGCAGCATCAGTGCGAGAGCGATCAAGGAGGGCAATCTATTTGTCGTGGTTCCGCGATTCAGCGGTTCTTCGTGCATAAACATTATGTTCTTCATTATCACCTTGAGAATTTCGGTTGTTAAAGATAAGGACTCAGCGGCACAGTTGCGATTCGCCAAGAACCGGAATGAATGTGTGGAACGGCTATTCGTTTGCACGTGCTTCCATCAGTCCGGTCGGTTAGCAGCAGTGCTGCTCGTGGAACCTCAATTCACTCGGCGCGCCCCGGCCCCGCAAGAAGCGAAACAGGCCACCGGGTTGGTGGCCTGTAGTTAGGTGTATTTCGCCGGCCTGTGTGCCTCTAGCGAGCCGCAGATGTTTCCAGAGCCACTTTCGACGTACCGGTAATTTCCGAAAGCGGCATGGCGAGAAGCCAGCCATAGATGTTGGACACATAGAGCGTCCCGCCGACAACAACGGGCGATGATGGTCCGAATGCCCCGCCAATATGTTTATTGCTCAGGTGAGCGCCGTCCGAGAGCCGGATAGCAGCGATGTCGCCGGACTTGTACGGGACGTAAAGGACGCCGCCGGCGAGCGCAGCTCCGGCGCGAATCTGCGCTCCGAGGTGGACCTTCCAAATTTCGCGGCCGTTCTTCAGATCGAACGCATAGTAGTCGCCGGTGACAGGACTTCCTTCAAATACTTTGCCTTCGGCTATCATAGGCGTTGCAGTCTTCATCGCCGGCGGTATGGGACCTTTCCCGAAGCGTTTTTCCCAGGCGATCTTCCCGGTGGAGGCATCCATGGCGAGGAGGACATTGGCGACGGGGTTCCGAGGATCGCCGCTCTGTACCGTGGCTTCCTGAACAACCAAGCCATCCGCATAGGCGGGAGTACCGTCGCCCATCCCCGTAGCAACAAGCTTCGGCAGCGTGATTTTCCATGCCACCTTCCCCATCTTCTTGTCCAAAGCGTAGAAGAAATTCGGGTGCGTACCGCCGACAAAAAGGTACTTCCCGTCCAGCACCGGCGAGGACATGCTGACGAATGAAACTATGTCGGATACCCACTCCGGCTTTCCGTTTGCCGCATCGATCTTGTAAACATGGCCGTCTCCGGTACCGATGTACAGGTATCCGTTCTCGTAGGCGGCTGTAGGCATCGCTTCGCCGGCGAAATGGTAAGCCCAGATCTCCCGCCCTGTCCTGGCATCCAGGGCGAACAACGAATTAAGACCGGGCCCGCGTGTCGGCCGCTTCCCTTCCAGGTAGAGCATTGTATTCGCGTAGTTGAAATAGGCACTCCCGGTAGATACATACACGCGTCCGTCCGCGACAAGCGGATTGCTCATGTTCATGTTCCAACCATAGTGCGCCCAGATGAGTTTGCCGGTGACGGCATTGAGTGCATAAGTGTAACCGTTGTCGCTCCCTATGTAAGCGATCCCGTCAACCACGGAAGCCCCGACCGGCATACCGACACCGTATGCGGTGGTGATTATACTATTGTTGAGCGGAGGACCGTCCAGGGGAATTGCGCCCGCTCCCGCGAATTTCCAATTCACTCCATTGCGCAGGACTGCTGGAGCGCTCTCGGAATAGTGTGAAGACCGCGTTGCGTCCCGGATTGTATGCGTAGGTTGTCCACGTTTGGGGAAAGTACTTGGCAAGACCGGGGTCAGGGAGATTGTCCGGGTAGTACTGATAGGAAAATTCCGCGCTGACGGGATGCTGAGCCGACTTTTCCTGCTGCGCATATGTAATCGGCACAGTTTGGATATTGAACAAAATGACTAATGCAAGAAACATGCTCCTAAGCATAACATTCTCCTTGAGAAATTTAATTTGACCGTATGACATCTCCCGGCATAGATAGCCGGGCGCCACTATTTACAAATTGGTTGAGGAGTTAAGCTTGAGGAGGGGCGCGGGTGGAACGATTCCTGACGGGCTCAGGAAAGTAAGGGATGTGCGTGTGAATATTAACGAATGTGACATTCTCAGGGACGAAAACGTGAGGCGTGACGATGCCCACATTGGTCGTGGATTCCGCAAAGAGCTGCGCCGGACAGATATGATGACCGTTGATTACGTCCAGTGTATTTGCAAACGGATTCGCGACGGAAACAGAGAGCCCCGTCTCCAATGGGACGAAGTCGGTATGGGCGAGCTGGAAAGTACCTATGACGCCGAGATAAAGAACGAGGATAAATCTTGCGACTTTCCCGCGATTTCTTAGAGACATTCCTTTTCTATTGTGCACGAATATAACGACAAAATGAGCCCCCATTAAGTTCCCCGGATGAATCACACTCACCTTCTTGTTTCCACAGTTCTCGGTGGGAGCACTTTCCTTTACCTCACGCCCACGCTCCGCATGTGAGCGCTTGTAGCTGCCACTCCGCGTCAATCCAACTTTCCGTCGCCATCCAATGAATTGGACGTCTCATGAAGAAGCAAAGCCCCGTAAACGGGGTTTCGCGCTCCGGAGGCGTCCCGGCAAGATGTCATTTTGTCGGGATTCTGATGGCATTCTAGCGTCCGGCGTCGGCTTCACTTTCGGAGGCGGAGTGCCTGTGCGATCCTGTCTTTCCGGGTGATCCGGACCTTGTCGGAAGAATCGTGGAATCTTGCATGGGCTACTACTCAACCAGCATTTCACGAACTCTACAGAAGATTTCTCCTCGCTTAGAACGCTCGTCTCCGCCGTGCACGTATGCGGCTCTGGCGCAGAAATGACAGTGGTGGTGGTCCAGACATTTGTCGCGGCGGATTTGGTGTCGGAAGGCGACAGTCTTTCTTACTGTCATTCCCGTCACCGCCTTGCGGGATCCCGACATATAGGATATTTCGGTCGGGACGCGCTCTTAGCGGGAATCTAATGTTTCCTCTGCCTGGATTCCCAATAGAAACATTTGGGAATGACATGGGGTGGTGGTGCAGACATTTGTCGCGGCGGCTTCCCTTTAGAACGCAATTCCTCCTGTACCACTGTCATTCCGACCAAACGAGTCACGCGCAAGGCGTGATGAGTGCGTGGAGGAATCTTGTGCGGACTACTACTAAACCAACATTTCATGAACCCTACAGAAGATTTCTCCTCGCTAAGAACGCTCGTCCAAATGACATGTGGTGGTGGTCCAGACATTTGTCGCGGCGGATTTGGCGTCGGAAGGCCGACAGTCTTTCTTACTGTCATTCCCGTCACCGCCTTGCGGGATCCCGACATATAGGATATTTCGGTCGGGACGCGCTCTTAGCGGGAATCTAATGTTTCCTCTGCCTGGATTCCCAATAGAAACATTTGGGAATGACATGGGGCGGTGGTGCAGACAGTTTTTCACATCGGCGTTCCTTTCGGACGCGGTGCACCTTGTCATGAAGGTGAGTCACATTTCTTCTATTTCGATGTCATACTGAATTGGAGAAAAGAGAAATCTGCGTGCGTGCTGGGCAATCTTGGTATTCATTTCTTGCACAACATCTCTGTTCACGACATAATACCCATCTTTGCCGGTCCACCCTGCCAAGAGACAAAGGGTCCGATTGATCGGGAAGATTATTTGTATAGCCCTTTCAGCATATCCATATCTCACAAATGGGTCCTTGTTGTTGGGATTGTGCATCACAACGGGTGCGTCTGAAGTTATAAAACATCTCTCAGAATCTGATCTCAGGAAATGCCACTTCATAACGCAAAATTTCGGGATCATCCGCTTCAGGCTTTCACCGAGGATTTCAGGGAAACTTCCGACTGGTGGTTTGATTTTGATCTTGTTGAATGAATCAATAAACTCCTTGGAAGTCCACTTATTGTTTGTGCGTTCATTAAGGTCATCAACAACCGCCCGAGTTCCCCTTTGATTGAATTGCTCCACTAATTTTGATTTCAGTGTGTTCTGCACAAGAATCTCAAAGTCCTCTCTAAATCGTGGCGTTTGAAATGTTAAGAAGCAAACGAATTTGCCAAAATCGTATTTCTCTTGAATATTTGTGAGATCAAGATCTCCATTACGAAGCTTCCTGAAAAGTGGGGCTACTTTGCCTTCTATGTCAGTCAAAGCATCATCAACAACTTGTTCGTAGAAATTTTTTATCTTTGCAACATTCTTTATCACTATCCTTTTGGGGGTTTTACTTTCTTCCAAATCATAGACCCAGACAGACGGTTCCTCCTCATCGTCGAATTCTGAAATACTGAATTCCCTCAAATAGAACTGTGAAATGTAGTGATCCCTTAATTTCTTATTTTCTCCTGCCTTTTTGGGTATTGATATTCTATCTAGCGTCATTTCCCTTTCACCATTCTTATCTCCTCCATTGTCTGAACCGCTGATTGGCCGCAAATGGAATCATAACGCAGATGAATAAAAATCTTATCAGCGGCATCAGCGGTTATTAGCGGTTCAGACATTTTTCCCCTCCACCACCTTTATGTTCTCCTCCGCCGGCCTCTCGCCTTTAGCGGAATAAACTCAGAGCACATCTTTTGCCTGATCTTTCATCGAATATTAACGGAACCCAAGCCAGAATCCTTATAGTCAATTCCAAGAATTTTTAGAATGAGTCTCTCGCAAAGTGCCCGTGCATTAAATATTTCAGTATAGTCGTTTGGATAAATGCCATCATGCAGCATGTCATTTCGAATCTTGTTGATTGGAAAGTCTCCCTTATGATACTCTATGCACTCCTCTGTTAAACTAGAATAGATATCCTTCCACTCAACATGATTTTGTTGGCAGACTTTTAGAAGCCGTTTACTAAAAGAGCCACCTTGGATGTTGAAAAACTTTATGATAACATCTAAGCAAGAGTGGAGATAAATCACCTCTGTGTCAACGTCAGTTCTTCTGCAAGCAATTATGAACCTGTCCATTATGTTTCGAACTGCGTCCTTGAAGTCCTTTTTTTGCTTTTGGAATTCAGATACCATTTGGGCATGGGTGCGTCTCAAACTGCTGCCGTTATTCGTAAAGAAGGACTTACGAGTGCTGTCAGATTCTCTCTTCCTTGCCCTTTGATAAAGCTCAAATTCTTCTTGTGGTTTTTTATCCGAGTTCATGATCGAGATGCTGCAATATGACCAGTCGATGAATTCTCCTTCAATGAGTGAAAGTGCCAGCAAGATATCTTCCATTTCCTTGTTAAGCCCATCAATCAATGCGCTTACATTTTCAAATGGCCCGTCCACTTCGAATCGCACCATGAGTTGATCCACGATTTTATAGGTTTTTCTGCTTTCAGTCTCTTCATCATGAAATAGTAACGTATGCATCATTGCCGATGAACCGAGCAATGAAGACAAAGTAAATGATTCGTCGCTCCATTCTTTTTCTTGTTCGCCTTCTTTTGTAACTCCCCAATCCTTTCTCCAACCATTCCAACCAAAGAGAAGGCCTTTCGACCAATGTTTGAACTCTGTTCCTGAGGTCCGACCATAAGTATAAGCAGGCATCACAAAGTACTGTGCTATCAATTTGTCTCCGGGCTTAGCCCCTTCTCTTCTATGGATTTCACATGATGCAACGCTAACCTTCAACAGTTCATCATTGTAAGACTCAATATTCAGCTCAGGTAAATCGCCCGTGACCCTGATGCTCTCATTCCCCATCGTTGAATCAAAATTGAACCCTGTATTGCTGCCCAAATGTTTTGCCACCATGGAGAAGTCACCACTGAATACGCTAAAGGTGGCTTTCATTGATGAGGTATCAACCTTGTTCGTCACCAGTTCGCAGCGTGTCCTCCCAAACTTAATATCTCCGCCCTTTAGGTCACCACACATAATATATCGCTTGTCAAATTCTTTCATCTTTTTTCCCTTCCACCACTTTTATCTCCTCCTCCGTCAGACCATAAAGCTCATACACTGCCTGGTCTATTTGCCTATCAAGCGACTCGCACTCACGCTCAAGGCGAGATGTCTCCGCTTCCGTCTTTGCCTTGCTCAACTCTTCCTTCGCCGCCAACATGCGCTCGACAAGATTGAAGATCGGCTCGTGGCGCTTATGGTTTTCGTTTCTGTCATAGTGGACTCGTTTCGGCATCTGGTGCTTGGCAAATAAGGATGCCATCAGTTAAATCCTTCATCTCAGGATTCAACGCTTTTATAAGATTAATCTTCCAGTCCCTATGCCAATTCTTCAATTGTTTCTCTCGCATAATGGCGTCTTTTATTGATGGGAGTTCTTCGAAGTAAACCAAATCTTTAAGTCTGTATCGTTGAGTAAAGCCCGGTATTTTACCTTCACGGTGTTCCATGACCCTTCGCACGAGATCATTAGTGACACCGATATAAAATGTGGTACGTTTCATGTTGCTCATGATATAAACGTAACCGCGTTTCATGATAAAAGTCCTACATAGTCATGTAGAACCGGCCCAACGTCATGCTGAACTCGGTTCAGCATCTCTTCCGTCCAGCGTCTAGACCCCGAAATAAATTCGGGGTGACGGGTCCGGGCGCCTAATATCTGAGAATAGGATTGTTCGTTCCGACAAATCATGGCTCAGACGCCTTCCACCACCTTTATCTCCTCCTCCGTCAGACCATACAACTCATACACCGCCTGGTCTATCTGCCGGTCGAGTGATTCACACTCCCGCTCAAGGCGAGTCGTCTCCGCTTCCGTCTTGGCCTTGCTCAACTCTTCCTTAGCCACCAACATGCGCTCGACAAGCTGGACAATGTGGTCGTGGCGGGCTTTGTCGGACGCTTCCGACAGATTAACAGTCGGAACTGGGAACCCCTCTAGATACTGCCCGAAGAATCTGAGATACGTCTCAGTCTTGCCTTCCAGTCCCGCACAAACCCTCATGAAGAAAAATCTCCCGACCTGAGAGTTCAGCAATGCGAGCAGGTAG
Source organism: uncultured Bacteroidota bacterium (assembly GCA_963806435.1). GTDB lineage: Bacteria > Bacteroidota > Ignavibacteria > Kryptoniales > JAKASW01 > JAKASW01. The sequence continues at coordinate 32,146 of CAWEBD010000104.1, forward strand.
AAGTCTTTGAGTGGGATGAAGTACGTTGTGTTCGCGCTGTAGAAGCCTGCATTGTCTAAAGCAAATCGCGGCTCCGTCGCAATATCAGGAAATATGATTTTGGGCCCATCCATATACTTCGCAAAGGCGGACTGAGGCTGCTGCAATTCGTACCATTTCTGCTTGGTTGCGCGCTGCTGCAATCTACCCTTGAAAGGTTGCAGATGTCTTTCGACAGCGGGGTACTTCCTAATGTTCACACCATGATATGCATAAATCAGGAACTGATTCTTCCACTCTATCTGATAGGGTCTTATTTCTCTTCCGTTTAGGAAGGGTTTAATGATTTCCTTGGCCTCAGGATTTTCCTTAATCAGCTTCTTCTTCGTTGACTCATCGATAACAAACGCTTCCGCTAGCCCAGATTTCACTCCCATGAAAATGCGACCAGCACAATATTGCTTGAGCGAGCGCCCTTTATCCCTTAGCTTTTTGAAAACGTCCGCTGAAGCCTGGTCTGAAAACGACCACACTTCTTCTTCAAGGGATTTCAGACTAATAGCGTATCCCCTTCCTCGAATCGCCTTCTCAACATCAATCAATCCTGATGACAGGAATTCAAACTCCTTTTCTGGTAATGGTGGTGAATAATAGAAGCTATTCGCTGATCGAACGGATTTAGACGTTAGCAGAACAATCGTTCTCACAGTCGCTCCCTTGAAAACGGATAGTCCTGCAAAATCAACGACTCCTTCCACCGTGCTGTTAGTTCTCAGGAACGTGCGAAGAGGCACTCCGTAGTTGGCTCGCAAGAACTTGTTCGAAACAATCATTCCAAACCTCGCACCTCGCTTCAAGAACTTGTGTGCTCGTTCAATGAAGTAGGCATAGAGATCAGACCGTTCTTCGTGCGACCGATATTCCCGCCTTAGGTAGTCCTTGACTTCCTTAAACTCTTCCATCCTTACATACGGTGGATTCCCCACCACCGCATCGAACCCACCGCGCTTCATCACTTCCGGGAACGCGTCTTCAAAATTCATCGGCTTCAGCTTGCTCTCGTCAACATCGGCAAAGAGGCTCCCTTCGGAGATATCCCTTCCTATCAGCGAATTCCCGCAGACGATGTTCTTCTTGAGGTCTGGAAGTATCTTCTCCCTCAGCAAAGAGAACTGGTAGGCGTCGTTCGTCGTGACGTCTTCCAGAAGCTTGAGGTAGAGCGAAAGCTGCGTCACCTCCGTCGCCTGGTAGTCGATATCGACGCCGTAGATATTGTTCGTCAATATCTCCTGCCTCTTCTTCAGCGAGAGGACCTTCCTCCCTTCACGCTGCTGCACGTCGCTTTTCTTCGCCTTCTCGGGATGTTCTGTGTAATATCGCTCGTGGTATTGAAGCAGAGTGTCGTAGACCTCGATGAGGAACGAACCCGATCCGCACGCGATGTCCGCGAAGGCCATCTTCGAAATCTCTTCCGGCGTCTTCCCCTCGATTGCCTTCCCAACCGTTTCTTTCACAATATAGCGGACAATGTAATCGGGCGTGTAATAGACACCGCCGGCCTTGCGGACCTCCGGTTTATCTTCGATCTTCACGCGCTTTTCGGTCGCATGGACAACCTTCCCGAGGAACCGCTCGTAAATGCTTCCGAGTATAGAGATGGGTATCTGGTCGAAATTGTACGGCGACTCACGACCCGCCAGACCCTCGCAAATCTCGCGGAACACTTCTTCCTCGGGCGGGTTGAATTTCTCGCTGTCGATGACCGGGTGCGGTTTGAAGATCAGTCCGTTGTATTTCGGCTCAAGCTTCTTGCAGTAGTTGGCGAAAAGCTCCCATCCCAGCTTTCGCGAGCCGAAGTTTACGATCTCCTTCTCCTCTACCAGCTTGTCCTCGAGGAACCTTATGAAGACAAGCCGGTCGATTGTGCGCTGCACCGCTTCGGTCAGCTCGTCTCCGTCCAGCTCCTGGTTCGCGCTCTTGAATGCCTTCGCAAGACTCTGCCGGTAGCCGTCGAGCTCGGCAAGGAATACTTCGTCCACCGGCTGCGACCTTCCGACACCGCGCACGGCCTTGCCTTTCGCCTTCGAGAGCTTCTCCGCAAACTTTTCTATCGAGTTATCCGCCAACGCCTCATGTGAGAAGAGGTAGTATATCCACTTGAACTTCTCCTCGTCGGCATAATCGGTATAGCGGAACGATTTTATACGGTGACTGAGGGCATCTTTTATTGATCGGCTTCAGCCTGCAGTCAATGACATGGAGCTCCTCGAAGTCCGTGAGGATCGCAATTGGGGTATTCCCGTTCCATCCGTAGCGCATGGTCTGGTAATAAAAGTCGGCATTTTCAAGCTGGCGGGCGGGTTTCTTTGCCTCCACGAAGAATTTCGGGTCGCGGAAATTCGGACCGAGGAAGAAGGCGTAGTCGGCCCTCTGCTGTGTGCCGCCGCCGTTGCACCCGGTTTTCGATCCGCACTTCGTATTCATGCGGGTTCTTCTGACGCTCGTGAGTGACATCCCAGCCAAGCGCGGCGAAGAACTTATCTATGAAATCCTGCCTAACGTGTGATTCCTGGTAGGTCGGCGAGAGATAATTACGTTCGTTTGCCCTGAAGTCTTCTACTAACTTCTTAACAGCTTTAAATGCCTGCTCCACTAAGTGCCCGATCGGTTAATTGACTGAAATTATCTATGGCAGGCAGGAAATGCAAGGTCGTGCCTGTTTTGATCTCCAAAAAACCGTGTGCCTCCCGAAGCCCGCCTGGTGGAAATGTCGTCCTCCTCAGACTAACCCGGTCCGTCCTCACCTTGAGCGGGACCGTCCTCACCACAGGTGTCGACTTCCTCACCCGGAATGACAACGCCGTCATTCCAAGTGACATTGTTCCGGCCCGAAGCTAGAGTCTTCTCACTCGGTCTGACATCGTTCTCTGCCGGAGTGACAACCTTCGAACCCAAAGAGAGAAGCTTCTCACCCGGAGCAGCACCGTCCTCACATTTCGTGACATCGTTCCGCCTTCGAGTGAAACCGTCGTCACTTTTTGTGACACCATTCCGTCGTGGAGTGACAACCTTCACACATTTAC
>CAWEBD010000105.1:0-9258 GCA_963806435.1 uncultured Bacteroidota bacterium
TGAATGTCCCCGCACCGTTCAACGTATATGTGAAACCAGTGTTGTTCACTCCGGCTTGCCGGTCCCATTTGTTTCCCGCTCCGCCGAGAATGGAATCCTGACCGTCCGAGAAAAAGAGGCCGCCCAGAAGTTGGGATGTACCGACGGAGTTAAGCCCAATCTGCCTGTTATCGCTTACGTAGTTCGACTGAAACGCGCCGAACCCCCAAAAATCGCCCGTGACTCTACGGTTGATTTGGCCGGAAAAATTCTGCACGTCCCGGATCAGGTTTGGCGAAGATTTGATCATCACAGATTGGAAATTTTCATTCACAGAAACCGAAAGATTATCCGTGGCCCAATCCTTTTCAACATTTCCTATCCAGTTCAACGTACTGAGAGTTTGATTGAAACCAGCAAGGAGCGAGTCGCCGGGCAAACCGTTAGCCGTCTTTTCTATTTGTGAGCAGGCGTTTGAAGTGGCATAGAATAATATGATGACGACAAGGCTAAACCGCATCTTCAAAGAATGCATTTATCAGGCCTTGTTCGTTGCTGGTTCCGATACTTTCAACAAGTGCATTCTCAAGATAGCCTCTTTTTCCTTCGAATTCTTCCCTCCTGAATTCGCCGGCGATTTTGCCGCGGTTTATGAAATAGACTTCACTGCACACCCCCTCGACTATATCCAGCAGGTGTGAACTGTAAAACACGGTACCGCCACGTTCGGTGAAAGTCTTGATCACTTGTTTTAGGGACACTACGGCTTGAACGTCAAGTCCGTCGGTCGGCTCATCCAGCACGAGGATGGAAGGGTTAAAGAGGAGTGCGAGGCTCAACACGATCTTCTGTCTGGTCCCCTTGGAGAGGCCGCTTACGGGTTTTTTGAGGAAGTCCTTGTGAAGGAATATCTCGGACAAAATTTCAAGTTTTTTTGTCGCTTTCGCCTTGTCGTAATTTCGAAGCAACGCGGCCATCGCCACAGTTTCCAGCGCCGTGAGCGATTCGTACAGTTTCGGTGACTCAGGCACGTATCCGACCTGCCTTTGGATGGCGGCTTTTTGCATCGCGGCGTTCAGTCCGGCTACTCTCACTGTCCCGGAGTCTGCTTTGTCCAGCCCGACAATTATGCGGGCTGTCGTTGTTTTTCCCGCACCATTTGGACCTATATATCCGCTGGCGGTGCCTTTCTTGATCTTAAATGAAATGGAGTCAAGCGCGACTACGTCGCCAAAGCTCTTTTTTACGTTTGTGAATTCGATAGACATCTATTAGGGTGACTTACGAAGAGTGTTGTTGAAAGGCTGAGAGAAACGACCTGCCAGGCATTGCTTTTCTATGGTGTTCGAATCGAGCGCCACGCCGAATACTTTGCCCGCGAAGTCCCGCATAAACTTCCGGGCTTCAAAGCCGACAGCAATCTCGGAGTTCTTCGCGCGCCGCCTCTTCCTGAAGTCGGCGATGGTCATTCCAGAAGTGAGATCTCCCTTTGTCTCTACGGAAACAAAGGAATCAACAAAGGTGAACCACGCAGGATTGAGGGCCGCCGCTACGGCGATCGGATCATGCAGAAAGCAGCCGTCCAGTTTATCGATTCGGCGGTGATAGCCGATATAAAAATGCAATGCCTTCCGGAGCAGCTCCGTCAGATGTCTATCCTGTGTTTCAGATGACTTGAAAAGCCGTTCCACGATTCCGCGTGGCAAGAACAGCCGCTCAGTCAGATCCAGAGGAACGAATTTCACTCTCACGCCATTTGCGAGGATGAAGTCTGCGGCCTCGGGATCCACGAAAATGTTGAACTCGGTAAATTCGGTCGTGTTTCCGTATCCCGCGAAAACTCCCCCCATCTGAATAATGCCGTTTACCTTGCGCATGGCGTCGGCATCGATACCAACGGCATCTGCCAGGTTTGTCATAGGGCCAAGCGAGACTATCGTGAGCTTCTTACCGTATTTATTAGCCGCGCTGACTATTCTTTGCGCCGCGTCTCGCGTCTCCCAATTCTCGACGTGGATGCCACGCGAATGTCTGTAGCCTCCGACGCCGTCCTCTCCGTGGACCTCGGGAGCGATGACAAGCTTCCGGGCTCGCGGCACTTCCGCCCCGGAGAAGACCGGAGCTTCGAGCCCGAGAAGTTCTTTCAGGTACAATACGTTTTGCGTTACTTCGCGAACCGGCACATTTCCCGAGACTGTCGTCACCATTTCAATCTGGAGTTCCGGCGACCTCGCGGCGTAGACGAGGGCAAGCGTGTCGTCGACGCCGGCGTCGGTATCGATCAGCAGGCGCATCAGTCGAAAATGTCCGACACGGAGTATTGGGGGGAGTATTTCAAGACAACCTTGGCGAGGTCACTCGTGATCAGGCTCCTGGGCCCATCCAGTGAATGCACTACCTGAACCCCCTTGTAGAATTTCCTGATCAGCTCCGCTGCCGGGAAGCCGGTCCAATTTTCATCCGCGGTAATGAAAAACCGGTCAAACCTGTCGCCGCGGAATTCTATAGATTTGATGAAAGCCTGCGATACATCGTGAACGTTTACCCAGGCCCAGAGATTCTTATACCAATTCGGGTAATCGGAAATGAGTTTGCGATACATCTGGCGTTCCTTGTCTTCCGGGACCCAAATCCACGGAAAGCGAAGAGAGATCGTGTGCATCCCGTACGCACGGGAGAAGCTCTTCAATATTTCTTCGGAACATACCTTGCTCAATCCGTAAGCATCCTGGGGCTCAAGTGGGTGTTGCTCGTCGATAGGGAAGTAGAGTGGATTATGCGGCTTCCTCGCGAACGCGAATCCAAGTGTCGACTCGCTCGATGCCAGGATCACTTTGGGTACACCCTTGGCCGCCGCGAACTGAAGAGTGTTGAAAGTGCCGAAAGTGTTTACGTGAAAAACAGTTTCCTCAGGGTCGTTCAGCGGGTGAGGTATCCCGGCGAGATGGAGGACTGCATCGAATGTCTCTTCTATAACCTTGAATGTCTCGTTCCTGGTTACGTCTACCTTGTAGAACTTCACGTCGAAGTCCGGTTCGGTCTTGTCGGCGACGGCGACTTCATAGTCGCCTGAAAGATCCCTGGCGACGTACCTTCCCACGAGACCGGACCCTCCTGTAATCAGTACCTTTTTCAAATGTTGAACCTGTCTCCTTTCTTGGGGGATATGATATTTTTAAGTCCGTTCTGAGTGAAAGACTGAGTGAGCGCCTGCTGCCCGTCCGCCTCTCCATGTACCAGGAAGATATTCCGGAGTCTGGTCTTGTCGAAGTTTCCTGCAAACTCCAGCAGGTCATCCTGGTCAGCGTGCGCGGAAAACGAGTGCATTTCCACGACCTCTGCCTTCAACGGATATTCATCACCCAGGATTCTAAGGGTCGGAAAATGGTTTGCAATTCTCCAACCGAGAGTGTCGGGCGCCTGGTAGCCTACAATCAGGATCGTGTTGTTCGGGTTACCAGCGTTATTGGCGAGGTGGTGAAGTATTCGGCCGCTTTCACACATACCCGAGGCGGAGATTATTACCATCGGCTCCTTCATATCGTTCAGCTTCTTAGAATCCTCGACCAGCCTGATATATTTAATATATTCAAATCCGAAGGGATCGTCATGAGCAAGGACCATCTTGAAAATATCTTTGTTGAAGCATTCGGGGTGAAGCCTGAAGACCTCCGTTGCGTTGACAGAAAGCGGGCTGTCGACAAAAACCGGAATCCTCGGAAGTGACTTGCTATCGAAAAGCCGGTGCAGGGTATATGTAATTTCCTGCGTTCTTTCAACGCTGAACGCGGGTATTATTACCTTGCCTCCTCTCCTCACAGTCCTGAGGATGACTTCCTGCAACTTGGCCTGCATGCCTTGAATGGGGTCGTGGTGTCTGCCCCCATAGGTGCTCTCGGTAATGAGGGTGTCTGCCTCTTCGACAACCTCAGGGTTTCTCAGAATCGGCAGCCCTTTCCTGCCAAGGTCTCCGGTAAACAAAATTATCTTTTCCTCGCCGTCGTCGTTAATGCGGAGCTGTACCATCGCGCTCCCGAGTATGTGGCCCGCGTCAAGGAAGGTAAGCTTGATTCCATCCGCGATAGTCATTTCCCGGTGATAGGAGAGCGACACGAATAAGGGCATCACGGCGAGAGCATCTTCCGTGTTATAAATCGGCTGCACCGTCGGCTCGCCACGCTTCAAGAGTTTCTTATTCAGGAATTCGGCATCCTGCTCCTGGATCTTTCCGCTGTCGACAAGCATTATTCCGGCAAGATCGCGCGTTGCCGGGGTGGCATATATTGGTCCAGAGAATCCCTGTTTGACCAGGTTCGGAAGGTTGCCGCTGTGGTCTATGTGCGCGTGAGAGAGTACCACGGCGTCGATCTGGGCGGGCTGAAAGAAGTTGAAGTTCTTGTTTATACTAATGCTTTCCGCCCGTTTCCCCTGATAGAATCCGCATTCGAGGAGTATTCGTTTGCCGTTGGCCTCGAGTAGATGCATCGATCCGGTGACGGTCTGCGCGGCGCCTATAAATTGTATTTGCATTGGATAGTCCGATTAGATTTTAACGAATATATTCCACCTCTCCAAGTGATGCAAGATGAGGTGGCACGGAAATGAGATTGATTGTGAGGCGTTTTTTTGGTATTTTTTGGTCAAACAAACCATGGTATAAGATGACGCAACCCCTCAATGTCTTGTTTCTGTCCTCGGAAGTCTTCCCATTCGCGAAAACAGGGGGACTCGCCGACGTCGCAAGCGCACTTCCTCAGGCGATAAAAGAGATCGGAAATGACGTCCGGCTCGCCATTCCCCGATACGGTTTTGTGAACGAAAGGAAGTTCCGCATACACGAGATCATCAGATTGAAGGATATCGATATCCCGATCGGCAAAAAAATCGCCAAGCTCAACGTGAAATCATCCTTCCTAATCGGTGAACGGACGAAAGTCCAGATATATTTCATCGACAGCTCGGAATTTTTCGGCAGGCAGGGCATTTATCAGGATCCAAAATCCAAGAAGGACTACGCGGATAACGACGAGCGTTTCATTTTTTATTCCCGGGGAATTTTCGAAATCCTGAAGAGGCTTGGATGGGCGCCTCACATTATACACTGTAACGACTGGCAGAGCGGACTCGTCCCGGTTTACCTGAAGAAAATCTATAACAAGGACCCGTTCTTCAAGAAAATAAAGACTGTTTTTACGATTCATAATGTCGCATATCAGGGGAATTTTCCGAAGGAGACTTTCCAGAAGACGGGACTCCCGGACGATGTATTCACTCCGGAAGGCGCGGAATTCTTCGGCAAGTTCAGCTTCCTGAAGGCTGGTATTGTTTATTCGGATTATGTCACGACTGTCAGCAGCACATACGGTAATGAGATCTCTGAGAGTGGAGAGTACGGCTTCGGGATGGAAGGAGTCCTGAAGAAAAAGAAGAAGGCGTTTTCCGGAATAGTGAACGGCATCGACTACTCGGTCTGGAATCCGGATACCGACCAGTTCATCCCATTCAAATACAGCGTGAAGACTCTCGACGCGAAGGTGGAGAACAAGAAGTACCTGCTGAAAAGATTCGACATGAAGTTCGGCGCTAATGTCCCGCTAATCGGCATGGTGACCCGGCTGGTCGAACAGAAGGGGGTTGACCTACTCATAGATGCGTTCGCGGATTTGATGAAAATGGACGTCCGGTTGATCCTGCTCGGCACGGGGGAGAAGCAATATCACACTAAGCTCGAAGCCCTGGCCAAGAAGCACCCGGACAAATTTGCACTTGAACTCGCGTATGACGATGAGCTGGCGCATCTAATAGAGGGTGCCGCGGATATATTCCTGATGCCGAGCAAGTTTGAGCCATGCGGATTGAATCAGTTATACAGCCTGAAATACGGGACCCTGCCGGTGGTGAGAAAGACGGGTGGACTGGCCGACACTGTTAAAGAAGTGAACCAGCAGAAAGGGACGGGGACCGGTTTCTTTTTCGAGGCTTACAACTCCGGTGAGATGCTGAAGGCTATTTCTCGGGCCGTTGAACTCTTCGCGGACCAGAAAAGCTGGCAGAAGATAATGCGCAACGCCATGAATGAAGACTTCTCCTGGACCAGTTCGGCGAAAAAATACGAAGAGCTTTACAATACCATCCTCGAGAAGTGACCCGAGCCGTATTCATTGATCGGGACGGTACGATCAATATTGACAAAGACTACCTGACCGATCCCGACGAGATAGAGTTTATCGATGGCTCCCCCGAAGCTATCAGGCTTGCCAACAACATGGGGTTGAAAGTCGTAGTGATTTCAAATCAGTCTGGTGTTGCCAGGGGCATTATGACCGAGGCGCAGGTCGATGCGGTGAACGCGCGTCTCGTTAAAATGCTCGGCGCAAAAGGGGCGGTTGTAGACGCCATCTACTATTGCCCGCACCATCCGGATTACGGAGAGCGCGTAAACTGCGCATGCAGGAAGCCCGGGATAGGGATGCTTCTGAGGGCTAAGAAGGAATTCGACCTCGACTTAAATGAATCGTTCGTCATCGGTGATAAATGGAGCGATATCAAGTGCGGCGAGAATGCCGGTGCGTTGACGTCACTCGTCGGTACGGGATACGGTACGGCCGATTATCAACGGTGCATTGACGGCGGAATCAAAATAGATTATCTTGCAAAGAACCTTTTCGATAGTGTCACAAACTTTGTCCGAAAGAAAATTGAAACCGATAATTAAGAGCTTTGTCTGTATCGTAGCATCCGCTGTCGCCCTTACGGGGTGCTCAAACAAAATAAACCAGACGGGGGCCTGGCTCGTATCGAGCGACAGTACGCTCGTGCCGGCGTATTTCGACTCGATCAAAGACTCCGCAAAGGTGACCTCGTCGCAGATCAATGTAGGTCTTCCTACGGGGAGCAGCACATCGCTCGTCCTCGGTATGGTACCGTGGACGGAAGGCGATCTGCTGCTAAGGTTTTCGGCCCTTGACCCGGTGGACAGCGCGCAGCAGATACTGTCGACGACTATTACCCTGTACAGAGATAGTTATATACTTCAGCCTTCGGGAACAGACGTTCACAATCTCCAATTCGCAGGTTTCTCGATGGACACTGTCTGGAACTCCACCACGTTCACGTGGGACAGCGTGAGCGCGGCGGGGTATGGATCTCAAAACATTATTACTTCCAGTACAATCACGGATTCCACGGTGGTGTTGCAGATCGACTCCACGATCGTAAGGCAATGGGCAATCGCCACGGCGGACACAAACGTCAAGAACAACGGTTTCATCATTCGCCCGCAAAACTACCAGGGCATGCTGGCAGTTTATGGACCCGCATATGCAACGACGGGTTACGTGCCGGTCTGCGCCGTCACGTACATAAAGGGAGGCGTACTCGATACTACCTCCGTCACACTCAGTTATGCCACCGCAGTTGCGCGGACTTCGATAGTGACCGTCGCACCTCAGGGGCCGTACAGGTTTGTGCAGGCGGGAACCGGAGAAAGGGAGAATCTGGTTTTTGACCTCACCCGGGTCCCAAGGTACTCGATCATCAACCAGGCGACGTTGACTGTGGCCACTGACTCGGTAGGCCAGCTCAATTACGCGAAGAATTTCGCCAACGATACGCTCGTGGCCTATTACGTGTCCGATCCCACGACCGGTCTGTTTAGCACGTCATATCCCGCGGTAGGTTACCCGGCAGCGGGCAGCAGAAATGTGTTTGATGTGACGACTCTCGTCCAGCATATGATCAATACGCAGAACTATGGTTTCATTATCCTCCAGTACAGCGAATTGGATAACATAGATACACGGTTTGTTTATAATGAGAACGCTCCTGACTCCCTGAAGCCGAAGCTCACAATCACTTACACACCGACTTCCAGACGATGAAAAACCTTGCGATTACGATAGGAACCCTTCTGCTTCTCACATGCTCATTGATGGCGCAGGACGCTTCGCCTCTCTCAGACAGGGGAGTGGGCGCTTTCACCAGTTTCGCCGGGAGCAGGTCGGCCGGGATGGGGAACGCGGGCCTGGCTTTGATAGGAAACGGGTACATGAACAGATTGAACCCCGCGACATGGATTGGTTTAGAGAATGTCCAGTTGACGGCCACTTACAACTTCGCGGGCGTGAGTTCTGAGGACAACGCCACTAACTCTTCGTCTTACAGTGCGAACGGAAATTTTGGAGGGGGCATCTTCGCCCTGCCGATTGACAGGGCTCTAGGGATATCTATCGCGGGTGGATTTACTCCCATAAGTTCCTACAAGTATCAGATTAATTCGACGGACACCGTGCCAAATCTAAGTAATTCCTCATACCTATTTGACAGGACTGGCTCCGGCGGCCTGGGCGAAGGATTCGTCGGCGCCAGCGTTTCCCCGGTGACGGGAATTGGACTTGGCGCCATGTTCCAGTACGCGTTTGGCAGGACAAAATCCATCAGCTCCGTCGCGTTCGATAGTTCGGGTTACCAGTCCTCTTACACAGACAACAGCATGTATTTGCGCGGGCCGTCAGGTACACTGGGAATAGTACTGGGGAGCTTCGACAAGTTGACCAATCTCAGCATCCTGAAGGGGCTCACGATCGCGGGTTACTACCGCTATCCCATCAATTTAAGCGGCACCTACGAGATATCGAGCATTTACCCGGACGGATTCGACACAGTCTTCACTCAGAATTCGAGCGGATATATCCCGCCAGAGTACGGGATTGGCATATCAAAGGTTTTTGACAACGGGCTTGGTGCGGTCGTTGACTTTCGGACTCAGCAGCTGTCGAAGTATGAAGATACGTTTACCCCCGCAGGCACTCTGAGGGACGCGCTGTTCATCGGGGGCGGTGTCGAGTATTTGCAGGGAAGGGACATAGGCTCGCTTTTCGCGAAGCGAGTTTTACGCGCGGGCGTTTATTACAGCAAGACGCAATTTGCCGTGCCGACCAAATCCGGTCAGATGAAACAGCTGGACGAAATCTTTGCCACCGCGGGGATAGAACTGCCCGTCAGTTATACTGCCACCCTTGACATAGCGGCGCAATATGGCTTCCGCGGACTCTCCAGCGACCTCCTGCTTCATGAGAGGATATTCAGAATTTACGTGTCTATCACAATGGGTGAGGCATGGTTCCTCCGGCCAAGGGGGGAATGAGAGATCTATGATCGCGCTCGCATCTGATCATGCCGGCTTTCAACTCAAGGAGAAAATTAAGAGACTACTGGACGAACTTCACTTGGAATACGAGGATTTCGGTCCTGATGCGGAGAAGCCCTGCGACTATCCTG
>CAWEBD010000106.1:0-3279 GCA_963806435.1 uncultured Bacteroidota bacterium
GCAAATCCCTGTCAGCTCAGTCTCGACGGGGTGAAAAGTTCCGTCGGTGAACCGCACCGTAATCGTGTCCGCCCGAACCACTTCGCTCCGTATGCCCGGAACACTCAAACAGCCCTCCTCCATCGTATACTCACCCCTCGACTCGAGAATCTCAGGATTGATAACTACCATCGGCTTCTCGCCTGAATAGTCATCTATTTCTGAAATGTCGATTACGGCCAGCGATATTCGAAGCCCGACCTGCGTCGCGGACAAACCGACGCCGTCAGCCTTGTGCATCGTCTCGAACATATCGTGGATCAGGCCGACGAGCGTGTCGTCGAGTCTGGTGATTGCCCGCGCGGGACCCTCCCAGACCCTGGTTCCATACAGGTATATCGGCATTATCATTTCATGTTACTCCGGATGTCGCTTGCGATGCTTCGGACGAATTAAAACACAGCGACACCGGGGCACAGAGAGAAACAATATCGGTTTAATCTCTGTGTCTCTCGTGCCTCTGTGGTTATGTTCCTGAAGCAGGTCTCTACGAATGATGTTCATGGCCTGCACATTCCTCATATCCACTCAGCTTCCCCTGCGCGAAGAGATCGAGTGCTTCCCTGAAAAGAAGACCCGGTGCTGTGATGACTTCCATTCCCAGCTGTTGGAATCCGGCAACCGCCTTGCGTCCCATTCCGCCTGCGATGATCGTGTCGACATTGAACTGCTTGACATACGCGGGAAGCTGACAGGCTCCGCCATGTTCCCCGCTCAAGGGGTTGAAATACGATTCCTGTTTGACGAGCCGATTCTCCTCGTCCAGCTCGCAGATGTTGAACTTTGAACATCTCCCGAAATGTTCGGCTACTCTCTCTTGCGAGTCCGACTCCTCAATTGCTACGGCTAACCTTCGATTCATGGTTCCTCTTCTTTCTGTTGTGTTACTGTTGGAGCGTTCAGTTAATTGTGTCTTCCGCGCCTTCTTCCGCGTCTCTTGCCTTCTGCATCGCGGGCTGATCCTATTGCTTCAAGCCTCCCTTCAAGGAAGAGAGCAACTGCTTCCGCCACACTTCTTCCCGGACTTCTGCAGATTCTCACTTTCGCGCCCGAGAGAATCATCAGGGCGTTCCTCCCGATCCCGCCGGTGATCACCACATCGACATTTCGTCGGATCAACATCTGGGCGGATTGAATCCCCCCATCTCCAAGCGAGTCCGCAAACGGGTTCTCCACCGTCTCCAGTATTTCGCCGTTTGGACCGAACAACATGAAGCATGCGCTCTTTCCGAAGTCCGAGCCGACGAGAGGATTCGGACCATTTCTATCGGCGGATATGGCGATGATCATTCAACGACCAAATCTTCTTCCTCTTCCCATGCCACGCCGGCCGCCTCCGAAGCAGTTTCCCTGGCCGCCGCCGTACGGTCTTCCACCTCGCCCGAGACCATAAATCTCTCCCGGCTCGCCGATTACCTGAGTCTTCTGGAGTTCAACGCTCCCTTTGGCGACACAGCGCCCAAATCTTCTTCCTGTCATGGGACCCAGACCCTGCGGCCCGGTTCCATCAAGATTAGGCATCATGACCTCCCGTTTAATTTCTGAATCAAACACCGGCCGGGAGCCTCGACGCTTGTCCTGCAACTTCACCGACCGCACCGTACTAAGGCCGATTTCTATGCCAAGATTTCGCTCCAAAACGTCGAGAAACAAGCGTCTTGCAACGATAGTCGTTGCGGGATTGCAACGGGCATTGCGTTCATTGCGTGATTGCAATTAACTTACGATGCACATTATCAGGGACTTTGCAAACCGCAGGATCGATACTCGGGGAGGCGTGTAGATGAAAGAAGTCATCAGCATTATCGACAGGAACAGGGAGAACATGGTCATCCCCGACGGCATAGCCGTCATCGGGCGCGACCGCATCATAATCGTCTTCAACGAGGCTGCTTCAAGGATAACGGGATACGGTGAGGATGAAATCGTCGGGAAGCGATTCGACATCCTTTTCCGCAACAGCGCCCATGACATGGAGCACGTTTTCAATTCCCTCGCCGACAACATCGCGCTGTCCAACCTGTCGATCAACATTACCGACAAGGACGGCACGGTCAAGAACGTACTCGCATCGGTAACGCCGATCACGAAATCGGGCGAGGTCATCAGCGCCGTCCTCGTATTCCGCGACACGCGGGAAATGCTCACGCTCAGCGGGGAACTCGAGAAAAGAACCATCGAACTTATAGACCAGCGAAACAGGCTCGACGCAATATTCAACAGCAACATCGAGGGAACGTTCACGATAGACAACGACTGGAACGTCACTTCATTCAACAATTCCGCCGAGAAGATCACCGGCTACAAGAGGAGCGAAGCTGTCGGGAAAAAATGCTGGGAGATATTCAAATCGAAGTTATGCCGGAACGGCTGCCACATGGAACAGACAATCGGCAAGGGAAAGCCCACGATCGGCAACGAGCTGGAAATAAACAGCAAGAGAGGCGCGGTTGTCCCGATACGCGTCAACTCCGCTATCCTTCGTAATAATAAACGGGAAAATATCGGGGCCGTCGAAACCTTCATAGATATCTCGGAGATCAGGAATCTATCCGCCCATCTGCAGGAGAAATTCCGCTATGATAATATAATCGGCAGGAACAAGGAGATGGACAGGGTCTTCACTCTGTTGGACAGCGTATCACAGACAGACTCGTCGGTGCTTATTACAGGCGAGAGCGGCACCGGCAAGGAACTGGTCGCCCGGGCGATCCATCTCAACAGCGTCAGAGAGAAGGGCCCGTTCGTGGCGCTCAACTGCAGCGCCTTTGCGGAGTCGCTCATAGAAAGCGAACTGTTCGGACACGAGAAGGGAGCTTTCACCGGCGCGATAAGCACTAAGGTCGGTAAATTCGAGCTGGCGCAGGAAGGCACTCTGTTCCTCGACGAGATCGGAGACATTTCCCGCCCTGTCCAAACGAAGCTTCTGCGCGTTCTCGAAACCCGCCAGTTCGAGAGAGTCGGCGGGAACAAGACCATTAAGATGAACGCGAGACTAATCGCCGCTACGAACAAAGTGTTGCATGACGAGATAGAAGCCGGGAGGTTCAGAAAGGATCTCTTTTACAGGATAAACGTCATAAACATCCATCTCCCGCCGCTCAGGGAAAGGATGGATGACTTCCCCCTGCTTGTCAGCCACTTCATAAGTCATTTCAACGAGAGATTCTCGAGGAAAATAGTCCGCTTTTCACCCGAGGCTTACGACCTCCTCACCAAATACGATTGGCCGGGGAACGT
>CAWEBD010000107.1:0-60098 GCA_963806435.1 uncultured Bacteroidota bacterium
ACCTACAGACTATTCTGCAAATCCATCCGCTTCAACTTTTTCCATGATTGTCAAAATCTTCATACACTGTTTTTCAGATGGAATTTTGTGGGGCATTTGTGCTGCTACACGAACAAAACTCTCTTCATCTGGGGATAAAATTCTACGGTCATGCCCCCATTCCAGCAAACGTTGCCAATATGAAGCACCACGTTTAAATACAAATGTTTGAGCCTCAACGCCATTATCGATTTTTTGAGTAACTCTTGCCTCTCTTACCGCAATCAAATGCTCACCCTTATCAACAAGCTCATTTGCAAAATCAGGTCTGAGGGATAATTCCAGTGATTCCACTTTATCCCAGCACATTTTTCTTTTACACCATTCAGTCACGTTTTCTACAGGTCGAGATGTATCGGTAATAACGTCGAAAATTTCTTCTGCAATTATTTCAAGTTGTCTGATAAGAGCTTGTGATATTTGCTGACGATCCCAGATGGATTTGAAGTCAAGGATTTGACCTCTTCCTTTAGCATCAATCAGCAATGAAAGCCTTGCGATTGTATAAGCAACAATATTAGCCCTGTAGCCTTTTTGGTACCATTCCTGATCACTAACCATGCGTTCAGTTGATTTCCAAAGGATCGCTTTTGCTACCAGATTCTGAAAATATTGTTCGTTAAAGTCGTCCTTTGCACGTTCCCATTCCTGCCTTACCCACTCTTCAAAAGCGTTGAAATTTTTCTGTGCACCGTGGCTAACTGTATGCGGCAATCTTCTCCAGGCGTTTTCATACTTCGCCAAATCAGTTTTGGTTATAATTTGCTCTCGCGGGTTCAGCATCAGAAATTTGTTTTTATCTGATTTTGTGCCCTTTAACTTCTCATTCAGATACTGCGCCTTGGCACACTCATAAAAACCAGAACGTCTTGAATTGCGTCCGGTTTGGCTGGTGCACCAATTCGTCTTGATAATGTTTCCATCCGTACATGAAATTCGCGATTGGAAGCCAGATCAGCATCACTCACTTTATTCTGGCTATTTGCAAATCTGGATATATAGGAGGTCGTTCCCTTCAGGCAGGGTCTGAAGTAACAACAGATAGCTTCATCTGTACAAAAATATTGCGAAGATCTGCTTTTTCCTTGTGTCGTGTTGTTGAGAGAGATGCTGTCGTCTGGCCTCCATTGACAATCTGAAGATCCGCAACAGTAGTAAGATATAGTCCTGACCCTCTCGGAACCACCTCCGCATGGCTGGCTGTTGCTGCAATACCATTATTATAAGCGAAAAATTTATCCGGTTCGTGAAGTATAGTTTTTTTCATATTATTATTGACATTATTCTTAGTTGCTCGTGCTCCAAGAAATGAGCGGACATTTCGCTCCAACAGGCGGCTCCCGTATCTGTCGTACAAATCAGCAAGAAATTCACCAGGGATCACACAAAGATAAGCTTTATAGTCTTTGGCGTTCTGTCCGGCCTCAAGACAAGGAGAATTCCGTCTGGTGTAAAATCTTGGAAGTCGATAAGGAGCTCATCTCTTCCTGACTTTGCAATGAATGAACTGTGAAAACGTGCAATGTCCCAGATATGAAATTCTACGGGGATCTGATTAATATAATCCTCAACCCAATCTTTTATTCGATTGCTCATTATCGCATCTGTTACCAAAAAAAATCTGAACCGAGAAATTGACTGGCCTCGATTATAAATATCGGAAGCCAAGTCAAACGCTGGCGAACTTTGTTCGAGTTCAGTGTGAAGCATGCCACTCAGTGATTCAGAAACAAATGCCCGTACACGCGAAAACATATTTTTAGCGTCCGTTTGCGTTAAAGTCTCTGCTTCAGTGCCACCCCGATAATCTGCAATCAGAATCTTTGCCGAACCATCTACATCATCAAAAGAACTCCCATCAACACGTAATTTAAGCCTCCGATCCTTCGATGCGTCCCCTCGTGGTAACCAGGTTCAAAGTCAGTAAATTCCTCAGCATCCATTAGCCGTTGAGATGCAATGGTAACAAAAGCTGCTTCTGTCATGTCACCTTCATGCAAACCCTTTACTCACGCAACGGCGCGACGACGCTACGGGAACCTT
The DNA here is from genome assembly GCA_963806435.1 of uncultured Bacteroidota bacterium. Classification (GTDB taxonomy): domain Bacteria; phylum Bacteroidota; class Ignavibacteria; order Kryptoniales; family JAKASW01; genus JAKASW01. The sequence goes on from CAWEBD010000107.1 coordinate 2,083, forward strand.
ATAACCTGAAACCGGTTTATGGGTAAATTACACATCCTCCAAGCCGTTGACGACCCGCTTGAAACCGTCTTTAAGTAGGTTTTCACCGAAATTTATCAACAAGCCAAGACGACAGCCGGTTAAACGCAGATAAGTAAGAAGCTGCTTGGAATGAACCGGCTGCAGTCTTTCAACAGATTTCAGTTCTATGATTACTTTCTGCTCCACTATCAAGTCAGCCCGAAAACCCTCATCAAACATCATACCCTGAAATTTTACAGGAATTGCTGACTGGCGTTGAAGTTCCAGACCGCTGTTGATGAGTAATTTCGCCAGAACAGCTTCATAGACACTTTCAAGCAGGCCGGGGCCAAGTTCCCGGTGAAGTTGAAATGATGCGTCCATTACCTTGTCCGCTATTTCATTCTCGGTCATATGTTGAATCCTTTCAGATCAGACAGAATAGCGCTTATCCGTTTTTGCCCTGCGTCGCGTTCGTCGCGCCGTCGCGTGAAACAGGTTTGACCTGATCAATCCGGCCTTGGGACTGGGAACGGACTGGATCAGCCGCATTTTCCCGTCTATGAATACGGGGAATGTTCTGCTATAGTATGAGCCATGAAATCGAAACCCCTCAGCAAGACTAATCCTCACCTGTTCGACGCTCTCAAGCGGCGTGAAGCGGTTTTCGCTTCGGTTGTTTCTTCATCGGCAGTAGAAGAAATCCGTCTGACTCCACAGGAGATCCAGTCCCTTAAACAGCCGCAGCCGTCTTCAGCAAAAGTCACCTCCCGATAATTTCCGCAAAAATCATTTTCATCGGTTCATAGTTACGGTCAAGACCTGCCCTTACTGCGGCAAAATACCGCTCACGCTGCTCATCCATGAGTGTATAGTCCAGCAGCGGCAGCCCTGCCTGCAGTGCCATTATGGTTGTAAGCAGACGCGCCAGTCGTCCGTTACCCTCCCGGAAAGGGTGAATCAGTAACAGTTCCGTATGCACTTCCGCCATTGCCATGGCAATTTCATCGGTTCCGTCAAACCGGCAGGGTGTATATCTTCTCAGGACTTTCTCTTCAAACTCCGTCATCAGAACCGGAATATATAGCGGGGAGGCAAAGGGGAAGCCGTCCTTACTCATCATCACCTGACGGTAGCTACCCGCCCATTCGTATATTGACTCCAGCCAGAGCCGATGCATCTGGCAGATATCGTGAGCAGTAATCCGCTGCTCAGCACTGAAGCTGTCCAACAGTTCATCGGTTGTCCGGAGTAATTCCACGGTCTCTGCCAGTTCCATGGCGTGACGATCGGATATCCCTCTGAGATTACGCAACACCTGTTCATCCGAGCCGGGCTCGAACTGAGTTTCGAGAAGATCCGGGGTTTCATAACGGGTCGTTGTCATAATTCAATAGTCCTTCAATATTAATCTGTTCCGGTGGATACTTCACGTAAAAGAAAACGAGTTCTGGCAGTATACATCGCCTTTCTGACTGTGATTTCCTAGCAATACGTAATATTATGTCCTGTACTTGGTTACAACATGTATTGCTAGAGAGCAACGATAGCATCGGTTACGTTCATCTCCGGGCGATGGGGAGCGGTGACATCTCACAATGGGTCAGGGATTTCTATCCGGTCTTCAACAGGGAGGGATTAATAATCGATGTGCGGAACAATCGTGGAGGAAACATCGACAGCTGGATACTCGAGAAACTCCTCAGGAAGGCGTGGATGTACTGGAAACCGCGGGCGGGGAAGCCTATATGGAACATGCAGTATGCTTTCCGGGGCCACATTGTCCTCCTCTGCAACCAGTTCACGGCATCCGACGGCGAAGCATTCACGGAAGGTTTCAAGCGCCTTGGTCTAGGAAAGGTGATTGGAATGCGCACATGGGGCGGAGAAATCTGGCTTTCGTTCGACAACCGTCTGCTTGACGACGGCATCGCGTCGGCGGCAGAGCTCGGAGTTTACGGCCCTGGCGGACACTGGCTGATCGAGGGACACGGAGTCGATCCTGACATCGTTGTGGACAACACACCGCATATTACATTTGAAGGTCACGACGCACAGCTTCAGGAGGCGATCAAATATCTGAAGATGCAGATGAAGGAACATCCGGTCAGTGTTCCGCCTCCGCCCCAATATCCCGATAAGGCTTTCAACTATGGGAAGCACTGAAAACCGAGTGCCTGAGAGAGCGGAGTCGTGCCTTTGAACTATCGGTCTGGTAACGGGGCCGCTGGGTAAGCCATGGACATCTCGGTAGTCGTCATATTCGTTGGGCTCCTTGTTTTCTTGGCGCACGCATTCGTCGCGCTTTTCGAAAAGACGAAGGTACCGGATGTTCTTTTCCTGATCCTTATCGGGCTTGTTCTCGGCCCCGTGTTGAAGATCGTGACCCCCGCTGATTTCGGAAAAGTCGGGGGCGTTTTCACGGTTATCGTACTTGGTGGTGATTCTCTTCGAGGGTGGGATGCAGCTCTCGCTGGAGAGTCTCCTGCGGACCTACAAGCAGACAACAAAGCTCACGCTCGTAAGCTATCTGGTGGCTTCCGTCGGTGTCACGTTATTGCTTCATTTCGCCGCGGGGTTGTCGGTGTTGACCGCTGTATTTGTTGGTGCAGTTCTGGCAGGACCCGGTCCATCAGTCGTGATGCCGCTTCTCAAGCACGTTCCTATGTCCGATTCGAATAAGACGGTCCTGACGCTTGAATCGGCGCTCGGCGAGGCTCTGACAGTCGTGATCGGCCTGGGGGTAATAAGGTGGGCGGCGATGTCTTCCGTGCAGTTGGGCCACATGTTGGGAGGCCTTCTGTCAGGATTCCTTTTCGCCGCGGTCATTGGAGGCGCAGGGGGATACCTATGGTCGGTTCTGTTGAACAGAGTGCGCAGGCTCCAGAATGCCATGTTCACGACCCCATCGTTCGTTTTTATTATATATGGGATTTGCGAGCTTCTCGGCTTTAGCGGTCCGGTGTCGGCACTGGCTTTCGGCATAGTAATAGGGAACATCGGCGATATCAGCATACCATTCTGGAAGCCGGGAAAGGACCTTGAACCGATCCGCCTTAACTCGGGCGAAAAGGCTTTCCTCGCTGAGATGGTCTTCTTGTTGAAGACATTCTTCTTTGTGTACATCGGCATTTCGATCAGACTGCAGGATATCGCCACTCCGATGCTCGCGTTCAGCGTAACGATGATGATTATCCTCGCTCGCATTTTTGCCGTACGCTTTTCGCTCAGCAAAAAAGAGGCATCGCTCAACGACGTCAAATTCATGTCTGTCATCGTTCCAAAGGGACTGGCGGCAGCCGTTCTCGCTCCTCTGGCGGTCGCCGGCGGTATTGCCGGAGGTGCCATGATTCAAAACACGATATATAGCGTGATAGGTTTGAGCATTATCCTCACATCTTTGTTGGTATTCCTTGTTCAACGGACTTCCGTCTCTTTGCTCGTGGAGGCGTTCTTTGCGGGGTACAACGGCGGCGTTTCCGGTAAGGAAAAAACGGAAAAGAAGGCGGCAAGTATAGATGGCGCACGACGGCCGAAGAAGTAGTGCCGGGGATAAACCATCCCCGGCAATGGTTCCTTATCTGCCTGGCAGCGGCGCCTCGGGTATACTCTCGGCACCGTTTGTCCCGACTGCCGCGATACCGAATATGTAATCGTCCTTGGACATTGTCGTGAGATCGTAGTTAACCACCGGGTCATTCGATGAGCCGACAAAGACGTAGCCGGCCCATTCGGGCTGAGCGCTCTTCCGGTAATAGATCTTCCATCCCGCGATATCTTTGCCACGCAGCGGATTGTCCCACCTGAACCTGGAGCCGTACTCCAGTTTGTCGACGAGCATTATGTCGTTTGTGGGAGTGGGCGGCGAAATGGAAAGAAGAGCGGCGGTCAGTGAATTCATGCGGCAAACTCTGGCAACGTAGGCAGAGTCGACGTATTGCGGAAGGTCGCCGTACTGCACTTTGACTTCTTTCCCGTTTACCATTTCATCTGCGACGCGAACGTTCTGGTGCTGATGGTGGTAGTCCTCGTTCGGTTCGGTAAACCGGACTCCGGCGTAGCCGTACTTGTTGAATGAGGCGTGGTCACCTCCGCGGAGGAACCTGTCCTGGCGGAAAATAAGCGTCGTATGGAACGTCGGGAGGAATTTCTCTCCCGCCGCGTGAATGTATCTCGCTAATTCGCGCGAAGGGCTGTCGTTCTCGTAACCGATGACTTCCGGATTAACCTCGCGGTTGCCAAGCTTGATTTCTTTGTAGCCCTGGGAGAATACGCGTACCATGTTGCTTTCGACGACTCCATTACCGCCTCGTATCGCGCCGACTATATCGTTGTTCAGGTCGGCCACGATATTCATGTCCTTCTTTCGTGCTTCCATTGCGAAATGTTCGCTTCCGTAAAGGCCTTCCTCTTCGCCGGCGAAGCAGATGAATATTATGTTCGCATCCGGCTTGAAATGAGTTGCGGTGAACGCCCGGGCTGCTTCGATCGCGAGTGAAGAACCGCTCCCATCGTCGTCCGCTCCCGGCGCGTCGGATGTGTCGTTCATGATGTCGGTGCATCTCGAATCATAATGTCCGGATATTACGATGTACCTTCCGTTCGCTCCTTCCTTACCGCGCAGAACTCCGTATACATTCACAAGGACGGTCGGCCTGGTAATCAGCGGCACGTTGCTGAGCACGAACCTGTCTTCATGGACCGTGAAATCAGGATCGTGCCTGGAGAAGGATTCGAACTTGGAGTATATCCATCTTCTGGCCGCGCCTATGCCGCGAGTGTTACTCGTCGTATCGGACGTGGTGTGTCTTGTCCCGAAGCCGGCCAGAGTGTTGTCGAAAGACCTGATGGAATCGGGGGAAATCGTGCCAAGGACCTGCTCTATCTTCGCGTCGGCTGATCCGGCCTGTGGAGTTGGGACGGTCTGCGCTGCGAGAAGGGAGGCTGAGAGAACAGTGAGGGTAAATAATTTGGTGATGAGGTGCATTTTGAATCTCCTTGCTTTGAACCAAAGGTTAGTTATTTATGATAACATCTGCAATCCCGGTCCGGTTCGCCGCTGGGAGCCGGGACTCAGGAGCTGAAGTGAGCTTGCTACGTCTGCCTCCTGAATTTCGGCGAATTTAGGCCAATCACGGGGTCTTCCGCAAAAGAAAAGACTTGACATTTCCTTTTGTTCATACGAAATTAATGCTGCATTATCGGTAAAGTAAACGCTAAAGTAAGCGCTTTAAAAATTCGCGGGTTTTCAGACTCGGAAAACACTTTCAGATAAGGCCTTCTAATGTCAGGGTTGGAAGACCTGAGATACCGAAAAAAGCACCCTTCTTGATTCAACCACCGCACAGAACCTAAGACACCTTCACGGAAGCACCTTACAATCGACGTTCCTGATTCCTATTTGAAAATAGAATGAAGTGATCGTTTACAGTCTCCTTTTCAAAAATGTGAGGAACAAGCATGAAGTTGTTTCAAAGAGTCTTCACGGTTCTCTTCTTACTGCTGGTGCCGGGTTTCGCGTTGGCGCAGGGGATCTTTCAAGGATTCGTCGTGGATTCACTGATCTCGTCTCCTCTGGTCGGTGCCAATGTATTTGTAGTTGGAACGGGGCTTGGAGCCAGCACCGATGCGGAAGGACACTTTACCGTCATGAATATCCCTGCGGGCAACTACAGCGTTCGTGTGTCCTACATCGGATACAGAGTCAAAACGCTGCAACTGTCGGTCGGGAGCGGAACAACTATCACGACGACTCTGTTGCTTTCACCCCAGGAGGTGCAGGGAAAAGAGGTCGTAGTCACCGCGCAGATTAAGGGGCAGCTCGCGGCCATCAACCAGCAGGTGAGCTCCAACACGATTGTTAACATCGTGTCGGAGGAAAAGATACAGGAGCTGCCCGACGCTAATGCCGCGGAATCGATCGGAAGACTGCCGGGAGTATCCATAATCCGTTCCGGCGGGGAAGCAAACAAAGTTATACTTCGCGGTCTGAGTGAGAAGTACACAAACATAACTATGGACGGCGTGCAGATACCTTCCACCGATTCGACGGATAGAAGTGTTGACATGAGTACGATCTCACAGAGCTCTCTTTCCGGGATCGAACTGTATAAAGCCCTGACACCGGATAAAGACGGCGACGCAATCGCCGGCACCATAAACCTTGTCACGAAGAAAGCCCCATCCGAACGAAGGATCAGAGTCGACCTGAACGGGGACTACAACGAACTGATGAATTCCGCGAAGCAGTATAATTTCGCGCTGCGTTATGGGGAGAGATTTTTCGGCGACGTACTCGGGGTTCAGTTGCTCGGGAATCTGGAGAACAGAATCAGGAGCAGCGAGAATATCGATCTCAACTATGACCAGGGGCTGAACAACCAAACCGACTACGCGATAAGAGACTTCACCTTACAGTTCAATAATGAAATCAGGAAACGTAACGGCTTCAGTGTTTTACTCGATTTGAACACGCCGGATGGAGGTGCGGTAAGGCTGAATACTGTGTACAGCGGCACCAAGAGGGATATCCTTGCCTCAACGAGAGATTATCCTTCCTCGATCGGAGGCGCCACCAGCGGATCAAGCGTGACATATTCGGCAAGAGACCAGATCGAGAATATCAATACTCTTAATACCGCCCTGCTCGGAGACAACAGAGTCGCAGGTTTCTCAATTGACTGGGGCGTTTCATTCGCCGAGTCCCTTTCCGATTTCCCATACGACTACCTGGCTCATTTTCTGGAGCCTTCATTGATGGCAGATTCGGTCACGATTTCAGGCATGGCACCGACACCGACTATTAAGACAGATCCCGAGCAATTGGTACCGTTCGCCCTCAATAATTTCAAAGCCGCGACATTGTACGATGGATTCTATTCCACAAAGAGAAGCTATGACAGGCAAAGAGTCGCGTATTTGGATATTGCCAGGGATTACTCGTTCGGCAATTCGCTATCGGGCCAGCTGAAGTTCGGAGGTAAGTATAGAATCCAGGATAAGTCGAATTTACAGGGCCGCACGTATGCTCCTTACTACCTGGGATACTGGCAGCCCGACGAAATCACCGCGAACGGCACAATCCAGAAGAAGGATTTGAGCGGTACATATTTCGACTCCTTCTTCCAAAACTATTTGAAGTCCCCGGCAAACGTTTACGTTTCTTTCTATGACTTTCTTAACACGTACCCTGATTCGAGAGAAATATTCGGCCTTTATGATTTAAACCCGATCCTGAACAGGGCTAAGCTGGATGAATGGTACAGTCTCAACAAAAACGGGATTGACCAGAGCGGAAGAATTCGTGAGTATTCGGACGACCCTACTGCAAAGACATACAACTACTCGATCACCGAAAGGGTATCCGCCGGTTATGTCATGAATACGTTCAACGTGGGTTCCTTAGTCACGTTGATTGCCGGGGTAAGAGTTGAAAGCGAAAACAATACGTATCAGTCCAAATACTCCCCCATACAGACGGGTGGGTTCCCGATCCCACCGGATGCCAGCAGGGACACGACGGCCGCCCATGATGAAACAGTCTGGCTTCCCAATGTCCAGTTAAACCTTAGGGCGACCGATTTTATGAATGTTCGCGTTGCCGCTTACCGGGCGCTCGCGCGGCCTGATTTCAATTACAGACTGAACACGTACTTCGCTTGGAGAGACATCCAGGCTGGCGGCTCCAAGCAGCTGCTCCTTGGGAATCCCCTCCTTCGCGATGCCAAAGCGTGGAACTACGAAGTGAATCTGTCCTTCTTCGGTGACAAGATAGGCCTGATTTCCGCCTCCGCTTTCTATAAGGAAATCACCGACATGTTCCACATGCTGAATCAGATAAACACGACCGGGAACGGGCTGATCGACTACCTGGGGCTTCGATGGCAAACGCTCCATACGGGCACGTATGCGTTGACCGTCCCGTATAATTCCGACAAACCGACAATGGTGTGGGGATTCGAGTTTGAACATCAAATGAACTTCACCTTCTTGCCAGGATTCCTGAGCAACTTCGTTCTCTCTTATAACGCATCATTAGTTCGTTCCGAGACCCATATCATTGCCACTGCCATCGACACCGTTGAGTACTATGTACCTGGCTTTCCATTTCCTTTTTATAGATATGACGAGCGTGTCATAGACAGGAAACAGCAGCTGGAGAACCAGCCGGAGTTTTACGGAAACGTTTCCCTCGGGTATGACGTCGGAGGTTTCTCCGGCAGGATTTCGCTTTTCCATCAGTCGGAATACAACGTGTCCTTCACGCCGAGCGGTCGGGGGGACATCGTCGCGGACGCGTTCACAAGAGTCGACCTGGCGTTGAAGCAGAAAATAACGAGGAATGTTGCATTGCTTCTCAACGTAAGCAACCTGACCAATGTGAAAGAGGGTAATTCTCTCTACGATAGAGTTAACGGGTACAAGATTCTGAATACGAGTGAAAGGTATGGAATCACGGCGAATTTCGGGGCGATACTCGAGTTTTGAAACCATAACAATAATTAAAAGGAGGTAATCATGAGTTATAGGAAGTACCGAGCAGTAGCATTTGTATTTCTTATGTTTCTGACCAGTTCATTGTATGGACAGGAGAGCGTACTGGTTATCAATCCATACGATGGTACAGCGGGGTCATTTCTGATGACTCAGATCAAGGCGGACACGACCGCGAATCACGGGATTCCCGCGAACCGCGTCTATGTGTTGAAGCGGGACGGCATATATCTGAACACCGAGGTGTTCAACGTGCCGGCGGGGAGCACGATGAGGTTGAGGGCCGAGTACGGCGCCGGGGCGAAGCCGGTAATTTATCAGTACCCGACAGGTACAGGCGCGACACCGCAGCGACCGCCCGGAAACTTGTTCGTCCTTCTTGGCGGAAATTTGTACATGAGTAACCTCGTCGTTTCAGGGTACTTTGAGCCGGTCGATACCAACTTCAACAACGTTCAGGGAGGGTTGGTGAACACTACTCAAACCGGCTCATCGATAGTTATCGATAGCTGCATACTTACCAACATCAACGGGCAGCATCTGAGGACCGGTTCGGCCTCGGTGAAAGTACAGGTCACCAATTCGATTTTCGCGAACATGGGCGCTCTGAGTACTTCGAACCTGGGCGCGGGGAAAGGCATCGATCTGCGGGAGGTGTCGTGCGATTCGTTGATCCTCGTGAACAACACGTTCGTCAATTACCAGGACCGTATTATTCGGCACTATAATTTCTCGAATCCCTCGGCCGGAACCGGCGGCTTGAACTACACAAAGATTGACCACAATACGTTCCTGAACGGCATGGGGTTCCACGGACTTCTTTCGCTCGGGAATGTCGGCTCCAAAGTTATCATCACGAACAACCTGTTTGTGGACGCGTTCGCCTGCGGCGAGGACACGGGAGATGCCACTCGTTCGGCTGAGTGGGCGAATACGGGCGAAAAGTACCCGAACGGCAACAACAGGATGTCGTGGATCTTCTCAGCTCCCAACGACACGACTGTCTGGGAAATCAGTAACAACTATTACAGCACTTCAGATTCAGGGGAGGCATATCTTAACGACTTCGATCTTACCGAAAATGTCCCCCTATCCTGGCACATCAACGGCAGGATCGGTGCGGATTCCGTTACGGCGTTCAAGAAGGTAACCACCAATCTCAGCAAGATTCCGAGATTGATGACCAATGAAATGCGGTGGTATCGCTCTCCAACCGGCGGGAACATGACGAAAAATACCCCGTCCTCACTCTGGAACAGCGCCACCGACGATATGGACAGAAGAGGTAATAAATATTTTGCCGACACTCTCAATTGTTCATACACTTCGGACATAAATCTCGCTATAGCCGGCTCAGACGGGAAGATCATCGGCGATCAACGCTGGACGTTCAACGGCGTGGTTCCGCCCGTGAAGCCTGTTATGACAATCGCGACGGCGAGGACCGACGGCAACAGTGACCTAAAGCCCGATAATCTCGGCGATACGGTGCAGGTATTCGGCGTGGTCACGACACCGAATTTGTCCGGTACTACCACTTCCTACTTCATACAGGACGGAACGGGCGCGATCGACGTCTTCTACAACGGGACTCTCGGTCGAACCTTCCAGGTGGGAGATTCGGTGTCCGTTATAGGGAGCATTGCCCAGTACCGCGGGTTGACGGAGATAATACCGCTTCAACCGGATTCCGCGTACTTCGGCTATCTGAAACATAACGCCGCTCTCCCCGTCGCGCAAAAACTCACACTCCATCAATATCTCCAAGACCCGGAAGCGTACGAAGCGCAGCTCGTTCAGATCGATTCGCTGTACAAGGTCTCCGGGACATGGGCGTCCGGCGGGGAAGTGCTCCTGAGAAATAAGGCACAGACCGACACCGCGATGGTTTACATTAACGCGGGAACTAACGTCGCATCGTTCGCTGAACCGCAATATCCGATCAATATCACCGCGGTCGTGAACCAGCATTCGTCGGGCGCTTCTGTTTTGACCGGCGGATACGAGCTCATCCCGGTCGACTCCGCGAAGATAATCGTCGTGAGTGTCCAGGACAGGCAGAACGGGATACCGAGGGAATTCTACATGAGCCCGAATTATCCGAATCCTTTCAACCCTTCGACGACGATAGAGTTCGGGCTTCCCAAGGCGTCTGAAGTACAGATCGTCGTTTACAACGTGCTGGGCCAGCGTGTCGCGGTCCTGTTGGATCGTTCGATGAAGGCCGGAAACTACAAGATGGTCTTCGATGCTGGTAGACTTGCGTCCGGCGTCTACTTCTACGTATTGCGCGCGGGCGATAAAGTATTCAAGCAGAAGATGCTTCTCCTTAAGTAGTCTCCTCTGAGCAGTGGGCAAGCTGAAGAGGCCGCCATTACGGCGGCCTTTTTTTTGCCCACGCAGCAAGAACGGCCTCTTCGTGGGAGGAACAATCTTATTGCATTTATATCCCCCTGTTCCTACATTTCATTCCAATCACATAACCTATGAGGTCAATTGGATGAACCTTTTTCGTACCAAGAAACTCAGCGACATCATAGCGGATAGCGAAAAGCCCGAGTACAAACTCAAACGCAGCCTGAACGCGTTCGACCTGACGACGCTTGGCGTCGGCGCGATAATCGGAGCCGGCATCTTTGCGATGACCGGAACCGCCGCTGCAGGGAGTTCGAACTACGCCGGGGCAGGTCCCGCTCTGGTCATCTCTTTCATTCTTACGGGCATCGCCTGCGGATTTGCCGCGCTCTGCTACGCCGAGATTGCCTCCATGATCCCGATCGCCGGCAGCGCGTATACTTATTCGTACGCCTCGCTCGGCGAACTGATCGCGTGGATAATCGGATGGGATCTCATACTCGAATACGCGGTCGGCAACATTGCGGTGGCCATAAGCTGGGCAGGCTACTTCCAGGAGTTGGTCAGCGGATTCGGAATCACGATCCCCTGGTATCTCGTAACGGACTACCGGACGACGCTTGCCACCCCCGGGTTGATCGACAAAGCCCCGCACCTGTTCGGTGTACCGATCGTCTTCAACCTTTTCGCCGTGCTCATAGTCGCGCTCATCACCTACATACTCGTCATCGGGATAAAGGAAAGCGCGAGATTCAATTCCGTGATGGTGGTGATTAAGCTGATCATACTTCTCTTTTTCATAGGAATCGGAGCTTTCTTCGTTAAACCGGAAAACTGGACGCCGTTCGCGCCGAACGGGTGGAAGGGTATACAGACCGGCGCCGCAATCGTCTTCTTCGCGTACATCGGCTTTGATGCGGTTTCGACCGCCGCGGAAGAGACGAAGAATCCATCCAAGACTCTTCCAATCGGGATGATTGCTTCCCTTGCGATTTCAACCGTCCTCTATATAGCCGTGGCACTGGTTCTTACCGGACTCGTTCCTTACGCGAAACTGGCGACCGCCGAACCTTTGTCATTGGCTCTCCACCTGAACCATCTCGACTGGGCAGCAGGAATAGTCGCTTTCGGCGCTGTCATTGCAACTACGGCAGTCCTTCTCGTGTTCCAGATGGGACAACCGCGCATCTTCTTTTCGATGTCGCGCGACGGCTTACTTCCCCCGAGTTTCTCCAAGGTTCATCCAAAATACCGCACGCCGTATGTCACAACGATTCTCACCGGCGTCTTCGTCGCCTTCTTCGCCGCCATCGCCAATATCAGTGAAGCTGCGGAGCTCACGAACATCGGGACGCTCTTCGCTTTCGTACTCGTCTGCATCGGCGTCCTCGTGCTTCGAGTCAAGGAACCCGATGCCAAGAGGGGATTCAGGACCCCTCTGGTCCCGTTCGTACCTATCATGGGAATCCTGTTCTGCGTTTACCTTATGTTCGGTCTCCCGGAGATCACCTGGCTTCGTTTCGTGATCTGGCTGGCGATCGGGCTCGTAATCTATTTTATGTACGGAAGGTGGCACAGCAAGCTGCGCATTCAAACCGACGCACTGGAAGGAGCTGCAAAATGAGAAAGCACATGTTTACCTTGGCCGCACTCGCCATAGCGGCAGTCATGGCTGTCGGACTGCCGAATAATGGCAGGGCTCAGGAGAGGACCAATAAGTATACCATCGTCATACACGGCGGAGCGGGAACGATAAGCGAGTCCATGCCGGAAGCAGTGAAGGCTCAGTACTATGCCGCGATGAAGCACGCTCTCACTATCGGCAGAGATGTGTTGGCTAACGGCGGCACGAGCATGGAAGCCGTGGAGAAGGTTCTCAGGTATTTCGAGACGGATCCGAAATTCAATGCAGGGATAGGAGCCGTCTTTACTTCAGCCGGGCGTCATGAACTTGACGCCGCGATAATGAATGGAGCCACTCTCCAATGCGGTGCCGTCGCTGGCGTGGAGCACGTCGCGCATCCGATCACGCTGGCCAGGTTGGTCATGGAGAAGACTCCTCATATTCTTCTCGCGTACCAGGGCGCCGACGCGTTTGCCGTAAAAATGGGAATGAAACCGGTGCCGAACAGCTACTTCGACACTCCCGAAAGAAAGACCGAGCTCGAGAAGTGGATGGAGAAAATCAAGAATAAAGATCACGGCACCGTCGGCTGTGTCTGTCTCGATGAATATGGTAACCTCGCTGCCGGAACATCCACTGGGGGTTTGACGGGAAAGATGCCCGGAAGAATCGGAGATTCACCGCTCGTCGGCGACGGCACTTACGCCAACAACCAGACCTGCGCGGTTTCCGGAACGGGTATCGGCGAGGAATATATGCGGAATGCCGTCGGCTTCAACATCAACGCGTTGATGGCGTATAAGGGAATGTCTCTGAAGGACGCCGTGCATTATGTGATTCACACACTCCTCAAGCCGAACGTCGGCGGCGTTATCGCCGTTGACAGGGAAGGGAACTACGACATGGACTTCAACACGACGGGCATGTTCCGTGGAGTCGCGACCTCGTCGGGAACGTTTGAGGTAAAGATCTGGAGGGATAAGTAAGAGTCGTTTGACTCCGTTACTATCCGAAGAGTGGTTCTCTGTCATTCCCGAACGTTCCTATCGGGAATCCATGCAATAGGGATGGCTGGATTTCCGCTTGGAGCATGCGGGAATGACACGGCGGATGGTTGTTCAGTCCTCCTCGGACATCCACGGAGTCTCGTGTTTCGGGCACACGATTATTTTCCGCAACATATACAAAAGGGAGCGAATCAAAATGAAGAGGGTATTCACAGCCATTGTCGCGCTGGTTAGCGCGAGTTTCATATTCGCCTCGAAGCCACCACAATCGGGTCCGGCAGATAACGGTGAATCGTCTCTTTCGGCGCGGGACGCCGTCATGAGAGTTCTCGACGCGATCTCAGCCGATTCGATCCATACTTACGACCTCAAGCTTGTATCGTTCGGAACGCGGCATACTATGTCCGACACGACGAGCCCGACGCGCGGGATCGGCGCCGCCAGGAACTGGATCGCATCGAGATTCATGGAGTTCGCGTCCTCGAACGCGAATTTTAAGGTCTACCGCGACGAGTTCGTCCAGCCGGTTTCTCCCAGGATATCCGTGCCCACGAAGATCGTCAACGTATACGGAATCCTGTGGGGCAAAGAGGGCCCTTCCGGCAGGTACATAGTGTTGAGCGGCCACTACGATACAATCGTCGGGAATTTTATGGACTCTACCGCCGACGCTCCGGGCGCCGACGATGACGGGAGCGGATCGTCGCTTGTTATCGAAGCGGCCCGCGCCTTCACAGAATCGGGTTTCCGGCCGGACGCGAATATTGTGTTCCTCTGCTGTGCCGCTGAGGAACAGGGGTTGTACGGGAGTCACCACTTCGCTGAAATGGCGAAGCAGAACAACTGGAACATAGTCGCGGACCTCAACAACGACATCGTCGGCGGCACGCGCGGCGGAAACGGAGTGCTTGACAACAGCAGGATAAGAGTCTTCTCGGAAAGCCTGAAGGAAGTTGCAGTCGGCGACAGGAAGATCCCGGCCTCGGTGTTCGGTTACGAAAGCGACAGCCCTTCGAGGGAACTCGCGCGGTACATACACCAGAACGCGAAAACCTACCTGCCGGCGTTTAAAACGGAGCTTGTGTTCAGGAGCGACCGCTTCCTGCGCGGCGGAGACCATACTTCGTTCAATCAATTCGGATATGCCGGGGTAAGGTTCACCGAGCCCAACGAAGACTATAACCACCAGCACCAGTACGTCAGAGTCGAAGACGGCGTGCAATTCGGCGACCTCCCTCAGTTTGTGGACCCGCAGTATGTCGCGAAGGTATGTAAGGTAAACTCGGCGACTGCCGCCTTGCTTTCTGTTTCCCCGCGTGAGCCGCAGGATCCCGTGATGCTCGTCGACAAACTCGAATACGGTACTCGCCTGAAGTGGAAGAACCCGCTTTCGGAAGACGTGTCGGGATGGAAGGTTTATTACCGGGAAACGTGGCAGCCGCTCTGGACCAACTACATCTCCGTGCCGAATGTTTCGGGCGGCGAGGAGGTAGAGTCGGAACTCCCGGAGCTTTCCAAGGACAAGTACATTTTCGGTATCGCTGCAGTCGGGAAGAACGGGACGGAGAGCCCGATAGTCGTGCCGATACCCGAGAGATAGGGTTCCCTGGAAACTCTGGTAAGGTAAAACCCAGCCGGCCGGCAAAGCAGGATGATTTCCCGGGGACGACCCGTGGTGTCTTTGCACTTGATTTGGGGATACGATAAATTCGAGTAACTTCAGGGCAAAGGGAAAATAACGAGACACTTTGGAAATAGCGGACTAGGGCGCAAAAACGTAATACTCTTTTCATCCATATTTGGGAGTAAGAACGTACTAAGTAATTACAGTAGTTATACGCCACGCAGCACATTTAGCGGTTCCCTACAGTAAGGTTGATTTGTTCATTAAGGTGAGAATTTGAAAACGGTACCGCCGAATCAATGGGTTGCTACAAAGATATTTGATGAAGGAACTTCATCGCCATTTCCCGCCAGACTGATGCTTCAAATGTTCCATTTCAGGAATGAGTTACTACGCGACCCTGTGGAATATAAGAGCTTTGAAAACGAATACTCCGCAGTTCTCGACAACTTTATGGAACTCAAGCTAGCTCTAAAGAACCTGAGACAGTTGTTTGAGCACCATGAGTCCGAAATAAAAAGTGGCTCTGCAGTACGTATCCATCCAAACAAACAACTTTCAATCCTCAAGCCAATTGATAACCAATACCGGGCCTACGTTAAGGATTTCTTTATCAAAGGCGAAATGGTTATCTCCGCTATTCCACGGGTCGGCCAGGTATTTGGCCTCAAAGCCGGGTTCCTGTTTGGTCCGCAGAAGAAGTTTGAGAGAGAATCCGCCAACCTCAAGAAAGACTGGGGTCAGAGGGCAGAATTCATTCTCGCTTATGTTCAGGCAGCTCGTTCCACATGGTACGAAACGTTCAATGGTTTTCGAAATGACATCGAGCATTCATCTATGACATTTCCTCCTCTCTCTTATCGCCTGGAGTCAGACGGAACCGTTGCCATTACGTTTCCCACTTTTCCTTCAGGCGGTATCCTCAATGTCTTGGAAAGTTTAGAATATTCCGTATTGGAACTTGTAGAAAGTTGTCTCCTCTTCTTTTTCTCAACAAAGCTTAGAATAGGTATGCTGATTAAAGAAATACCTCCAGAGCAGCGTGATCCCAACAAAGTGGTCCGATACAGATTGTACATGCGGGTCGGAGATCAGGATGTGCCGTTTGGTGGAACAATTTAGATTGCTGCGGGGCGTATAACAGGACCCTTATTGAAAGCGGAGAGTAGAGAAAAAGTGAGGTAAAGTGATAGAAAGGAGAACCTCCTCGTCGCAAATTATGATTGGAAACGATGTTTCCAGTGTAATTAACGGGGTCAAGGCCCAGTACTGCACTATGGCAGTAACAACGCGAACCACGACCCTCGACTATTTTATATTATCGTGCTCTCATCATGTCGCGCACCTAGTAAATTCAGAAGGACCGCGGCACGAACGTGGTGTGGCGAGATGGAACGCCACGTGAACCTTGCGAAGGTGCTTGCGGCGCTTCTCCATGAAGACCTCGCCTAAGGCGAGTCCGCCTTTGACGTGACTTCGCAAGGTACCGTGAAGAATTATATGATTAAATTAGCCGTTGAAGCTAACGGACGAACCTGATCCCATTCCGGCATTCCTCTATTCCATTATTCGCCATATCGGGCCGTTATTGCAAAATCACCCCCTCAAATTTATATTAAATCAAATGTCAGTCCTTGATTTATATATATAGCCTGACATTCGTCACTTATAAAATAAATTGAGGACGAATGAATTACGAGAGGAGAGGCGCGTCGGCGATACGAGGTTCGTTCACGGTTCCCGGCGATAAGTCCATTTCCCACAGAGCTTTACTGTTTTCTTCGCTCGCGAAGGGCCGGTCGGAGATCAGAGGCCTTTCTACCGGCGGCGATGTCAAGAGTACGATGAACTGTCTGACCCAGCTCGGCGTGAAGATAGAACACTCTGCCGGCACCGTTAAAGTGTCGGGGGAAGGCAAGCGGTCTTACTCGAAGCCGGACTCGGTTCTCGACGCCGGAAACAGCGGGACCACGATGCGGCTTCTCACAGGCATCCTGACGGGACAGAAGTTTGAAAGCACAGTGACGGGCGATGAGACCCTTCGCCGCAGACCGATGCAGAGAATTGTGGAGCCCCTCTCAGAAATGGGCGCGAAGATAGTAGCGTCTGAAAAAATGACAGCCCCGCTGAGGATATTTCCTTCGGCGGAACTCCGCGGTATCAGATATGAAATGCCGCTGCCGAGCGCCCAGGTGAAGTCTTCTCTCCTCCTCGCCGGAATGTTCGCCGAGGGAGAGACTACGGTCGTCGAACCGGTTGAGTCACGCGACCATACGGAGCGAATGCTTAAACTAAATAAAGTGAAATCGCCGTCCGGATTCGAGACTACAATTTCATCCGACTACGCGGTAGAACCCGCGGATTACCAAGTGGCGGGGGACATCTCATCTGCCGCGTTCTTCCTTGCAGCGGGCGCGATACTCCCCAACTCCTCCGTGACCGCCCGGGGCATCACGCTTAATCCGACCCGCACCGGGTTCCTCGATGTCCTGGTGATGATGGGAGCCAGGATTAAAATTGAGAACAGCCGCGAGGCGGCGGGGGAACCGATCGGAGACGTCACCGTGTCGCATTCCGAATTGAACGGCGTGGAGATCGGCGGGAACCTGATCCCGAGGCTCATAGACGAGCTACCCATCATCGGCGTGATGGCGGCCTTCGCCAAAGGCGAGACGATAGTCCGCGACGCGCACGACCTCAGGCGAAAAGAGTCCGACAGGATCGTTGCCGTGGTGGACAACCTCGAAGCAATGGGAGCGGAGGTCCAGGAGCTGGACGACGGCTTCATCGTAAACGGAACCGGCAGCCTGAAAGGCGCCGAGATAGACTCCTACAAGGACCACCGGATCGCGATGGCTTTCGCTATTGCCGGGCTCGCCGCGGCAGGGACGACGACGATAAAGAACGCCGAGTGGGCCCAGATATCGTTCCCCGAGTTTTTTGAAATTCTCGACAAACTCGCGGCGCGGAACTGACTATGCCAGAAATTGATTCGCTTCCCTCGCTTTTGAAGGATGCAAACAAAAATTCACATCTATGAGCTGATATGGAAATCCCTTTCACGCAACTACCGCAGCAATCCAAACTCTACACAGATTATGTTTATGATTTCGAGAAGGTCAGGAAGTATTACAATGTGAATTTCGCGAACGACGATGAGCTCCGGAGTCACTTCGCGAAGGTCGCGGCGAATATGAATCCCAGGCGCGCGAAGCTCGTCGAACTTCTCCGTTCACAAAACGCCCGCCTGAACAGTTCTCCTGATTACGGTCAGTCACTGGAGCTATTGGGCCAGGAAAACGCCGTATGCGTCGTGACCGGCCAGCAGGTCGGGCTTTTCTGCGGTCCTCTCTACACTCTCTTCAAGACGATAAGCGCGATAAAACTCTCGGCGGAACTGAAGGAGAGGTTTCCGGAATTTGAATTTGTGCCGGTATTCTGGCTCGAGGGGGACGACCACGATCTTGAAGAGTCCAACCATGTGCATTTGCTTAACGCTTCCTCCGACGTCGTGCGCGTGGAGGCGATCTTCACCAACGGCGAAATCGACAACCTGAAGCCGCTCAGCGAAATCAAGTTCGACGCGTCGGTGGAGCAGGTGTTTCAGCAGATAGACGCGCTGCTTCCCGTTACGGATTTCAAACCGGGACTCATGCAGATGCTGACGAGCTCCTATAAAGAAGGTGCATCTTACACGACCGCCTTCGCCGGCACGCTTACCAAAATCCTTGGCAAAAACACGATATTGCTCCTGGATCCGTATGAGGCCGAAGCGAAGCGCATGCTGAAGCCGGTCTTCGAAAAGGAGTTCCAGTCTTATCCGAGGACGAGCGAAGAAGTCATAAAGCAAAGCGCGGAACTCGAAGAAGAGTACCATGTCCAGGTCAAGCCGCGCGTCATAAACCTGTTCTACCTCGACGACGGCAACCGCCGCGGACTCGAGCCCATAGGCAGCGGCTTTTCACTGCGCGGGACGAAGAGGAAGCTGATGCCCGAACAGATAAGAACAACCATTGAGACGAAACCTGAATTGTTCAGCGCGAACGTCGTTCTCCGGCCGGTCTGCCAGGATTATCTCCTTCCCACAGCCGCGTACGTCGCAGGGCCGGGAGAGATAGCCTACTTTGCCCAGTTGAAGGGGGTTTATCAGCATTTCGGCGTCGAGATGCCGCCACTCTGTTCCCGCGGGCAAGCGCGACGATACTGGAACGCCGCGTCGCCAAGTTGCTTGAAAAATATGGGCTGACCGTCCCGGACGCGTTCGGAGATTACGAGATGGTCATGAAGAAGGCGCTTGCGGCCGCGAACCCGGAAAATATTCCGGGCGAATTTGAAAAAGTCACCGCGGAAGTCAAAGAGGTGATCGACCGGCTTGACCCGCTGATCACGCGCGTCGATCCCACGCTGCAGGGCTCTGTGGAATCCACCGTTTCGAGGATGCTCCACCACCTTCAGCACCTCGAAGAGAAGACGACGGCTGCCTACCGGCGGAAGAACGAACAAGTGCTTCAGCAGACGAAGAAGTTTCAACAGGCGATTTTCCCAAACCGCGATTTGCAGGAAAGAGTTCTGAACTTCACTTACTTCTACAATAAATACGGGGAGGAATTCATGGAGACTCTGTTCCGTGAGCTTCCCAGTTACGCGAAATCGCACAACGTGGTGACGATATGAAGCTTGAAAGGTGAACTTTTGATCGGATTCAACCATGATTTCGAACGAAGATAAGAGCAAGTTGTTAGAGATTGCAGGAAGATACGGCGTTTCTAAGCTGTATCTTTTTGGCTCCAGCATTCAATCTGAAGGAGAGGCGCGCGACATAGATCTGGCTGTGGAAGGAATTCCCGATAAGTTATTCTTTGAGTTTTACGGAGAACTGATTTCCGCTCTTTCCAAGCCTGTCGATCTAATTGATCTGAAAAGAAAGAATTCATTCAATGAAATGGTGAAGTCAGAAGGCGTTCTCCTTTATGGGTGATTTATCCGAGAGAATAAAGGTTGAATTGGAAAACATTGATGAAGTAATCGAGGAAATACCCGCCCATTCGCGTCTCCCTCATTTGTCTTCGCTGGAGCTGGCCGGGGTAGCGACATTGCTTCATAATTTTTACAACGGTGTAGAGAATATTCTAAAGCAAGTGTTGTTCTCTCACAGGATTTCAATTCCGGAAGGCGGCTCCTGGCACAGAGATTTGCTCGAAAGAGCGGCAATGGACAAAATCATATCGGACGAATGCAAGGACCACTTAATGAAGTACCTGGCATTCAGACATTTTTTCAGCCATGCCTACGCGCTTGATCTGCAACCCGATAAGATGGAGCCGCTAGTTGAGAACTCCCGGAGAGTCTACGCGCTTTTCAGGAAGGGAAAAGAGTCACTATTATGAAAACAGCCACGCAGACTAAATACATTTGGCATAGGTTTTTGAGATGATCCGCGAAACAATAGCAAAACTTGTCGCCAGGGAGGACATCTCGCGCGACGACGCGTATAGAACGATGCTCGAGATAATGAACGGCGAGGCAACGGAATCCCAGATCGCCGGTTTCCTGGTGGCGTTAAGGATGAAGGGCGAGACCGTCGACGAGATCGTCGGCAGCGCCATGGCGATGCGCGAGAAGGCGGATAAACTCAGGATAGACAAGGATGTAATCCTGGATACGTGCGGCACCGGAGGCGACAGCGCCAGTACGTTCAACATCTCGACCGCGGCGGCCCTTGTGGCTGCTGCAGCCGGCGCGACGGTAGCCAAGCACGGCGGCAGGGCCGTGTCGAGCAAGTCGGGGAGTGCGGATGTACTGAAAGCACTCGGACTAAATCTGGACGGCCTCGATTTGAAGAAGACCGAACATGCTCTTAACGAGATCGGCATCGCGTTTCTATTCGCTCCTTTGCACCACAAGTCGATGCGTTTCGCCGCGCCTGTCAGGCGCGACCTCGGCGTGAGGACCCTTTTCAATCTCCTCGGTCCGCTCACAAACCCGGCCGGAGCTAACCGCCAGCTGATAGGTGTCTACAGCAAAACCCTGGTCGAACCGGTAGCGCAGGTGTTGCGGGACCTCGGAAGCCAGGCCGCTCTTGTAGTTCATGGTGAGCCGACGATGGACGAAATTTCACTTTGCGGAAAAACGGCCGTTGCCGAACTGAAACTCGGAAAAATCAGCACGTATGAGATCGAGCCGGAGGATTTCGGTTTCAAACGCGTCGAACTCGGAGTACTCGTCGTCAAAAACCAGGAAGAGGCTGTCGAAGCCTTCATGATGGCCATCAGGGGACAGCAGTCTCCTTTTTACGACGCCGTGCTTCTTAACGCGGGGGCGGCAATTTATGTCGCAGGAATAGAGCGCGATATCGAGACCGGGATCGAACGCGCGCGCCGGGTAATCGAGAAGGGACTCGCCGAAAGCAAACTTCGCTCTCTCGTCGAGATAACGGGAGCATGATCGGGAGTTTCGTTCTCTTTGTGGTGCTGTTCGCGGCGGCATCACTTGGTTGGGGCTTGATGTTCCATTCTAACAGGTCGGGACTTTCCCGCAGGGTGCTGCTCCTGACCTTTTTCTTCGTTACCGCCTCGAGCGTCCTCGCGTCCTTGTTCTTCCTGAAAGGGCTCGGTGAGGCGGGAAATACGGTGGCACAGCTTACCTCATCCCTGACCTTCGCTCTATCATTTGTCCTGAGCCTTTTCCTCGGATTCGCGTTGACCGCGTCCTCCGACGCGACCGCGTTATTCTCAAGCCTTGAGGGGCTCTGGAAGGGAGAAGGGAAGGAGCAGGATAAATCCAGCGCCGTCGATGGCATCCTGGAGCGCATAACCCAGACCGGGGAGATAGACGAGTTCGAAAAGGAACTGATCGAAAGCATTCTGAAGTTCAAAGATAAGATTGTTCGTGAAGTCATGATACCGCGCGCCGACATCGTGGCCATTAATCTGGAGGAAGAGCCGCGGCGGGTCCTGAGAAGGGTTGCCGAGGAAGGTTACTCAAGGATGCCGGTCTACACCGGTTCCATCGACAATATCGTCGGCATAATTTACGCGAAGGACCTGATCCCCCTGGCCGAAGGAGGCGGCGCGATCGTCCTTCAGGATATATTGAGGCCTCCCTACTATGTGCCCGAGTCGAAGAAGATCAGCCAGCTGCTCCGGGAGATGCAGAGGAACAAGGTGCACCTCGCGGTTGTGGTCGACGAGTTCGGGGGAACGGAGGGCATCGTCACGCTCGAGGACGTGCTCGAAGAAATCGTCGGAGAGATCCAGGACGAGTACGACGAGTCTCTTTCCGAGCTGGTGAAGGACGAAAGCGGAGACATACATTTCTCCGGTTCCATGACCGTGGACAGGTTCAACGAACTTCTCGAATGCGAGATCCCGCGCGAAGAGGATTACGACACCATGGCGGGGTTCGTGCAGAAGATCGCGGGAAAGCTCCCGCAGAAGGGCGAGATATATACTCATGGTGAAATGATTTTCATAATAGAAGAGGTCGCCCGTCACCGGATCAAAAGGCTGAAAGTGTCTTACAGAGAGCATCCTCTTCTTGCCGCTGAGCCGGAATCCGCGGAGTCACCACCTAAGGGCGCCGGGCCGGCGATGCTGAATAATGCCGGGCAGACGACTCTCTCTGAGCCCGGGCCTCCGAAGGGACGCCCCAGGAAGCCGCGGGCCAAATCAGGCACGAAGCAGAAGCCCGTCTCGACCGATCAGAAAAAAGGCACCGTCAAACCACGGAGCGGAGGGAGAGGAAAACGGTGAATTTTCTCGAGACCATAATCGGCACAAAGAAGGCGGGCGTCGAGGAGGCCAAAGAAATACTCAGCCTGGGTGAGCTTACGAGTCTGGTCGCTGACGTGAAGCCGAGGAACGATTTTAGAAAAGGTCTGCTCCGTGAAGAGAGTGATCCGGTAAGGGTCATAGCGGAAATAAAACGCGCATCGCCTTCAAAGGGATTGATCGCGGAGGATATAGAACCGCGAAGCCTCGCCAAAGAATATTCCATGGGCGGCGCCGCGGCCATATCGGTTCTGACGGAGAGCTCGTTCTTCAAAGGCTCAACCAAAGACTTCCAGGACGTGCGCGAAGCCGTTCCCAGTCTACCTCTCTTGAGGAAGGACTTCATCGTCGATGAATACCAGATATACGAGTCGGTGCTTATCGGCGCGGACGCCATACTCCTTATTGTCGCGGCGCTGGAAAGGTCAACGCTGGAGAGGTTTATCGGATTGTCGAGGCAATGCGGACTCAGCGCGCTTGTCGAGGTTCACAAGGATGAAGAGCTTGATGCCGCGCTGTCCGCCGGCGCTGAGATAATCGGCGTGAACAACAGGGACCTCGTCACTTTCGAGGTGTCCGCCCAGACCTCAGAAAGGATTGCGAAAAAGATCCCGCGCGGAATCGTGAGCGTCAGCGAGAGCGGCATATCCGACCCGGAAGGAGTTCTTGCGGCGGGCGAGCTCGGCTACCACGCCGTCCTCATCGGAGAGCATTTCATGAGATCGGCGGACAAGGCGGCTGAAGTCAGGAAGTTCGCGCAACCCGACGGCCAGCGGAGGAGCACACATTGAGCGGGCATCTGCGGTTGAACGAGGACGTCTCGTTGTCTCCTCTACATCGATGGGAGAGGATTGAGGTGAGGGTGGATTCCCGGTGTTCGTAAAGATCTGCGGTATCACCAACATCAAAGATGCCTATGCCTGCGCGGAAGCGGGTGCCGACGCCATAGGTCTGAATTTCTATTCGAAGAGCAAGAGGCTGATAACTTATGATGATGCCGCGGCAATAGTGCGCGAGGTTTCGGCGTATGTCACGACCGTGGCGGTTATGGTGCAGCCGACAGTAAATGAAATCGCCGCCGTATTCGATGCCACCGAGGTGGACGCCGTGCAGGTATACGATCCGAAATTCGGAGTGCCTGAATTTGACTTCCGAAAGCTTCTTTATTATTCAGTACGTGTAAAGACTGCCGGATGAAGTGCAGGCGGCCTCGAGACTTGGTGCCGACCTGATCTTTCTGGATGCCTTCAGGCAGGATGAATTCGGCGGGACCGGGCAGCTGTCGGATTGGGATGAAATACTGAAGAGCGGAGTTGACCTTTCGAATCGATTCGTCCTCTCGGGAGGGCTCACTCACGAAAACGTGTGCTCTGCGATAAGGAAGTTGAAACCGTATGGAGTCGACACGGCGTCGGGCGTCGAGGAGTCGCCGCGCAAAAAGGATCACGAAAAGGTCAAAAGATTCGTTTCGAACGCAAAACAGTGCGGCAGCAGCGATTAGCCCCTGGCAGTTAGCCGCTAGTGTAGTGTCTCCAACACTTGTTTACATAAGAATATTTTGCGAAAAAGAGGTACCGTGTCATTCCCGAATGTTTTTGTCGGGAATCCAACCATGGATTCCCGCTTGGAGCATGCGGGAATGACAGGTGGGATGGTTTTGTTTGCTTTGAAGGCATTATGCAACTTTTATTAAGTCAAAACATTTACGGGACTCTACACTAGCAGACAATTGCTAATTACTGAAATCTGAAGGTCAGGAAATGGAAGACATAGAGAAGAAAATCGATCAGTACTACAAACTGCCTGACGACAAGGGCCATTTCGGAATTTACGGTGGCTCATTTGTCCCTGAGACCCTCGCAAAGGCGGCACAGGAGCTCGACAAGGCGTTCGAGTCGCTGAAGAACGACAAGAGCTTCAATGAGGAATTTGAATATCTGCTCAAGAGCTACGCCGGAAGGCCGACGCCGATTTTCCTGTCGAAAAACCTCAGCGACAAATACGGGGCAAGGATGTTCCTTAAACGCGAGGACCTCCTGCATACCGGCGCTCACAAGATCAACAACACGATTGGCCAGGCGCTACTGGCAAAGAGGCTCGGTAAGACGCGCATAATCGCCGAGACGGGTGCCGGCCAGCACGGCGTCGCGACAGCAACGGTATGCGCGCTCCTCGGGCTCAAATGCGTCGTATACATGGGCGAAGAGGATATGCAGAGGCAGGAACCGAACGTCTTCAAGATGAGGCTTCTCGGCGCCGAAGTCGTCCCGGTCCTGAGCGGAACGAAGACTCTGAAGGAAGCGACGAGCGAGGCGATCCGCGACTGGGTTACCAATGTCCGCGACACATTTTATATCATCGGCTCTGTCGTCGGGATGCATCCGTATCCGAAACTTGTCCGGCATTTCCAGGCGGTGATCGGACGGGAATCGAAACAACAGTTCAAAGATTCCTACGGCAAGCTGCCTGACTACGTGGTCGCTTGCGTCGGCGGAGGGAGCAATTCCATCGGGATATTTTACGAATTCGTCAGAGACGCCCGATCGGTCAAATTAATCGGTGTCGAGGCAGCCGGTGAAGGACTGAATACCGGCAAGACTGCCGCGTCTCTTTCTCTCGGCAGGCCCGGAGTCCTCCACGGTTCGATGCAGTATCTCTTGCAGGATGAAAACGGGAATGTGTTGAACGCCTATTCCGTTTCGGCGGGACTCGATTATCCCGGTGTCGGCCCTGAGCACTCGTATCTCAAGGACTCAGGTCTGGTCGAGTATGTTTCAATCACCGACCAGGAAGCGCTGGACATGTTTGTCGAGCTCTCCCGGCTTGAAGGGATAATTCCCGCGCTGGAGTCGGCGCACGCCGTCGCTTACGCGGCGAAGCTTGCGCAGGGAAAAGGTAAAGGAAAAGATATTCTAATAAATCTTTCCGGCAGGGGCGACAAGGATCTTTATAGTGTCGCGAAGAGGCTGAACCTGAGATAAGAGGGGGACAGGCGGCTGTCCAGAAGCAGTGGGTGCCGTGAGTTCTGGTTGTACTGTGCGGTTGAACTTTGGCCCGGGTTTCGGATATTAGGCGGGTACAAAATCAATGATGATTCTACTTGCATCGTGGTGCATGAAAACTTAATTTTCTTCGGATCGTGCGTCGTAGTTTGGCCTGAAGTCAGGGAGGGCGGGCCACCGGTAGAATCAATCCCGAAGTAAGGAAGCGCGAGTTTAGCCGTAGCACATTCCAGTTCAAGGACTGCGGTCGTGAACCCGCGCTAAGTAATGTTCAGGATAAGGGAAATGGATGTGGAGCCACCGGAAGCGTCCATAAGCTCGCGGGAAACAGATTTCTTCTGAAGGTAAACAGAGATGAACTCTTGCGGTGCGGATTTAAAGTTGTGGAGTATGTCTTTCAGATCGCGGGAAGCGGTTTTCGGTGGGCGGGAAATGGATTTCGGGTGATGGCAAGCACATTTGAACTCGCGGGAAATGGAATTAGGATCGCCGGAAGAGCGTTGGAGGCCGTGGGAAATGCGGCTCAGGTCGAGGGGGTGCGCTTGGAGGCGTGGAAAATGTATTTGAGGCTGTGGAAAGACGGCATGACGTGGTGGGAAAAGCGGTTCAAGTTGCGGGAAGAGCGCTTGAGCTCGTGGAAAACAGACTTGATGCCGGCGGAAGCTCAGTTGAAGTGGTGGAAAATCCGAATGACGTTACGGGAAATGGGCTTGGACATGCCGTGAATGGTGTCGGATCTTCTGGAAAGGGGGCTGCCCGAGTCTGTTCGGTAAATCGCGTCAAAATAAAGACCGGTGAGACAGTTGGCGTATAGGGACAATCAGAGGGCGAAGCATAAGGAAGTCGATGGATTTTGCCTGCTCCGAAGAGGTGCGTCGGATAAAGCGGGAATCGCAGCGAATGGATTCCTTCTCCCGAATAAAACATTCGGGTTCGCGAATACACATCCGAGCAAACCGTTCGGAAACAAATCATTCAATCATTAAGTCAAGGGGGACACTACAATGACAAACGCTCAAACCAACAAGTACAGTATGTATCTTGTCGTACTCACTGTGCTTGACAAGTTCAGTAGTCTGGTTGCGACTGTTCCGGCCTTGGTCAGGCTGGTTGTGTCGTTCAAGAAGATGACCGCCGACATCGGCAAGACGTCGGGGTCGGTGGGAGTCGGAACCACCGGGAAGACAAAGGCGAAGCGGAAGGCAGAGAGTGAGATGAGCTTTGCGGTCGCGTCACTTGTGGGAAGCCTTCACGCGTATGCCGCAGATAAGAACAACGTCGATCTGATGGAGAAGTCGAGCGTGACACAGTCGGACATTGAGGATATCAGGGATGCAGAACGCGGACAGTACGCCAAGTCATTGGTCGACATGGTGGAAAGCAGCAAGGCCGAACTTTCAGACTGGAATGTCAATGAAGCAAAGATCGCCGATGCTCGTCAGAAGATTTCGGTTTACGAATCGTCGCTTGGTGACAGGAGTGCGACAAAAACCGAGCAGAGTGGTGGAGTAGATGCACTGGTAGAGCTGTTCGCGAAGGCTGACGCCCTTCTGAAGGATCAGATCGACAGGCTGGCGAATTCTTTTGAGCAGGATCATCCGGACTTCTTCTCCGAGTACGAGGCGTCGCGGGTGATCAGGGATGTCGCCGCCAGCCGTAATAATAGGGGCAAGGATAATCCGGATGCGACCGGCAGCACTGGCGCGACACCGAGTGCCAGTTAACGACATCACAGATCACAAGCAAGACCGTCCGAAGCATCCCTTGAAGCAGGTAGAGGGTTGCCTCTTGCCGAAAGGCGGGGGCAACCTGCATTTGTCGGCTATCGGCATCGCGACAAAGCTGCGCATTGTCGGGACGCCTCAGAAAGGCACGAAACCCGTCCGCAGCTGACGGATTGATGGGCCGTCCATGCTTGAGCCGCCCCATGCGGGTCCATTCGATAGCGTGATTGATCTTTTGAGGTTTTCTTCCGCTTCATTCTATGACAATCACGAATTCGCGTATGAAACTGGGTTCGTTTTGACTTGAGGCGCAAGGACTACTATATTCGGACAAAAGCAAACAGGCAGCAGATCAGGTGTTGGGAACCGAGGATTGCCGGAGGATCGCGGCCTCCATTGAGCCTTGAGGAACAGGTAAATGAAGTAGAATATTTCCGGGATAGAAGCATATCCGGCGTGGTGCATCTTTGAGAGGATCGGGAACATTGCAGCATGTTCAGCCCTACCTTCATATCACGGAATGGAATAAGGGATGGAAAGAATGAGACCACAATGGCGCAGGGAGTTCTTTGCGCGGTTAGAAAACGGGAGAGGTTACAGGGAATGAAGCCGATAGTACCGAGAGTATCGACTGCCGTCTGGAAGGAGTTATATAATGCGGCACAGAAATTCAACCTTCAGAAGCCGTGGGATACTCTTGGCGACTCTGATGTGATATGCGTGCGCGATCCCTCAACGGAAGAGACCGGGTTTGGTGTGGTAATGGGGAGCGGGGGGACTATCTTCGGATTCTGTCTTTACAGAGGAGCGGAAGGGTTCGACATTTACCGCCGGACAATCGAAGGAGAGGTCGACCGTGAAGGCGACGACCTTTTTGCAATGCAGAATTGTGTGAAAATGGAGCTCGGCCCGCGCAGCGACATGATGCCGGAGGACTTTGCGGTGATGAAGCAGCTCGGTCTATCTTTCAAGGGAAAGAACGCGTGGCCCGAGTTCAGGAGCATGCTGTCGGGATACACCCCCTGGTTCCTGACGGAGCCCGAAGCGCGTTTTCTGACGCTCGGTATCAACGCGGCATGCTTCCATTACGATCGCGTGCGGAGGGGCGAGGTTGAAGAATCTCTCCTCGGCGATAAGTGCCTCATGTACACTCCGGTCGAAGGGTTCGCTGTGAATTTCAGCTCCGAATGGGAGCGGCTGCCAGTATATGAGAGAAAGCCGTTGAAGCCGCCGGTTTTGAATTTAGGCGTGATAAGTTCGATCAAGTCGAAGAAGCTGAAGCCGGACACGGAGTGGGAGGTGGATTCATTTTATCTTGCCATGCCTGTCATGGATCGTGACAGGCCCTACTTTGCCCGGACCGCAGTGGCGTGTCAGAAGACGTCGGGCTTTGTGTTCGACATGTCCACGGCGCCTCCGGAAATTCCCCAGCATCAATTACTGGCGGACTTAATCTGCTCGTCGATTGAGAAATCCGGATTTAAACCGGATGCGATCTTCGTGAGGAATGAGGAGTTTGCATCTGCCCTGGCGCCGCTGGCAAACGTGCTGAGGATTCCGGTGCGCAGCCGCAAGAATCTCGGCTCGATTGAAATCCTTAAGGAATCGATGATGGCGTATATGATGGGGGAAGAGAAGGGGCGGAGAGGGAAAAGATGATTGTGGTGAGAATACGGAAAGACAGATGAAAATGCTTCAAAGCAAATCGAACGCGTTCTTCGCTCATTCGGAGAATGAGAAAGGTGAGAGACACGAGTTGAAGGCGCACCTCCTGCAAACAGGAGAACTTGCGGAATCGTTTTCGCCAACAGAGAAGTTTCGACGCTTGTTCTATCTTGCCGGACTTCTTCACGATGTCGGCAAGTTCCAGGATGGGTTTCAAAAATATATGTTCGAAGGAGGCAAAAGGACTCCGCACGCAGCTGTCGGGGCGTTCGTTGCCAAGTTGTTGGCTAAGCAATATTTGCCTTTGCAGTTTGCGATTCAGGGGCACCATTCAGGGATGCCTGATAACTCAGAACGAAGCGCCAATATCGAGGACTACGAGGAAAATGAAGATGGAGTGAATATTCTATCTGAAAGATTCAAAGAGGCTTTTCCTGCGTTCGTGGTTCCGGAAATTGTTCTCCCGAAAAAGGACTTCCTGTTGGCTGAATGCGTAACGCGTTTCCTATTCAGCGCGTTGACAGATGCGGACTGGCTGGATACCGAACATCACTTCGACACGGAACGTACGGAAGCCAGAATGGGTCAAAGACTTGACCGGGATGGTTTGTGTGAACTGTTACTCGAGAAACTTGAGAACAAATTTCAACAGCTTCCGACTGAAGGAAAAATAAACGCACTTCGCACAAAGGCAAGGATTGACGCAGCAGCGCATGCGGAAGAGAATCCGGGATTTTTCTCATTGCAATTGCCGACCGGCCTGGGAAAAACACTGACATCTATGTACTGGGCGCTGTTGCACGCAAGACATAACCACCTGCAACGTATTATGATCGTTCTTCCATATGTCAACATCATTGACCAGACAGCAAAGATATTGAAAGAGGTTTTCGGAGAGGATGCGGTTTTGGAACACCACTCCGGACTTGTCGATGAAGATGGAAAGAAGGACAAATATGACGAAAGTGATGCCGGCGACGACAGAGAACTATCCAAGCGATTGGCTTGTGAAAATTGGGATTCGCCGATCATTGTAACAACCTCAGTCCAGTTCTTTGAGTCCCTATTCAGCAACAGACCGTTTAAATGCAGGAAGAACCATAACATTGCGGAGTCTGTGGTCATCTTCGATGAAGTTCAGACTCTGCCCAAGGAATATGCCGAACCCATAATCGTGATGCTTAAGAATGTGAGCGCACTTGCGAGGACATCTTTTCTCTTTTGCACGGCCACGCAGCCGGCATTTATGAAGCGTGATGGTTTCGATGGAATCGAAAACATGTGCCCGCTTATTGCAAAGCCAGAGAAGTATTTCAAACCGACGCGACGGGTGAACTACGAATTGTTGAATGGACTTGAGGAAGTGCCACTCGATAGGGTTGTAAAAGAGTTGAGGGAAGAGACAGGATCATTTTTGGTAATTGTTAACACGAAGAGCGTTGCACGGGAGTTGTTTGAAGAAGTCAAACAATCCGATGGATACGACAGGTATTACCATCTATCAACGGCAATGTGCCCCCATCACCGAAAGAAGACAATCGATGCGATCGTCGAAGACCTGGGGAACGAGAAACGCATCGCAGTTATATCAACACAATTGGTTGAAGCAGGCGTGGATTTCGATTTCCCGTGCGTGTATCGCGCCATTGCACCAATGGATTCGGTTATTCAAGCCGCAGGAAGATGCAATCGGAATGGAATCTTGAAAAAAGGCAAAGTAGTTCTGTTCAATCTGGAAAAACATAGGATGCCGGCGGACGAGACTTATAAAGCCTGTACGAGATTTGCGGCGGGCATAATTAAAGACGATGTGAACGTTCTTTACGATGCCCGATCATTCGAAGAATATTATAAGCAGGTTACGGACTGTTCGTGAACGCAGACAAGTTTAAGATTACGGAGAAAAGAAAAGGATTCGATTTCAGAGAGGTGTGCGAGAGCTTTAGGTTCATCAATGAACCGACAACTTCCCTTGTCGTTGAAAAGTACGCCGAGGGAGAATCGTTGGTTGAGGAGGTCAAGAAATTAGCTGGATGCGGAGAAGAATCAGTAAGAGAAAAATAATCAGCAGAGGTCACTACAGAAGACTACAGCAATTTTGTGTGCAAGTGTATCCGAAGTTTCTGAAGGAGTTGCAATGATCAGATTGTCCCGTTGAACGATACAATCAGAATTTATACCGGAAATTACGACGAAGATTTTGGTTTGTCTCCGAAGGATGTTGAGACGGTGTTTTGATCATTGGCAGGGCAATCATTTCTGATTGACCTATAATTGAATGACGGGCAGGTATGCCTGTTTGATTTGACCTAACAAAGGAGGGCTTATGGGTGATAACACGGTCCAGGTGAAGGTCTGGGGTGAGTTTGCCTGTTTCACGCGGCCAGATCTCAAGGTAGAACGAATGACTTATCCGTGCATGACGCCTTCGGCAGCTCGCGGTGTGTTGGATTGCATTCTCTGGAAACCGGAGTTTGTCTGGCATGTCCATCGAATTGTTGTGCTCAAGCCGGTGAAGTTCGCGTCGGTCAAGAGAAATGAGATCAATACCAAACAGGGAAAGACGCCTATCGTCATCGAAAACAGCCGTGCCCAAAGAAACAGCATCGTGCTGAAAGATGTTGCGTACGTCATCGAAGCATCGGTCTTTCAGACAGCGCCGTCAGAGAAGAATCCCCCGAAGAAGTACGTCGAGATGTTCAACCGGAGAGTGAGAAAAGGGCAATGCTGGCGCCGGCCGTATTTGGGAACGCGGGAGTTCGCGGCAGAATTTTCTATGCCTGCTGAGGATGATTTTGAGAGAAGAATCAAAGAAGATATTCCCGTCGGCAGCATGTTTCTCGATATGTGGTACGACGATAAAGGCATGCCTATGCCGAAGTTTTTCTACGATGTTGCGGTGAGGGATGGGATATTGGACTGTTCAAAGGAGTATGGGCAGATTCTCACGAGTACCCATCAGCGCGGCAAGCTGCCGGATTACCAGTCGCTCACAATCCATGAATTGAACCGCGCCGATGAAGCTGCGAAGGAGGAGTTATGATTCAGGAACTCGTTGAACTTTCAGGCACGGTCGAGAGAAGGTATCCCGGTGTCATGCTTGAACATGATGCCTTGGATAAGGTGCCAGTCTCCATAGATTGTGTAATAGACAAAGAGGGAGCGTTTAAGCAATTCATAGTCCACGAAAAGCAGCTAACAATCGCTGAGAAGATAACCGCAAAGAAGGGAAAGGGGAGACTTCTTGTGGATAAACCAGAAGAAGTATTGGGGTACGGCGCAAAAGCAGACAAGAAGCACGAACTTTTCTTAGCCAAACTCGAGATTTACAGAGGTATAAAACCTCTATCACCGGTTTTCTCTTTTTATGAATCCAACAACACAAACGGCATAAAGAAGGCAAAGAAGCTCTTTGACTCTCAAGTTGAAGAGAAGGAAAGATCAGGGAACATAGCGTTCCTCATCCAAGGAAAACGGATCAATGAACAGCAACCCGTTCAGGATGAAATTATCAGGCAGTACGAAACCTCATTGAAAGAGATCAAGAACACAAGGTTTGAGAAATGTTCCATATGTGGCTCACATTCATATCCTATTGTCGATCTTCCACATGGTATGATTAAACGAGTCCCAGACGGACAAACTTCGGGATGTGCTTTGGTCTCTTACAATGATAAAGCATACGAATCCTATGAATTGGAAGGGAATGAGAATTCTTCGATATGCACTCATTGTGCTCAAGCGTATGTTGGCGCACTTAACTGGTTGCTGTCCAATGGCACGGCTTCTGTCAACGACAAAGGGAAGGACGTATTCATCTACAAGAATCGAAAGAAGATTTCAGAAGATACGGCGGTTGTGTTTTGGCTGCGAGAGGCATTGGAAGCAACGGACCTTGATCTGCTCGATCAACCGGACGAAGGAAAGATCAGGGAGATGTTCAAGGCTGTCGAATCAGGACGAGCCAAGATGGGCTAAGAACGTTCAAGCAGATATATTTTATGCCATCACTCTCAGCGGCTCTGCTGCCCGGATTGCCATTCGAGACTGGATTGAGACAAGTCTGGAACACTTGCGGGCAAATATTGCTCGATGGTTCGCTGATATTGAGATCGGTGAATATGATAAAGACGAGAAGAAAGTCGTTCGCTATCATCCACGTTTTTGGGAGCTAGTCCGGTCTGCGAAGAGTAAGGGCGGAAAAGACGTACAGCATGGAAGGATCGGGGCGGCACTTTGGAAATGCGCGGTGATGGGGACCTCTCCGCCGCTGTGGATTCTGAGTTCGATACTTAATCGGATAAGAGCGGAGCAGGGAGATACGACGTCCGAGCGAATTGCGTCACTGAAATTAATCATAAACAGAAATCAAAAAGGAGGATTGAAGTTTATGGCGGAACTCGATGAATCGAACCGAAACGTCGCATACACATGCGGGCGTATTTTTGCGGTACTGGAGTCAATTCAATATCACGCATCAGGAGGTAATTTGAACGCGGGCATCCGCGAGCGTTTTTTCTCGTTTGCCTCTTCAATGCCGGCAACAGCCTTCGGAAGACTGATGAAACTGACGCAACATCACCTGTCGAAGATTCAAGGGGAGAAGCCGGGTCTTGCTGTTAACCTCGATAAAAAGCTACAGGAGTTGATGTCGAGAATTGAAGGCTCGCGCTTTCCCGCTGTCTTTTCTTTGGAAGATCAGGCGAGCTTTGCAATCGGCTACTATCATCAGCGACAAAGCGATTTTAACAACAAATCTGAAAAGGAGAAGTGATCATGTCCGACCCCATTAAGAACCGATATGACTTTGTGTTTTTGTTCGATGTGAAAGACGGAAATCCTAACGGCGATCCCGACCAGGACAATCTTCCTCGTGTCGATGCAGAGAACCAGGAAGGTCTCGTGACGGATGTTTGTATCAAACGCAAGGTGAGGAATTATGTGGAATTGAAATCGGAGGGAGATAAAGACGGTCATAATATTTTCATTCGACAAGGGAATGTGCTGAACAATATCATAGAGAAGGCGAAAGGTAAAACGCCTCGCGAGCGCCAGATTAATTTGTGCGCCATTTATTGGGACATCCGCACCTTTGGTGCGGTGTTGAGCACAGGCGAAAATAACGCAGGGACCGTGCGTGGACCTGTCCAATTTACGTTTTCTCGCTCTGAAGATCGTATCTATCAAGCCGAGCATTCCATAACACGGCAAGCCGTAACAACCGAGGAAGAAGCAAAGGAACAAGAGAAGAAAAAGAGAGAATTCGCGTCTACCATGGGACGTAAGTCAACAGTACCGTACGCCCTCTATCGGATGCACGGGTTTGTCTCTGCGGTAGATGCGACAAAGACTGGCTTTTCCGATGACGACTTGAAATTACTTTGGGAAGCGTTAGTGAACGCCTTTGAGCATGATCGCTCGGCCGCACGGGGGGAAATGAATCCGAGGAAGCTCATTGTTTTCAAACACGAGAGTCATCTTGGTAATGCGAGGGCAGGCGAACTGTTCGAGCGGGTAACAGTTGAAAAGAAAAAGGAGGTTGTTCTTCCGCGGGCATGGAATGACTATGAGGTCACAGTTCAAAAATCCGATCTTCCCAAAGGCGTGTCCGTGGAAGAGAAACTGTAGAACTCTGTGACAGGCTGGGATGTCGGAAGGAGCTGAGGAGAAGATTACCTTCTTCGAAGGGTGAGCTCGGTTGAAGGTAATCTTCAGCCAAGACCTTACGGTGCAGAAGATGAACCGGGAAGAACGTATAGAGGATAATCAGTTCTACCACGTTTACAATCGTGGCAATGATCGAGACCCTATCTTTGGCGACGGGTCGGATTATTATGCCTTTCTGGAAAAGATGAAATCGCTCGCAGTCCAGCATCTGGTTGCCATTCCGATCTATACTCTCATGCCGAACCATTATCACCTGATCGTGCTCCAAAACCCGGGTGGAAATCTCTCCAAGATGATGGGTGCCCTGGCAACATCGGCGGCGAAACGATACAATCTGAAGTACGGACATATCGGGCATCTATTCCAGGGCCCTTTCCGGTACAAGCCGGTCCCCGAAGGGCTTCTCTGGTATGTAGCGTGCTACATTCACCTGAATCCCTTAAGGGCAGGGCTGGCTAGAGAGCCGGCGGAGTGGAAGTTCTCAAACTTCGGGGCCTATGTTGAAGGGGCTCTAGTTGAAGGTTTCCTTCGTCAGGGGGAAAACCAGGGAGAAGGAAACCTTCTTCCAGGCGTGTGGGAAGGTTACGCGTCATATGTCGCGGAGGTGCTGAAGGACGAACGCATGCAAGAGGAGTGGGAAAGGAAAATGCGGTTACATGTCAAAGGTTTCCTGGAAGAAGGCTACCTTCTTTCAGGGGAGAAGCCGAGGAGAAGGTAGCCTTCACCTATGATTCCTGAAGACGACTTCTTTCAGATAAGCGCACTGCAGCATTATGTCTACTGCCCTCGGCAGTGCGCACTGATACACGTGGAGGATGTTTGGAAGGAGAATGTTTTCACCGTCCGCGGCGACATTTTGCATGAGAAAGTCGATACGGACACATATGAATCGCGCGGAACGATTAAGACAGTGCGGGGTCTGAAGATTCATTCGTTCAGGCTTGGAATCTCCGGACGGTGCGACGTGGTGGAGTTCCACGGGAAAAGGTTTCCTTCCCCCTCGGTTGAGTCTGAGGAGAAGGAAACCTTTACCTATGCCCTTCCCGTGGAGTTCAAAGCCGGCAAGCCGAAAGACGACATCAGCGATAAAGTGCAGCTCTGCGCGCAGGCGCTCTGTCTGGAAGAAATGCTCAATACTTCGGTGAAACACGGCGCTTTCTTCTATGCGAAGATCCGACGCAGAGTCCAGGTTGAAATCGACGAGGATCTGAGGAAACAGACCGAAGAGATTATCTCGAGCGTCCGTGAGATCATAACGAACAAACGAACACCGTCCGCCGGGTATTCGGCGAAGTGCGGGAGCTGTTCGCTGGAACCGGTCTGTCTGCCGAAAGCGATGAGTGACAGAAAACTGAAGATGTACATGAAGAATCTATATATGGAATAAAATGAAAAAACATCTTAACACACTCTACATCACTTCGGACGACGCCTACGTACACAAGGAGCGCGAGACGTTTGTCGTGGAAGTAGACAACAAGAAGGTATTCCAGGCACCGGTACACTCGATTGAGAACATCGTCTGCTTCGGTTTCAAAGCGCTTTCCCCGGCGCTCATGGCATTCTGCGCGGAGAACAACGTCGGCATAAGCTATCTCTCGGAGAACGGGAGGTTTCTCGCCCGTGTGTCCGGGGCCCAACAGGGGAACGTCCTTCTTCGCAAAGCACAATATGCCTTGTCGGATAATGAGCCTGGATCGCTGGCCATCGCCAGGCCCATAATTGCGGCGAAGGTGGCAAACTACCGGAACTTGCTTCTCCGTCACCAGCGCAATCATCCGCCAACAGAAGATGGCGCGGAGGTGGAAGACGCAGCGTTGGAGGGCGGGTTGGAGTCTTCAGGCGCGGTGGAGTCGGCCGCGGCGGCGATGGGAGACCGCCTGCAGGATATTCAAAAGGCGGAAACGCTCGACGAGCTGAGAGGCATTGAGGGCGAATGCGCCGCGATGTATTTCGGTGTGTTGTCGGCGTTGATAAAGGTGAAGGATTTCGATTTTCCGGGTCGTTCGAAGAGGCCGCCTCTCGACCCCGCGAACGCACTTCTCTCCTTCTTGTACGCGATACTGGTGAACGACGTCCGCTCAGCCCTGGAAACCACGGGGCTCGATCCGCAAGTCGGTTTCCTGCACCAGCTTCGATCGGGGAGACCGAGTTTAGCATTGGACATCATGGAAGAATTCCGGGCATACCTCGGCGACCGCATTATGCTGAACCTGATTAACCTGAAACAGGTGTCAATAAAGGATTTCGAAATCCGGGAGTCAGGTGAAGTGAGAATGTCCGACGAAGCGAGGAAGACGGTGCTCGCGGCGTATCAGAAACGAAAGCAGGAAGAGATCACGCATCCTTTCCTCGGAGAGAAGATGACAATAGGACTCCTGCCGCACATTCAGGCGCAGTTGTTGGCGAGATATATACGAGGAGACATGGAAGTATATCCGCCGTTCTATACGAAATAGAGGGACCTATATGATGGTACTTGTAAGTTACGACGTTTCCACCACGACAGGCGCCGGGGCCAGGCGGCTGAGAAAGATATCGGAGACGTGCGTCGATTACGGGCTAAGGGTTCAGAAATCGGTTTTTGAGTGCAACGTCGAACCGGCTGCGTGGGAAGTACTGAAGGACAGGCTCCTTTCGCTGTACGATGAGGAAAGCGACAGCTTGAGGTTCTACTTCCTCGGGTCGAACTGGAAACGGCGCGTGGAACATCACGGCAAGGCGGGAGTAACGGACATAGAAGAGCCGTTGATTCTGTGATGCTAACCGAAGCACACGGGGAAATACCGGGCGGTTAGCACCACGAAAACAGAAAGCCGGGGCACTTTTCGCGTTTGGGCGAAGGATGTTCTTTGACAAACTTGAAGTAAGCGATGGGTTGCAATTTTTCGGCGGAATTAGTACGCTTTGAAAGCTTTTGAGATATACAGTCGCGCCCCGTGCGGGCGCGTGGATTGAAACGCGCCCATATTCGGCGGACGAAATTAGTTAGTCGTTGTCGCGCCCCGTGCGGGCGCGTGGATTGAAACGTGTTACAATTAACGATTTGTTCTTTTATTCCCGTGTCGCGCCCCGTGCGGGCGCGTGGATTGAAACGCGCCCATATTCGGCGGACGAAATTAGTTAGTTGTTGTCGCGCCCCGTGCGGGCGCGTGGATTGAAACCCGTCGGAGTAGATCGTACCAACATTATCTGAGAGTCGCGCCCCGTGCGGGCGCGTGGATTGAAACAATGCATTAAAATTTGCTTGCGCTTTTTGTATTGCAGTCGCGCCCCGTGCGGGCGCGTGGATTGAAACCAAGAACTACCACAACAAGAATCACAATTGCAAAAATGTCGCGCCCCGTGCGGGCGCGTGGATTGAAACTCCGCTTTAGTTGCTTTAATTACTGTAACATCAATTGTCGCGCCCCGTGCGGGCGCGTGGATTGAAACAAGGTTTATTCGAGCCGTTATAATGACGGCGGATAAAGTCGCGCCCCGTGCGGGCGCGTGGATTGAAACGTCAATATTCATCGGCATATCGGAGAGTGTTCGAAGTCGCGCCCCGTGCGGGCGCGTGGATTGAAACAATGTCCGTGTGGAATACGCCATACGTCCGGTTCGGTCGCGCCCCGTGCGGGCGCGTGGATTGAAACATTGACTGAATGTCGAGAGGCAGAATTTGTATTGGTCGCGCCCCGTGCGGGCGCGTGGATTGAAACAAGTTTTACATAATACATTGACTGTGTATATGCACCGTCGCGCCCCGTGCGGGCGCGTGGATTGAAACGATAGCATGGCTGAATATGAAGGAGTTATCGCGGGTCGCGCCCCGTGCGGGCGCGTGGATTGAAACTACGTCGATGCTGTGGGAGGTGTAGCCCACGCGCTGTCGCGCCCCGTGCGGGCGCGTGGATTGAAACAAGTTGGAAGAATCAGCACGCCGTGGAGATGCTAAGTCGCGCCCCGTGCGGGCGCGTGGATTGAAACCCGAACTTCAATACCTCAGCATCCGACATATTTCGTCGCGCCCCGTGCGGGCGCGTGGATTGAAACGCACCACATTAGTTGCAATGCGCGGTATCAAGTGCGGTCGCGCCCCGTGCGGGCGCGTGGATTGAAACCCAGATCGCAGACTCAGCAAATGGACTCGCATATTGTCGCGCCCCGTGCGGGCGCGTGGATTGAAACGGTTCGATGAAGTCCGAAGGGAGGCCGCCGCTCAAGTCGCGCCCCGTGCGGGCGCGTGGATTGAAACCTGTTCAATTCGACGGCGACGCCCTTTCTCCTCAGGTCGCGCCCCGTGCGGGCGCGTGGATTGAAACATACAGAGTCGGGTTTTTTGTGTCGAAGCATGGAGGGTCGCGCCCCGTGCGGGCGCGTGGATTGAAACAAAATAGAATGAGCGTTTAAGTCTTCAAAGAAGGTCGCGCCCCGTGCGGGCGCGTGGATTGAAACACGTCGATCAAATTCCATATCACAAAGTGGCATCGGTCGCGCCCCGTGCGGGCGCGTGGATTGAAACGTTATCATGCTTAATAATGGCATGGCGAATATTGTTGTCGCGCCCCGTGCGGGCGCGTGGATTGAAACACTTCTAAGTATCGTCATCCAATATGTCAACCTTGACGTCGCGCCCCGTGCGGGCGCGTGGATTGAAACCGGCATCATTGCAATTGATGTTACAGTAATCAAAGGTCGCGCCCCGTGCGGGCGCGTGGATTGAAACACATATGGAAGTTCTTGAGCTTGATAGAATCCGGTCGCGCCCCGTGCGGGCGCGTGGATTGAAACGCGCCCGTATCCGTCGGACGAAGTTAGTTAGTTGTTAGTCGCGCCCCGTGCGGGCGCGTGGATTGAAACATATTTTGCAAACTGGTTTACATTGATCAAATTTTGTCGCGCCCCGTGCGGGCGCGTGGATTGAAACACTCGGATGTACAATTCATGCGCCACGTAAACTGTCCGTCGCGCCCCGTGCGGGCGCGTGGATTGAAACAATGTCCGGTGCGAATACGCCATACGTCCGGGCTCGGTCGCGCCCCGTGCGGGCGCGTGGATTGAAACTGCAATGTACTGAAATTGTTGCAAATGTATCGTGAAGTCGCGCCCCGTGCGGGCGCGTGGATTGAAACAGGGTTATGTTGTCATGAAATTGCTCTAATGCCGAGTCGCGCCCCGTGCGGGCGCGTGGATTGAAACAGAACCTGTTTACCGGCAAGTGCATGAGCTGAATCGGTCGCGCCCCGTGCGGGCGCGTGGATTGAAACGTTGCAATATAATATCGCACTCGTTGTGTCGGCGGCGTCGCGCCCCGTGCGGGCGCGTGGATTGAAACCTCTTCGAAAGACTGTTGGCAGCCTTGTCAAACAGTCGCGCCCCGTGCGGGCGCGTGGA
This sequence comes from uncultured Bacteroidota bacterium, assembly GCA_963806435.1. Classification (GTDB taxonomy): domain Bacteria; phylum Bacteroidota; class Ignavibacteria; order Kryptoniales; family JAKASW01; genus JAKASW01. The sequence continues at coordinate 42,392 of CAWEBD010000107.1, forward strand.
TTGAAACCCGTCACCTCGACAAGGATCCTCGACAATTGACCGGTCGCGCCCCGTGCGGGCGCGTGGATTGAAACACATTCCTCCGCAACGAGGCAAAGGTTTCCGATAAGTCGCGCCCCGTGCGGGCGCGTGGATTGAAACACTGCTGCACCTCGTCCTTTTGACCTACCGTTACCCGGTCGCGCCCCGTGCGGGCGCGTGGATTGAAACACTAAGACCGCTCGGAATATGCGTTGTTGGAACAGTCGCGCCCCGTGCGGGCGCGTGGATTGAAACCGCTTATATGGACGTATGTGCGGATAACCGCCATGGTCGCGCCCCGTGCGGGCGCGTGGATTGAAACATAACAGTTATCGCCTGCCGAACCGGTATCATTAAGTCGCGCCCCGTGCGGGCGCGTGGATTGAAACATTTCGCATAAATCTTTTTTGATGTAATGTATATGTCGCGCCCCGTGCGGGCGCGTGGATTGAAACATTGACTGAATGTCGAGAGGTAGAATTTGTTTGAGTCGCGCCCCGTGCGGGCGCGTGGATTGAAACGTCGACTACAGCTCATCATTCGTCACGCTGAGTCAAGGGTCGCGCCCCGTCGCGCGGCGCGCGGACTGTCCCGCCGTCTCGTCATGACAGATATGAGTGACTTGCCGGGAAGGCGGGATTGCTCCTTTGAGGGAGTATCCTTTGTTGAATGGAGAAGTGATTCCACTGACCGGACCCTATCGCGCCCGGTGTCGACAGATCGAGCCAACGGCACGACGGGCGCGTGTCCCGCCGTCTCGTCATGACAGATATGAGTGACTTGCCGGGAAGGCGGGATTGCTCCTTTGAGGGAGTATCCTTTGTTGAATGGAGAAGTGATTCCACTGACCGGACCCTATCGCGCCCGGTGTCGACAGATCGAGCCAACGGCACGACGGGCGCGTGGATTGTCCCGCCGTCTCGTCATGACAGATATGAGTCACTTGCCGGGAAGGCGGGATCGCTCCCTTGGCGGAAGAACCTTGCTTGAATTGAGGAGCGTGTCAACCGTACGTATGCTTGTCGCGCCCCGTGTCGACAGATCGAGCCAGCGGCACGACGGGCGCGTGGATTGTCCCGCCGTCTCGTCATGACAGATATGAGTCACTTGCCGGGAAGGCGGGATCGCTCCCTTGGCGGAAGAACCTTGCTTGAATTGAGGAGCGTGTCAACCGTACGTATGCTTGTCGCGCCCCGTGTCGACAGATCGAGCCAGCGGCACGACGGGCGGGTTTCCCGCCATCTGTTGATGTCAGGTCTCAGTGAGTTGCTATGATGGCGGGATTGCTGCTGGAGGGGAGATTAACAGTCGCGCCCCGTGTCGACAGATCGAGCCAGCGGCACGACGGGCGCGTGTCCCGCCATCTGTTGATGTCAGGTCTCAGTGCCTTGCTATGATGGCGGGATTGCTGCTAGAGGGGAGATTAGCAGTCGCGCCCCGTGTCGACAGATCGAGCCAACGGCACGACGGGCGCGTGGATTGTCCCGCCGTCTCGTCATGACAGATATGAGTCACTTGCCGGGAAGGCGGGATCGCTCCCTTGGCGGAAGAACCTTGCTTGAATTGAGGAGCGTGTCAACCGTACGTATGCTTGTCGCGCCCCGTGTCGACAGATCGAGCCAGCGGCACGACGGGCGCGGTTGTCCCGCCGTCTCGTCATGACAGATATGAGTGACTTGCCGGGAAGGCGGGATTGCTCCTTTGAGGGAGTATCCTTCGTTGAATGGAGAAGTGATTCCACTGACCGGAGCCTATCGCGCCCCGTGTCGACAGATCGAGCCAGCGGCACGACGGGCGCGTGTCCCGCCGTCTCGTCATGACAGATATGAGTGACTTGCCGGGAAGGCGGGATTGCTCCTTTGAGGGAGTATCCTTTGTTGAATGGAGAAGTGATTCCACTGACCGGACCCTATCGCGCCCCGTGTCGACAGATCGAGCCAACGGCACGACGGGCGCGTGTCCCGCCGTCTCGTCATGACAGATATGAGTCACTTGCCGGGAAGGCGGGATCGCTCCCTTGGCGGAAGAACCTTGCTTGAATTGAGGAGCGTGTCAACCGTACGTATGCTTGTCGCGCCCCGTGTCGACAGATCGAGCCAGCGGCACGACGGGCGCGGTTGTCCCGCCGTCTCGTCATGACAGATATGAGTGACTTGCCGGGAAGGCGGGATTGCTCCTTTGAGGGAGTATCCTTTGTTGAATGGAGAAGTGATTCCACTGACCGGACCCTATCGCGCCCGGTGTCGACAGATCGAGCCAACGGCACGACGGGCGCGTGGATTGTCCCGCCGTCTCGTCATGACAGATATGAGTCACTTGCCGGGAAGGCGGGATCGCTCCCTTGGCGGAAGAACCTTGCTTGAATTGAGGAGCGTGTCAACCGTACGTATGCTTGTCGCGCCCCGTGTCGACAGATCGAGCCAGCGGCACGACGGGCGCGTGGATTGTCCCGCCGTCTCGTCATGACAGATATGAGTGACTTGCCGGGAAGGCGGGATTGCTCCTTTGAGGGAGTATCCTTCGTTGAATGGAGAAGTGATTCCACTGACCGGAGCCTATCGCGCCCCGTGTCGACAGATCGAGCCAGCGGCACGACGGGCGCGTGTCCCGCCGTCTGGTCATGACAGATATGAGTGACTTGCCGGGAAGGCGGGATTGCTCCTATGAGGGAGTATCCTTTGTTGAATGGAGAAGTGATTGCACTGACCGGACCCTGTCGCGCCCCATGTCGACAGATCGAGCCAACGGCACGACGGCGGGTTTCCCGCCATCTGTTGATGTCAGGTCTCAGTGAGTTGCTATGATGGCGGGATTGCTGCTGGAGGGGAGATTAACAGTCGCGCCCCGTGTCGACAGATCGAGCCAGCGGCACGACGGGCGCGTGTCCCGCCATCTGTTGATGTCAGGTCTCAGTGCCTTGCTATGATGGCGGGATTGCTGCTAGAGGGGAGATTAGCAGTCGCGCCCCGTGTCGACAGATCGAGCCAACGGCACGACGGGCGCGTGTCCCGCCATCTGTTGATGTCAGGTCTCAGTGCCTTGCTATGATGGCGGGATTGCTGCTAGAGGGGAGATTAGCAGTCGCGCCCCGTGTCGACAGATCGAGCCAACGGCACGACGGGCGCGTGTCCCGGCATCTGTTGATATCAGGTCTCAGTGACTTGCCGGGAAGGCGGGATTGCTCCTTTGAGGGAGTATCCTTTGTTGAATGGAGGAATGAACTCGCAGACTAGAAGTTGTGGCGGTCCCCCCAAACTCAGAACACGTGGCGGCAAGAGAATCCCAATTGGGTTTGCCATGCAGCATCATGAGTAATCCTTAAGCTATCGTTTGCTCCCGTGCACGGCACTGATCGCTGCATTTTCTGGCGCCAGGGGGCATTTCACCGCACGGTAAACGGAATATGTTTATTTCCAGCTTGAAAAAGGCGTGATTCACGCGGCACGATAGATGCATATTCAGTGAGCGGCGATAAAAGTTATTGAAAACTGGAAGAGGACCCGCTGAGAAGAAACGGCTCCTCGACTTATCCGAGGAACTTTTATTGCCCGCAAGTTGTCTGTCGATTCTTGATTTTAGAGCGACTGACCCTTAAATTTAACGCGAAAATTTTTTGGAGCTGCAAATGCCGGTCAGATCAGTTATAGATAACCTGGTATCCGTTGCTCGCAAAGGGAGCTAAGGACGGATGCTTTCCCAATTTGGAATAATACTTCTGTTCTTCATCGTCGCGGCGATGTTCGTCGTCGGGGGGATGTTCGGGGCACGATTGCTGAGACCGAGCCGTCCCAATGACGAGAAACTGAGTACGTACGAGTGTGGTGAAGAGCCGATAGGGGACTCATGGGTTAAGTTCAATGTGAGATTCTATGTGATCGCACTGATCTTTCTCATTTTCGACGTCGAAGTTGTCTTCCTTTTTCCGTGGGCGCTTGTTTACCAGAAGCTCGGAATGTTTGCTTTCATTGAGATGATGATCTTTCTCGCGATCCTGGTTGCGGGTTACATATATGTCTGGGTGAAAGGCGATCTGGATTGGGACAAGCCGCGTCCGCGCTACATCGAATATGTGCGCAGTAAAATGTCGGAGAGCCGCCTCGCCGAAGCCGGCGAAGCAGGACAGGCTCATATCGCCAACACCGAGGCTAAATAATGGGATTACTCGATAAGCAGTTCGAAGACGGAAACATAGTCATCACTTCTTTAGATAACCTCCTCAACTGGGCACGGCTCTCGTCGCTATGGCAAATGCATTTCGGCCTGGCATGCTGCGCCATTGAGATGATGGCCGCGTCGGCGTCACACTTCGATATGATGCGCTTCGGAGTTATTCCGCGCGCCACCCCCCGCCAGGCGGACGTCATCATCGTATCGGGAACGGTTACACTCAAGATGGCAACTCGTATAAAGAGGCTATATGAGCAGATGGCCGAGCCCCGCTATGTAATCTCCATGGGTTCGTGCTCGAACAGCGGCGGCCCGTACTGGGAGTATGGTTATCACGTCCTTAAAGGAGTCGACAGGGTAATTCCGGTCGATGTTTACGTGCCCGGCTGCCCGCCGAGACCTGAAGCATTGCTGGAGGGTTTGATGAGGCTTCAGGAGAAGATCCGGCGCGAGAGCAGGGTGAAGAAGAACCAGGAAGGGGTAGTTCCCTTGCTGGGAAAGACCGAAGCGGCATAACGATATGAACGCGAACGAAATTCACGATAAGATCAAGAGTCAATTTCCGGATGCGGTGGTGGAGTTCAAGCCCGACGCCGTGACAGAACCTTATATAGTCGTGCGGCCGGAATTGATACGGGAAATCTCGCAATTCATTTCCGCGGATCCCGACCTGAAATTTGATTACCTGATGTCGCTTTCCGGAGTTGATTTCAACGACGGGAACCTCGGCGTTGTGTATCACATATATTCGATGGAGAAGAGACACAGGATCGTCATTAAGGTAAAAGTACCGAAGGAGAAACCCGAGATGCCCTCCGTCGAACCTATTTGGAAGACGGCAAACTGGCACGAACGGGAGGTTTTCGATTTGTTCGGTATAGTGTTCCATGATCATCCCGATATGCGCAGAATTTTACTTCCCGATGACTGGGAAGGCTATCCGCTGAGAAAGGATTATAAAGTTCAGGAGTACTATCGCGGATTCAAAGTGCCGTACTGAGCCGATCAAGATGCACATTTAGTGATGTTCGGCTTCCCGAACATCCCGTTCGGGAAGTGGCAGCGGTTGGCACGCGTGATCAAATCGTAGATGTCCCGGGACACCGGGATTAATCCCCCGAGCGAACAGCTAGGAAAAGATTTCATAATAGAAAATTACAGAGGAATAAATGGCTGAGCTGCGCACCGAAGAAATGGTCCTTAATATGGGGCCGCAGCATCCTTCTACACATGGTGTGCTTCGCGTCGAGCTGGTAGTTGACGGAGAAGTTGTCGTAGATGCCGTCCCGCATATCGGCTATTTGCACAGGTGCTTCGAGAAACACGCCGAGGCGTTGAATTATCAGCAAATAGTCCCGTACTGCGACCGCATGGATTATCTCGCCTCGATGAACAACGACCACGCTTACGTTCTGGGGGTGGAAAAACTTCTTAATATCCAGGTACCTGAGCGGGTCGAGTACATCCGCGTAATCATGGCCGAGTTTCAGCGAATCGCCAGTCACCTTGTAGCTATCGGCACTTACGGGCTCGACATCGGCGCTTTCACTCCGTTCCTCTACTGCTTCCGCGACCGCGAAATGATACTCGATCTTTTTGAGATGACCTGCGGGGCACGGCTTCTTTACAACTATATGTGGCCCGGCGGCCTCTCGCACGACCTTCCTCCCGGCTTCATCGAGAAGGCCAAGGCGTTCATCAAACATTTCCGGCCCACAATAAAAGAGCTCAACGATCTGCTGAGCTACAATGAGATTTTCGTGAAGCGCACGGGCAACGTCGGAGTGCTCCCCGCCGATATCGCAATCAACTACGGCATAAGTGGACCGAGCCTCCGCGGCTCCGGCGTCAAATGGGACCTTCGCAAGGACGATCCTTATTCGGTCTATCACAAGTTCGACTGGGACATTGTTGTCGGCACCGGCGAAAATGGGACACTCGGCGACTGCTGGGACCGTTACATGGTCAGGGTGTGGGAGATGGAGCAGAGCCTGAGGATAATCGAGCAGGCGCTCGACACCATTCCGGAGGGCGATGTCCAGTCTGCTATTCCGAAGAGAGTCCGCCCGCCTGCCGGAGAAGTCTATGTACGGAGCGAGACACCTCGCGGCGAGCTCGGATATTATATCATCAGCGACGGCGGCCAGAAGCCGTTCAGGGTCAAGGGTCGCGCCCCATCGTTCGTCAACTTAAGTGTCCTTCCCGAGATATCACGCGGCTACCTGATCGCAGACATGATAGCGATCATCGGAAGCGTTGACATCGTGTTGGGAGACGTGGACCGATGAGGCGGGGAATTTTGAATTTTAAATGTTGAATTCAGAATTAAGAATTGAGAATTGAGAATTTCTGACAATGCATAATTTTATAACATATTATCTGGGCACCGGTTTCTGGGGGAGCCTTGTCTCGAGCATTCTCCCGCTCGTTTACATCATGCCGTACGCGCTGGTAACGATGTGGCTCGAGCTTAAGATATCGGCTCACATGCAGGACAGGCTGGGCCCGATGCGCACCGGAGGGTGGCACGGATGGGCACAGCCACTTGCCGACGTAACGAAGCTCCTTCAGAAAGAGGATATTATTCCTACTGCGGCCGACAAGGTCCTTTATCTGCTTGCCCCGGCGCTCGTCTTTGTGGGATCTTACGCCGCTTACGCCGCGATTCCGTTCAGCCCCGCATATATCGGATCAGACATCAACCTGGGAATTTTCTACATCGTGGCGGTCAGCGCCATTGTTGTCCTCGGGATCCTGATGGCCGGCTGGTCGTCGAATAACAAGTGGTCGCTTCTGGGGGCGATGAGAACCGCGGCCCAACTTGTCAGTTATGAGATACCTTCCTCCCTTGCCGATACTTGCCGTTGTGATGGTCGTGGGGAGCTTCAACCTTAACGATGTCTGTGCCGCGCAGAGCGGCTGGTTCTGGAACTGGTTCGTGTTCGGAAAATTTCCGTTCCTCTTCATCACTTTCATAATCTACTTCATAGCGTCGCTTGCCGAGACGAACCGCGCGCCGTTCGATATACCGGAGGCGGAGTCTGAACTGGTCGCCGGATACCACACCGAATACAGCGGTATGAGGTTCGCGTTTTTCTACCTGGCTGAATACGCAAATATGTTTGTCGTGGCCGCGGTCGCCTCGGTACTCTTCTTCGGCGGGTGGAATAGCCCGTTCGGCGCGTACCTCTCCGGGCCCATCTGGGGCGCTTTCTGGCTGATAAGCAAGGGGATGGTCCTCGTCTTCATCCAGATATGGCTTCGCTGGACACTGCCGAGATTCCGCGTCGATCAGCTTATGTACCTTAGCTGGAAGATACTCACTCCGTTCGCGCTTCTGAATATATTCGCCGTCGGTCTCTGGGTAGTGCTTCGCGGGTAAATGGAGAAAATCAGATGAGTTCGGTAAATACATATTTCAAGAACATAGGCAAAGGGTTCTGGACGATTCTCATCGGGATGAAAATCACGATGAAGCATCTGTTCACTCCCGCCGTGACTATTCAGTATCCGGATGCGAGGATGCCGATCCCGGAACGCGGACGCAACAGGCTATACGTGAACATGGACGACTGCATCGGCTGCAACCAATGCGCCATGGCTTGCCCGGTCGACTGCATAACCGTCGAAACCGCGAAATCGCTCCCGACGGAAGACCTGGGAATGACATCGACCGGCCAGAAGAAGCGGTTGTGGGTTACAAAGTTTGATATAGATTTCGCGAAGTGCTGCTACTGCGGATTATGCGTGCCGCCATGTCCGACGGAGTGCATTTACATGACGGATGTTTATGAGTTTTCGGAGTACGACAGGAGCAACCTGAACTACAGTTTCATAACCCTGTCGCCGGAGGAAGTCGAGTCGAAGGTGGAGCAGGCGAAGGCCGCGGAGCGTGAGGCCGCGGCGAAGAAAGCCGCCGCAGCTGCGGTTGCTGCCGCTCAGAAAGCCGCGCAAACGGCTCAAAACCCGCCTTCCGCTCCGGCACAAACGGCAACGAAACCCGCTCCGGCGACACAAGCTGCTCCGATCACTCAGGAGGCTCTGGTTACACAACCCGAATCATCGCCTGAGACGACGGAGAAGAAAGAAGTTGAAAAGACAGGAAGTTCGGAAGGTAAGCCGCAAGCGGACAAGCAGGATGAAGGTAAGCCCGGCAATGTGTAGCAGCGATGATGTGTGTGAATGCCGGATCATAAATTCAAAATTCAAAATTCAAAATTGAGAATTTCTTAATGAACTGGTACGATGTAATTTTCTACGGGTTCGCACTGCTGACGATCGTGAGCGCGGTCGGCGTCGTCTTCTCAAGAAATATAGTTTACGCCGCCTTTTCGCTGCTCTTCGCGTTCTTCGGAGTCGCGGCGCTCTATGTTCTCCTTGCCGCGGATTTCATCGCGATAACGCAGATCCTCCTTTATGTCGGAGGAATACTCGTGCTGATCGTCTTCGGTATAATGCTTACGACACGCGCGTACAAGGTCGAAATGAAGCGGGGAATCTTGAGTATCGTCCCCGCAGTCGTCGTCGCGGGAGTGATCGCGGGAACCCTCATCGGGGTCCTGACAACCACCAAATGGCCTTCGACAAATCTTTCGCCGTACGAAGACACGGCGCGCCCGATTGGTGCGCTCTTAATGACCAATTTTGTTTTACCGTTCGAGCTTGCGTCGATCCTTCTTCTTGTGGCGCTGGTTGGGGCGGTGATCATTGCGCGCCGTGAGAAGGGAAGGAGAGCATAACAATGACACTTCATGTCGGGCTGACGCATTTCCTGGTAGTAAGCGCGATACTCTTTTCATTGGGTATATACGGAGTGATGACCAGAAAGAACGCGATAATGGTTCTCATGGGTATAGAGCTCATACTCAACGCCGCGAACATAAACTTCATCGCCTTTACGCGCTTCGGTATGATGAATCTCAGCGGACAGGTTGTCGCCGTGTTCGTTATCATATTAGCCGCCGCGGAGGCTGCGGTTCTCCTTGCGATCGTGCTTAATATCTTCCAGCAGCTCAATACCGTCAACGTTGATGAAGTCAATAAACTGAAAAACTAGAATTGGAATTCTAAATGTTGAATTTTGAATTCTTAATTACCGTAGCAAAGCAAACGAAATTCAAAAGTAAAAATTGAGAACCTGAAAAATGTCTCCAATTGATACCACGCTGATTTACCTGGCTTTCGGGGTCTTGTTCCTTCCGCTCGTCGGGTTCGCCCTGCTGATTTTCTTCGGCAAGCGAATACCCCGCCAGGACCTGGTCGAGACGGGCATACTCTTCGCCGCGCTCGCAATCTCGATCTATATAATGGTTCAGAAGGTGTTCTTCGTCGCAGCACCGAGCATAGACTTTACATTCCGATGGCTCGATCTCGGGGCGGTAATCGGTCACCCGGGCTTCACTATAGACCTCGGAATCGCGATCGATAATATCGCCGCGATCATGCTGGTCGTCGTTACCCTGATCAGCTCGCTGGTCCATTTGTTCTCTCTCGCATATATGGAAGGAGACGTCAGGTACTCGCGCTATTACGCGTATCTCGGACTGTTCAGTTTCTCCATGCTCGGGATCGTGCTCTCGAACAATCTATCTGATGATGTACGTTTTTTGGGAGCTCGTCGGGATCAGCTCTTATTTGTTGATCGGTCACTGGTATGAAAAGAAGTCCGCGAGCGACGCCGGGAAGAAGGCGTTCATCGTCAACAGGATCGGGGACGTCGGTTTCTTCATAGGAATAATGATCGTCTTCACCCAGCTTCACACGTTTCTTTTCACCGGCATATTCAGCGGCATCTCCCAGGGACAGCTTTCTGGCTCCCTGCTTACCGCGGCCGGAATCCTGATTTTCTGCGGAGCGGTCGGCAAGTCGGCTCAGTTCCCGCTGCACGTCTGGCTCCCAGACGCTATGGAAGGACCGACGCCGGTGAGCGCGCTGATCCACGCGGCCACCATGGTCGCTGCCGGAGTCTACCTGATCGCACGTGTATTTCCGATGCTTACCGCGGAGGCGCTGACCGTAATCGCTTACGTCGGAGGCATAACGGCTTTCATCAGCGCGACCATAGCGGTCACCCAGAACGACATCAAGAAGGTCCTGGCATATTCTACCGTGAGTCAATTGGGATACATGGTCATGGCGCTCGGTGTCGACGCCTACTCCGCCGGATTCTTCCACCTCGTGACGCATGCCGCCTTTAAAGCTGGTCTATTTCTCGCCTCCGGCTCGGTTATCTACGCGATGCATCACGAACAGGACATGCGCCAGATGGGCGGCCTCCGGAAGAAGATGCCGATTACTTACACAGCCTTTGTAATATTCAGCCTCTCGATCGCCGGCATACCCCTTACCTCCGGTTTCCTGAGCAAGGACAGCATACTCGCTGGTTCGCTGGCCTACGGCATTCTCACGGGGAATTACCTTATCCCGATAATAGGATACTCCGTTGTGTTCCTTACGGCAATGTATATGTTCAGGCTGATCATAATGACCTTCCACGGCGAGCCGCGCGACCATCACAAGTATGAACACGCCAAGGAATCACCGAAGGTTATGACGATACCGCTGATCGTGCTTGCAGCGCTCTCCATCTTCGTCTTTTACAGTTTCAACCCGATGAACCCCGACAAAGGGTGGCTCCTCGAGTCGGTGACAAAACCCGAATCCGTGGTTCCGGGCTACCAGAAGTACAGCTGGGATTTTCTCAAGATAAAGCTGGTCGAGAACGCTCCCGCCGAAGCCGGTGTCTCCGGAGCGGGCGAAACGGCGGTTTACACAAACGCGTACGAGATGGAGCTCGAGAAAATTCACTTTATCGCGCTCGGAGTCTCCCTTATACTGGCATTGAGTGGGATTCTAACCGCATTCGTAATATATGACTGGAAGATGATAGACGCTGAGAAATTGAAACAGCGCGTCAAACCTCTACACACTTTTCTATATAACAAATGGTATTTCGACGAGCTGTACGGCGCGACGGCGGTCGCCGGTACGCTGCTCCTTAGCAGATCGTTGGCCTGGTTCGACGGGCATGTGATCGACGGAGCCGTCAACGGCGCCGCTTCGGTGACGCGGTTATGGTCCACGCTCAGCGGAAAGTTTGATCACTATGTTGTCGACGGTCTCGTGAATTTCACCGCCTGGTTCACCGGCCTTCTCGGACGAGGCGCAAGGAAGATTCAGACGGGAAGGGTTCAGACTTATATCGTCTTTGCCCTCCTCGGAGTGATCATAATATTCTATGTGTTCAGACAATTCTGAGTTATGAATTCTCAATTTTGAATTCTTAATTCTGAATTTGGAAGTGAGTGTTTCGAAGCGTTTTTGTTTCATTGAAAATTGAAAAGTTACAGTTGAGAATTGTGAATTTAGACATATTATTGTTGGAGGAATAATGCAGTATCAATTCCTTGGAATTGGGTATCTGACCTGGATAACATTTTTGCCTGTCATAGGAATGATCGTCGTGTTGCTCATTCCAAGAGGTAATTCAAATGCGATGAAATGGACTGCGCTCGCGGCAACAGTGCTTCAGCTGGTCGTCGCAGCCGTCATTTGGATCAACTTCCAACCCGGGCTTACCGGTATTAACGACCCGAACGGATTCCAGTTCGTCGAGAAGGCAAGGTGGATCGACCTCCCCGGGGTGGCATGGTTCGGCCACGTGGCGATCGACTACTTCGTCGGCATCGACGGCCTAAGCATCCCGATGGTGGTCCTCACATCCCTCATCTCCTTCGTCGGAGTGATCGCATCATGGAACATCAATAAGGCGCATAAAGGATATTTCGCGCTCTATCTCCTGCTCGATACAGGCATGATGGGCGTGTTCGTCGCGCTGGACATGTTCCTGTTTTACGTCTTCTGGGAATTGATGCTTCTTCCGATGTACTTCCTCATCGGTATCTGGGGCGGTCCCAGGCGAGAATATGCCGCCATAAAATTCTTCCTCTACACATTGTTCGGCTCCGTTCTGATTCTCCTCGCGATGCTGGCGCTTTATTTCAGCGTAAGCATTAAAGATCCCGCGACGGGGCAGATGATGCATACGTTCGACATGCTCGCGATGATGAATCCCCAGAATTTCGATCCGAATTCGCTCCTTGCCGGAATCGGAACGTATTGGCGTTATGTGGCATTCATAGCGTTGTTTATTGGATTCGCCATCAAAGTGCCGATCTTCCCGTTCCACACCTGGCTGCCGGATGCCCACGTCGAAGCTCCCACCGCTATAAGCGTTATTCTGGCGGGTGTGTTGCTGAAAATGGGAACCTATGGTTTACTGAGGGTCAGTTTCCCGATATTCCCGGATGCCATCTTGAAATTTGCCTACCCGCTGGCGATACTCGGCTTCATCAACATCGTCTATGGTGCCTTGTGCGCGATGGCGCAGACGGACTTCAAAAAGCTGATCGCGTATTCCAGCATCAGTCATATGGGTGTTGTCCTGCTTGGTATTGCTGCGCTTAATACGCAGGGCATGGCAGGCGGCGTGCTTCAGATGTTCAACCACGGTATAGTCACGGCGATGCTCTTCCTCATAGTCGGCGTAATCTACGACCGCGCACACACGAGAGGCGTCAATGATTTTGGCGGACTCGCCAACCAGATGCCCGTATATACAGGCATCATGACGGTCGCATTCTTCGCGGCTATCGGACTTCCGGGTCTTAGCGAGTTCATCAGCGAACTCCTTTCTTATCTTGGTGCGTTCCAGGCGTTCCGCTGGGTCGCGATCTTCTCAAGCGTCGGTATAGTTCTGACCGCAGGGTATATGCTCTGGACTTTGCAGCGCGTGTTCCTCGGACAACTCCCTGAAAAGTGGAAGAGCCTCCCCGACGTCAACGGGAGAGAGCTGGTTGCGCTCGTTCCTCTGTTGATTGTGGTCATCGTGCTGGGCGTGTTTCCGTCGATAATGCTTCATCCGATGAGCGCCACGCTGAACCACCTCGTCGACTTCGTCCACAAGGTCGGTACGGGAATGACGGCGCTGAAGTAGTAAGAAATTATAAATGTTGAATTCTAAATTTTGAATTGATTGTCAATCAAGATCTGACGTCAATTTGAAATTCAAAATTAAGAATTGAGAATTTAATTATGGCACAGACCATATATCAAAGTTTCGGCTACGTCATACCGGAGGCCGTGCTCTCAGTATTCTTCATCCTGACTCTGCTGACCTCGCTCGTGAGCCGTGGAAGGAGCAAGTATCTGCCGGCCTATATGGCTCTGCTCGGATTTGTTCTCGCGGGCGTGTTTGTCTTTCAACAGATCGGGATGGACGAGCTGGTTTTCAGCGGCATGTACGCCGTGGATCCGTTCAGCTTGTTCTTCAAGGTCATATTCCTCGTGACGGGCATCCTTATAACCATCTTCTCGATGCAAAGCGTGGAGCTCGAAGCGGTATCTACGAAGTACGCAGAATATTACAGCCTGATAATATCTCTGACGATCGGCGCGTTCTTCATGGCGGGTTCGTCGAATTTTCTTATGATGTACCTCTCTCTGGAGCTCGTCAGTATTTCGTCGTACATTCTATCGGGCTTCACGAAGGAGAACCCGCGTGCCGACGAGGCTTCCCTGAAGTACGTCATTTACGGCGCGTTCTCATCCGGCCTTATGCTCTACGGTATTTCGATCCTTTACGGCCTGACAGGCGAGCTGAACATCTATGCTTTTAATCAAGCGGTCTCGTCGGGTGCGCTGCCGCAGGTGACCATCCTTATAGCGGTTGTACTCATGCTTGCGGGCCTTGGATATAAGATCAGCGCTGTGCCATTTCATTTCTGGACTCCTGACGTTTACGAAGGAGCTCCGGTGACAGTCACTGCATTCCTTTCCGTCACCTCGAAAGCGGCAGGATTTGCAATGCTTATCAGATTTTTCAAGATTGGATTCATCGACGTGGCGGCCCAGCCGGCCATGGCAGGGATGTGGGGAATATTTCATGGATTCAACTGGACAGACATTATCGCAGTCCTGTCCGTATTGACCATGACCGTAGGTAACCTTGTGGCGCTCTGGCAATCGAATATAAAGCGCCTGCTCGCCTACTCAAGCATCGCGCAAGCGGGATATATACTTATGGGATTTGTCACGCTGACCGACCAGGGAATCTCGGCAATGCTGATGTATTTCGTCGCATACCTGCTGATGAATCTCGGAGCCTTCTATATCGTGATGCTCGTCGCTAACAAGTATCACACTGAAGACATCGAGGGATATTCCGGGCTCGGCTACAGGTCACCTTATGCCGCTTTTGCGCTTACCGTATTCCTCTTCTCGCTTACCGGAATACCTCCGACATTTGGATTCATCGGGAAACTGTATCTTTTCGCGGCACTCATCAAAACCAATTACATCTGGCTCGCGATAGTTGGAGTGCTGAACAGCGTCGTTTCACTTTACTACTACGTGAAGGTTGTCCGCAATATGTATCTTGTCCAGCCGGCAGACGAATCGCGTGTTGAATTCGGTTTCGGCACAAACCTGCTCATGACGCTTCTGATGGTGCCGAATATCGCCCTGATGCTTTATTTCACCCCGGTCTTGAACTGGGCGGAACATTCCGTGCTCATGTTTGGACTTCGTTAGGGATGAAGGGGATTTGAATACCTCTCCGGTCAAACCTGTAAGCTAACCCGTTTTTCCCCCACGCGGACTGCGGGAAAATTCGTCGGCGGATCCTGAAAAGCAGCCTGCTATTGCAATTGACCCCTCTTCTGGGTTATCTTCCATATCGTAAATCAGAGAGAGCCTCCCAATAAGAAATTCTGCTGCGTTTTTGCAATAACTGTTTAAAGAAATTTGAAGGAGTAGCACATTGGGACAGCAACAATTACTGCTTATTGTCCTCGGGGTAATAGTAGTAGGAATAGCGATCTTGGTAGGGTTAACGATGTTCCGCAGCAATACTCAGAGCTCGAACCGGGATCAGATTGTAAGTGACCTTGAGAGGCTCGCGACAGTCGCCCAAGAATATTACAGGAAACCGGTTAGCATGGCGGGAGGGGCAGATAACTTCAAGAATTTTGCCCTCTCGGCGATTGACACGGGAAACGATGACGGAAGCTTCAAAGCGACTACAAGCCCCCCAAACGATGCGGATCCAATGAGCGGCAGCATTGCGCCCATTTCCACCTCAACCCAGGAAATCTATTTAATCGGTTACGGTAAGGAGCTCGGCAACAATAACAGGCAAGCAGTGAAGGCCTACGCCGCGGTCACTCCTGACTCCGTGTCAATTAGAATAATGAACTAGGCTAACGGCCGGTATTCCTTCCTCCAGCGGCCGATGGTGTACCAAATCCATCTAGTTCGGGCATCTGTACGTCCAAAAATACGACGTCCGGCCGTTTGTCGTGGATCATTTCGACTGCGACGATTCCATCCTCGGCCTCGAGAATGTCATCTACCTGCGAGTCCGTTCGCAGAAGGTCAACAAGCCGCTGTCGCGCAAGCGGCTCATCATCGACCACCAATACGCGGATGTGTTTAGACGGAGGTTGGCTCATATGTATCCTCTCCAGTCGCGCGCAGCGGCAATGATATCTTCACTTCCGTGCCGACGTCGGTGCGGCGCTGAACAGCTAAACGGCCTTACGCATACTACCATGCACTGTCACGTACAGCGATTCCTCGTTTTCGGCGAGGTCGTCCGGCGTCATGTCGATGCGGTCGCGGTCGGAGAGAACGCTGGCGATATAGAGCTGGCAGTCGAGGATGCTCTTGCGCTGCACTTCGGTCGGGTGCGCGGTCAGCACCGGCGATACCAGGGCGCTGTTCAGAAACGATTGCAACGTCTTCTTGTCCGGCTTTGTTTGCCTGCGAGCCTGTCCAGCGCCAGTTTCAGCGAGCCGTCGGTGGCGGGAAAGCCGGCCTTGAGCTGGGCGCGATGACGCCGGTTGTGATGCAGGTCTTCGGCGATGTTGGACAAGCTGCGAGAAATAACTGAAGGCGCGCACCACGGCCAGCGACTCGGTGGGCGAGAGCGCATCCAGCATCTGCTCAAGCGTCTCGCCGTCGCGCTCGTCCTGCGTCTTGCGGAAACGCACGGCAGCCTTGCGCACGCTTTCGATCAGCTGGAAATACTCTTCGCCTTCCTGTTCGCGCAAGGTGTCGCCAAAAATGCGGCCCAACAGGCGCACGTCCTCGCGTAGCGGCTGATCTTTGCTGGAAATGTCGTCAGGTACTGAGATCAGATTCATTGTTTCAAGTTGGTCGTGGGCGCAAAAGCACGGCGCACCTGTTAGAATGCACCGCGCATTAACCGCAAATTATTTATCGTTAGGAAACCCCGATGAATCAGGCTTTATTTACTCCTCCAGCCCGTCTGGTGATCGCTTCGCGCGAAAGCGCGTTGGCCATGTGGCAAGCGGAACATATTCGAGACAGGTTGCGCGCATTATACCCGCAAACTTCCGTCAGCATTCTGGGCATGACCACGCAGGGCGACCAGATTCTGGATGTGACCCTGTCCAAGATCGGCGGCAAGGGCCTGTTCGTGAAAGAACTGGAGACTGCGCTGGAGAACGGCAGTGCCGACATCGCCGTGCACTCGCTGAAAGACGTGCCGATGAATCTGCCGGAAGGATTTGCGCTGGCCTGCATCGGCGAACGCGAAGATCCGCGCGATGCTTTCGTCTCCAACAAATTCGACAATCTGGCCGCGTTGCCCCCGGGCAGCGTTGTGGGTACTTCCAGCCTGCGCCGCGAAAGCCAGTTGCGCGCACGCTTTCCGCATTTGAAGATCGAACCGTTGCGCGGCAACGTGCAGACCCGTTTGCGCAAGCTGGACGAAGGCCAATACGCCGCCATCATTCTCGCCGCTGCCGGATTGAAACGGCTGGGCCTGGGCGACCGCATCCGCAACGTGATTTCCAGCGAAGACAGCCTGCCCGCCGTGGGGCAGGGTGCGCTGGGCATCGAGACGCGCGCCGACCGCACCGATCTGCTGGCGGTGCTGGCGCCGCTGCATCACGCCGATACCGCAGCCTGCGTGCTGGCGGAACGTGCCATGAGCCGCGCGCTGGCCGGCAGTTGCCAGGTGCCGCTGGGCGGTTTTGCCGAAGTGCAGAACGGCAAGTTGCGCATGCGCGGTTTTGTGGCCACGCCGGACGGTTCGCGCCTGCTGCGCGCCGAGCATGTCGGCGACATTGCGCAGCCGGAAGCGCTGGGCGATCTGGTTGCCCAGGACTTGCTCAAGCAAGGCGCGGGCGAAATTCTCGCCGCGCTGTCTTTGTAATAGCGTGGGTGTAGGCACGTTTTGGTGCCCGCGCGGTAATGGTGTTCGCTAACAGCGTAGGCACCAAAACGTGCCCACCCTACATTCGCTTAATGGACAAACCGGGTTTATGACCGCCACCCTTCCACTCGCCGGATTGAACATTGTCATCACGCGACCGCGTGAACAAGCCGCCGGTCTGGTTCGGCGCATCGAGCAACTGGGTGGCAAGCCGCTGTTGTTTCCGTTGCTGGAGATTGCAGCGGTGAGTGACGACCGGGCCTTGCGCGAACGGTTATT
>CAWEBD010000108.1:0-33418 GCA_963806435.1 uncultured Bacteroidota bacterium
ATGTCAATCTGGTCCAACGATAGCGGCGCCGGATTCGAGTATACGAATTCGCTTTATGTCGGGAGAAACGGCGGCGGATACTTGGTCCGCGAATGGCTAGGAAGCGGGGAGATCGAAGCGGCCGCGGCCGCAAACATAGTTCGCTTCATGAAACTTCTCCGGGATGCCGCAAGGAAGACGAATCCGGACTTCCGAGTCCTTCTGCGCATGGAGCCATTCTGGCTGGAACATGACCACATCCTCAGCAAGCTTGAAGAAGGGCTTGATCTTGAAGTCTCATCGTTAAAGGGGAAGGGATGGGAACTCTCATACAAGCATCCCACTTATGAAGAGAACGTCCAGGTGCACACTACAGCTTTGCACAATAAATTTGACAAAGGAGAGAGTGTCTTCCTCAAACAACTTGAGGCCAAAGGCGTAAAGGCGGACATTGTTTACGCACCCGGGATAATCTGGAACCACGAGCCGTTGATAGGAATTCCTTTTCCGCATCTGGTCCATGAGAAGCTTCGAGATATGAAAGAGGCTGGAGTCAGGAACGTATGCGTGCTGGGCGGCAATACACCGCAGAGTTTCGCTCCTTTCAACATTAATCAGGAGCTTGTGCGCGCGTTCGAGTCAGACGCGGATTTTGAGCTTGAGCCTTTCCTTCAGAAGAAAGCATTAGATTGGGCAGGTCCGGATGCGCCCATTGCGCAAGAGGTCTGGAGGTTGACGGACAACGCTGTCCGGTCTTTCCCCATTCCTATTTGGATTTTCGCCGCCTGGGGAGTGTGGTACAGACTGGCAGTGAGACCGCTTGTTCCGAATATAGAAGCAATTCCTGAGGCTGACCGTGCCTACTATGAAAAGTTCTTGCTCGCGACCCCTCACAACCGGTGCAGAGTTGATCTCCGGTACGATGTCGGATTTGATCTCTTGACTCCGGAGCGTGCCTGGAGAGCCGTGGATTTCATAGATCGGAACAGCCTGCCCCCGTTAGAGCGCGCCCTGGCGATGATTAGCGACGCGCGACAAGTAAAAGAGGATCAGCTCGGGCATTTCATGTCGGATCAACGTGACAGGCTAAAGGCCCTCAGATGCTGGATCAGAACGCAGCGAAACGCAACGGCGTGGGTTGCAGGCGTGCACACGTACCTGGAGTCGGGCGACCGTGAAAGACGGGCGGAATCCAAGCGGTTGCTGCGGGAAATGGTACTGGATGAGATTGCAAACACCCGGGACTTATTGGAACTCTGGAACACCTCCGCGTCAAAATGGATGATTTTATCGGATGTGGGTGAAACGACATTTATCTATTACAAGAATTTCGGCGAGCTTCTTAGCAAGAAAATCGATCTAATGACGGGGCGCGAGAACGACGACCCCTATATCGATCCCGATTTCCAGTGGCGTCTCTCCTCTTTTCGCTTCTGAGTCAGGACATTGGCCAGAAGTCGTTCACAAAAAGGGGGTCACCTATTGACACGGCGATACAAATGTGTTAATATCTTCATTGTTGAAACGCCATTTTATTAGCGGAACACATGTTCACCTCAGAAAACAGATGGAGATGCCCAACTTCGATCGTTGATCGTCGAAGTACTTGCCTTGATAATGAATAGTCATGTTAGAGCAGTCCCGGACGCATGCTTAACCTACCTTCCAACCTTTCCCATGATCATATTTACTTCCAAAGATAATTCGATTGAAACAGAATTAACCCGCTTGGTTGCAGCAAAACAAGTAAGAAAGACAGCCCTGGAATTAGCTCGAAAAGCACGGGACTGATATCCATTTTATCACCTGCAACTGCAGGTCTCGCCGATCACATTTGTGTGACTGAGATGGCGAAGCTGTAAGTTAGACCTGGTTCGCTTGCGAGGGCGAAGACTAAATTCTAGGTTAGAGATCCGATGCCGGCGATTTTCGCGGGTTAAAGGACGCATTTTGTTTTTCAGCTAGAACGAGAAGGAGGTGAGGAGCGGCGGTGATAGGTTGTTTTGGGGTGGTCTTATGCGATTATTGGCAGAAGATCCAAAATTCCCAAAGAATATTGATCAACATTCAGCTCATCAAATAAGGAGTACCCTTATGAGGCGCTTTTCTATGGCTTATGTGTTCATGGCCTTCGGCATCATGGCGGCTACCGCTTATGCAGGCAGTGGTAAACTGACAGGCAAGGTGGTAGATGCGAAAACAGGAGAGCCAATTGCCGGAGCTACCGTGCGTATCGACAATACTCAGCTCGGAGCGGCGGTCGGTCTTGACGGAACATACTTCATCCTTAATGTTCCACCCGAGACTTACTCCGTTACTGTCACGAGTGTTGGTTACACGAAGACAACAATCCGGGGAGTGGTAATCAATTCTGATCTTACTACATTCCAAGACTTCAAAGTCGAGCCGGCGACAGTTGGTCTGCCCGAAGTTGTCGTCGAGGCCCAGAAGAAATTGATAGATATCACCCAAACCAGCGGCCGGTCAATCATGACCTCCACGCAGATTGCCACCCTTCCAGCCGCTAACATGAAGGAGATACTGGCGACCTCGCCCAGTACGTATAATGGGTATGTTCGTGGTGGCAAACGATTTGAAACTTCTTACGTGGTAGATGGTATAGATCTGTCGGATAAGACATCCGAAGGGGCAAATACTGGGAACAGCCTTTTCACCAATTACCTGGCTGTAAACCTGAGCTTCAGACAGGACAATAACCTTGTCGACGTAGGGTCGGATGCGTTACAGGAAGTCTCGGTAAATACTACGTCCAGTTTGAAGTATTCTCCCGCAACTGCTGGAGTTGTTGACATGACCCTGAGACAGGGGTCAGGTACAATCACCGGCCAAGCTACCGTAAAATATGCATCGGACCTTCAGGCGGCAGGAATGAACGTTTATACCGGTTTGCTGCCGGACGGTACCACTGCCGAGTCAAAGTACCTGGATGAGAAGGCTTCTCTAATCGCAGCGGGGAATACCGCAAAGGCTGCCAGATACACATGGACCCCGAGCGAATACTGGTATGGCAATAAACCCACAGAAAATGTCCAGTTCAATCTGGCGGGTGGGATTACGAATGACCTTGGCTTCATGGTGGACGCCAAGTATATAAACTCTTACGGTATGTATCCTGGAGATTTCAACCGATCCCTGAATGCCACTGCGACGGTTGACTGGGCTATTCAGCCAACTTTGAAGCTGACAGCTATCGGTATCCTCTCAGACCAGGGTTATTTCCTCGGCTGGAGAAACAGTATGTATAACGAGAACTTCAAGTTTTACTTGCAGGGTGTTCCACGTTATGCGCTCGGCACCGCGGCCGGAAGTCTTAAACTGGTCAATACGCTTTCGGATAAGACCTATTATGAAGTTCAAGCATCCTATACCGATAGCCCTGATGAGGTAGGATTCATACAGAGTGGTGGCCAGATAAATCCACTCGGAGTAACAACCGGGGATTTCCTTACTTTTGCAGATCCGGCTCAAATCAAGCAGTATGTGAGCAATATCGATTTGACAAAGTACTTCTCAGTAGCCCCTCAGAATGAAACGCCGTCGGCGGCTTCTTTTCCGTCTTCCGCCCCTTACAAATTATCGAGACCCGGTGTTTACTATGAGAACCAGGACGTTCAACAATTCAATATACGAGGCGATGTAAACAGCCAGGTTAACAGCCACCATCTGCTTTCGGCTGGCGTGAACATCCAGCTTTACAATTATCACAACCTGAGAAGGTTCTCACCAAGCGGTTACGTCGACGTAGAAGACTATACCGTTCATCCAAAGCAGTACGGCCTTTACGCCCAGGATAGGATGGACTATTCCGGCGTGATAGTTAATGTCGGTATGCGTGTCGATGGATGGGATGCCGGCGCGAAGGAGATCGGTAACTTCTTTGCACCATACACACTCGTTCCTGATAGTGAGATTTTTGGAGGTGTCAACTCGAATGGGACTCCTGAGGTCATTCACTTCAACAATATGGTCGCGAACAGGACTAAGACAGTTCCCGTAAAATGGTTGTTTGAACCGATGATAGGTATATCACACCCGATTTCGGACAGAGCTTCGATGTACTATTCATTTTCCAGGACGATGCAACCTCTCCCGTTCTCGGCTCTATATGGCGTCTCTTATAGTCAGTTCCACACATCTCTGCCCAACGTTTCTCTGGTAAGTCAGGATCCTATGAAGTCAACGAATTATGAGATGGGACTGCAATACGCGGTGTCAAATTATCTCGGAATTAACGTGAGCGCATATTACAGGACCATTAGCAACTATAACCAGATGTCATACGGTGTCGTACCGAGGAACGGTATTGCATCCACTTATTACGTTACCTTCTATGGTGGTAATGCGGACGCGCGTGGAATTGAATTAACATTGCGAAGCAACGCGTTGCCGATCGGCAATTTTATGAGATTAACAGGCGTTTTGACTTACGCTTACAGCTACGTACGTGCGCTCGTTGGCGGTACTGCTCTGCGCGGTCAGAACACCTCGATGTTCTACACTACTACGGGTGACAGCGCGAAATACAATGGCGGTCTTCCGTTCGGTAACGTGAACAACTATGCCGGATACGAACAGTCGATACTTGGTTCAAACTCCTCCAGCTTCGGAGGGTATAACAGGCCCAATCGCGTGACCTTTATACTTAATTTTGATATTCCCAGGCCCTTCGCCTCCGTTCCGGTAGATTTCCACCTGAACAGCTTCACAACGTACCAGAGTGGTTTCCTCTATCCAATCAGTGCCTCCGATCCTCGTTCGAGAGAAATTGGCACGGCTCCCTACAACATGAGGACCGATCTGAGGTTTGAAGCCGATTTTGCGGCCGCCGGACTGAGGTTCACACCGTTTGTTGAAGTGCTGAACGTCTTCAACAGAGTGAATATTATCGGTTACGACAACAGCACTGCGGGCCAGCTCCTTTGGGAGCAAAAAGGCATTCCCACGGGTCTATACGGACGGGCAGTGCTTCCAGATGGATCGAGCGTTTATGACATAGGCAGAGAGGTGTACTTTGGCGTATCGATCAATTTCTGATATTTCATTCTGCAACGAAAATTTACAGGAGATAAGAATATGCGAAAGCTTTTATTGATAGGTTTGACTATAAGCTTCGTAGCAGCTCTCTCTTATGGACAGGTGAAAATTCGGGATCGCGCCGCTGCAATGAGTGCACGCCCTGCTATACCGAATAACATATTCCCGAACACAGGAGAGATGACAGCGGGTAATCTCTGGGACTCGTTCATGCCCATGTCCACCGGTGTCTATTATAGTGAGATAGCGAACAATCCCAACCGTCTCTGGGACCTTGTCAGAATGGGCAACTTCGACAGACAGTGGAGTGCCCCAACTGCCATGTGGCCGGGAGGATATCCATTCAGCTACTTCTGGAACCAGGATTTGCAGGCGGTTGAGTACAGTCCAAATATCAACCCAACCAAGCAGCTCAGTTCTGATAGCAATTATGCTACGATGATCTACACGTCAAGAATAGACTCGTTATGGCAGGCAACACTCGGCATGCATTCCTATACGATCGGTCCAATTTGGCTCAATGCGGACGGAACTCCGGATCCCAATGGCACCAACCGCTACGAGCTTTACTACGAAGCTGGTTTTCCGACCAACTTAGGCGTCTGGGTTACGTTCCGTGCAATTCAATACACACAGCCGTGGAATAACATGAATGATTTCATCCTCATCGGGGTGACATTCAAGAACTACGGTCTGTTGGACGTGACGGCAAATGGTCATCCGACTTCCACGACGAACAAGATAAACGCCCTGGCTCTTGCCTGGCACTCGGGTGATATCGGATCGCTCATGATCAGCACAGCTGGCGGCAGAGGCGCTTCAACCTGGGGTTACGCCAGGATGTCGGGCTACATTGGCGATAACGATCCAAACGGCAATCCGTGGGACACCCAGGTTTCTTATCCTGGCGTTAATCCTGCCAATTATCCCAGCTACCCGGGGCCCAACTCAAGTGTGCCGGCAGGCAAACGCGATATGGGTATCAACACCTCAATTTATAATTACTACACTGATATCTGGATTGGCAAGACCTGGCTCGGAGCGAAGCAAGACACACTCGGTCTCTACTCAGATCCCAACGCGAGCACTATCTTTGGGACCGATCCCGTCGGAATTGGCTCGGAGCGTGGATGGTACACCTCGTCAGAGACTGGTGTCGGCGGTTTAGAGAATGAGCTTGATGCATCCTCGATATATACTATCGCCACTGGGGAATGGTATCAGGACGGCGGCAAGAGCGGCGACGCCAGCAAGTTGAATCTTGCACCTAATTCTAATTTCTTCCAATCAGGCACTCCGGGGGACGTCCTTTCATTTGTGCCGAAAGCATCGCCCGCCAAGCCGGATGGGGACCTGAAGAGTCAAACTGGTGCGCTTACAAACGTTTGGGAGAATGGCTGGACGAAAGGTTACACGGCCACTACGAACTTTGACGGAGACTCCTTCATAGGGAATGGACCATATTCGCTTAATGTCGGTCAAGCTGTTACCATCGTCGGTGCAGAGTACGCCGGATTCCGCATGGGCGGACTGCTTAAGTCCCTTCAAGCTGCGCGCTACGCATGGGAACACGGTGGAGTCCCGGTGGGTCCTGCCGCACCTGACATGAAGGCCTCGATAACCGTACCTGACAATAAAATAATGGTCGAATGGTCAAAGGTCCCGGATGAGACTTCCAATCCGAACTTTGGCGGTTACAAAATCTATCGCGCCAGCGCGTTCCCGCAGTTCAATTCAATTGATCTGGGAATGCGAACGATGCAGAATTACATGGACCAGATGCATGCCGGTCCTATAGACTCCACATACTATGACCCGGTGAATCCCAGTTTCGACGCGACTGGTGAAATGACAAACAAGATGCAAGCCGGTTATTGGGGGCCATGGCAAATCCAGGCTGTCATCCCGAAGGCCTCATTGTCGAGTTTTGCTCACACTGACGGCAACTTCAGCTACGCGTTTAAAGACACCTCTCTGGATGTACTGCTCGGCTTCTCTTACTGGTACTACGTCGCTGCTTATAACAACGAGCCGACTCCACTGACCGTGAACGGCGCAACTACTAGCCACCTTGAATCAGGCAGAGTCAACGAAAACGGAGCCATGGGTACTTGGCAAGGGACGTTCCCATGGGCAACGCAGAGCAGCTACTATCCAACCTCGGTCGCCGGCCTGAAAGACATAGGTGCTACGGTTGTCGTCCAATCACCGCCGATCAGCACACAGGCGCTCGCGAATGGGACCGCAAAGATTGGTGTAAAGCCGAACCCATACAAGAAAGAGGCTTTCTTCGATGTTGGACTGGAACACAAGATCATGTTCTACAATTTGCCCAGCCAGTGCACGATTACGATACTGGACGTTTCGGGGCAAATTATTGACCAGATCAATTATACTGCTCCCACTCCAACTAACGGCACATTCTTCTGGGACATGTATTCGAAGGATGGCCAGGAGGTGGCCAACGGTCTGTACATTTACGTGGTGCAGTACAGCACCGGTCAACAATCCGGCTATTTTGCGATCCTTAGGTAACCTAAACACAGGAGTCTAGACCATGAAAAAGTTAGCATTTGTAACTCTTATGGCAATGCTTTGTGCCGTGACAGGTTACGGACAGGTCGCGAAGTCCGGCATGAACGCGTTGGCATTCCTTAAAATAGGGGTCGGCGCGCGCCAGGTCTCACTGGGGTCGGCCGTAACGACTCTGTCCGGTGATCCTAACCAGATATTCTGGAACCCGGCAGGCATAGTTGACGAACCCACAAACTTCGCGGCCAGTGTATCGTACAACAGCTGGCTGCTTGGCCTGAAACAAGAAGCAGGTGTCATCACATACAATATGGACAAGGTTGGAACAATCGGCGTAGGATTCATAACTTTCGGGGTGACCGGTATCGCGGCCAACAGAGATCTACTTCCCGCAAATCTTTCCTACCTGCAGATTGACCAACAGACTTCGTCGACATACAATTACAACGACATGGCGTTAATAGTTTCATTTGCAAGGCATGTCACTGAGGCCCTTTCCCTGGGCATCAATGTGAAATACCTGAATGAGACGATCGATGACATGTCTGCAGGTGCATTCGCAGTCGATCTCGGCTCGGATTATCGCATAACCGACTTCTGGGATATCGGTGCAAGTATGACCAACCTGGGATCAGATATCAAATATTATGATATCTCTTCTCCGATTCCGCTGACATTCTCGGTTGGAACTTCTTTCCACCACAAGTTCTCGGACGAGTTGGGCGGCGCCTTGTATTTGGATGTTATTCAGCCGCAAGATTTGTCCCAGCTCTACTACACCGGTATCGATATCAGCGTCATTAACATGATCGATCTGAGGGCCGGTTATAAATTCAATTACTCTGGTGCCAAGGATGCAGGGAATTCACTCCGTGGTCCGATATCTACGACCATTGAAGGTTTCTCAGCTGGTATCGGAGCCAATGTGAAACTTGCGGATTACGGATTGAGATTCGATTACTCATTCACCCAAATGAGTATTTTGAACGACGTGCACAGATTTACTCTTAGCTTCAACTGGGGTAAATAAACAACCAGCATGAGTGCCCCGTTTTTGTTTAGCGGGGCACTCTTTTTTTCCATCGAACAAAACGGATTAACCTTCAGTGCCGTGTGAACCGGATGTTCGTTTAGTAGTATCTGGCCACGGCGCCCTAACTTAATCATCATCTGGACAAGTTTAGCCTGCCATTACTTGCCTCCCAAAAGTGTGTTCTCATCATCTTTGCGGTCGCCAGGTGTATGCGCACATGGCGTCATCCTATTCCATAACGAGAAAAGCATAGACTTATTTTGAAACGCAGGACCTTCATCCGGACGGCGGGCATCTCGGTGGCCGGATTGACCTTCTTTTCTCACGACATCGTCTCAGGAAGGCGTGTAACACGAAAGAGAAGGCTGGCAAGTGATGTTGAGGGCCCGCGCACAACACTTGAGAGCGACGCGCTTCGAGTTGTTTGGGAGGAAGGGGAACAGCCGCGACTGCTTCTCTTTGCGAGGACTGATGACGCATGGGAAGAAATCTGCGAACTTGACGATCACGGGCTTCTTGATGTGCGCTTGTTTGCCACACAGATTCCGTTCGCCACTCAGAAGCCCGTCTGGAAAGCAGAAAGAAAGCTGGATCACACTCTGATTCTGTCTGCGGATCTCGGTGGGCGCAGCTTGACGCGTGAATTAGAAATTGCAGATTACCCTGCGCGTTTGCGAATTAAATCCACACTGACTCTACTCGGAGATGAACTCGTCGAATGGTTCCAGGATTACTGGACGTTTCTTCGTCCCGGCGCCCTCGATTTCGCGTGGACTCCGAGCTTGCGTCCCGACGATGATATGGTAATAGGTGATCATGCCTTCAGAGCACCCGCGACTATTCTGCTGAAGGATGGGGCTTGGGTTGCGCTGGTCCCCGATGTTGAGATGCTCGGCTCTATCAACCATGCAAACACGATGTCCACAGATCTTGATCTGGAAGCAGATGACCTTCCGGTATTTGCTTACGGATTGAAGGCGTATCAGCCGGTTTCACACACGTATTATCGCCATGCCGACTCAATGTTGTTTACGAGGCCGCCCGGTCCGATCAGCTACACTTACGAGATGCTCGCCGGCGCGGATAGCGACCGCGGGGCTATTACTCGCAGGGTAACTTCATACCATTGGCAGAGATACGGGACAAAATATCTGAAGAGCGTACTTCCTCAGACAGTTCCCTTCAGTACATATGGGGACTACAGTTATCCGACGCTGTTTGAAACGGGAGAATACCACGAGTTTGGGATCGAAGGGAAGAAGGTTGGCGGATTTAAGGCGCTTGACGACGGCGGTTATTTCAGAAGGCCGGAGCATGTGCTGCTCAATCAGGCATGGTTCAACAACATGCGCAGCGCTTACGGCCTGTTTCATTTTGGAAGGAAGGCGCAGAACAAGTTGTGGCAGAAAAAAGCCGAACAAATAAGGTCCTGGACGCTCTCGGCACCGCAACTGAACGGTCTTTTCCCGGCAATGTATGATTTTGAAAAGGATGAATGGTGGGGTTCCATCCCGCGCCTCAACGGTGGCCGTAATAGGATAGAGTGTGTCAACGCTGCCTGGACCTCGATGTGGTTATTATGGTGGAACCGGGATTTCGGGCAAGGCGACGCCGCCGCCATGAGTTTTGTCCGGAGTTTGGCTGATTCTTTTGTGGAGGAACAGCTCTCGTCGGGAGCTATCCCGGCGTGGTTCGATCTTTCTCCCAACGGCAAAGAACGTCCGAAGGCTGTGGAGACTTTGAAGGAGTCGGCCGAGACCGCGGGGGCCGCGATGCTCATCGGGGAGCTCGCTCTGCAGACAAAGGAACCAAAATATATTAAGGCACTGACCAGAGCCGGTGACTTCCTAATCCGGGAAGTGATCCCCGACATGAAGTATTGGGACTTTGAGACTTTCTGGTCGTGCTCGTGGAAGCCGCTCGATATGCGTGACCGCCACACCGGAATCCTGCCGCAGAATACTTACTCCGCCTACTGGACTGTACATACCTTGCTGAGAGCCTTTGAGGTGACAGGGGAGCGGAAGTATTTAATCAACTCGATCGAAGCACTGGACGTCTTGAATTTCTACCAGCAAGTCTGGAATCCACCCTGGCTTGATCTCTATACCTTTGGAGGTTTCGGCGTCATGAACACGGACGGAGAATGGAACGATGCGCGTCAGGCTGTGTTCGCGCCAATATATCTGGATGCCTACAGACTCACAGGGGAGTCGGAATATTTTCAGCGTGGCGTTGCTGCGCTTCGGGCTGCCTTCACACTGATGGCAATTCCTGAGAACAAGGAAGTTAGCCCTCGCACCTGGAATGCCCTTCCGACCGGACTTTGTCCGGAGAATTTTGCGCATGCCGGTTACAACGGGACCTTTGCCAGGTCCGATTCTGATTGGGGGGAAGCAGGTGCTCTGGCAGCAGCGGCTCTCGTCGAAAACACTTACGGTGGAGCGTACATCGATACGACGCGAGAAAAGGGATTCGGCATAGACGGATGTGGAGTTACTTCTCTCGAAAAGAATGGCGCCGGCTTTCAGGTTGAAGTGGCTGAGCTACTTGGATACAGCAGGAAGATTACAATTGTTACCGACAAGGGCCGTCGGCAACAGGTTGCACTTCAAGCAAATCAAACGGTCAAGACGTTTGTCCCCGTCGGCAATTGAATTGACCGGACAGCCTGATGAGGATCCTTATGCGATTTGAGGTGGCGGAAGAGAACCGAAGAGTTTCTTTTATCGAGATTGAAATGTCAGGATGTGTCCTGTGAGGAACGATCGTCTTTTGAGGGCGTTGGAATGCTCCAGGGGGGATCGCGTGCCCTTTGTGCCTGCTGTGTACGAACACAAGGCGTGGTTTGTCCACGAGACGCCGTCAAACGTTTCGCGCGATGTGGAGTTATTCACGAAAGCAGTCCTTGCAGAATATGATGCAATCCAGCCGGATGCCCTTACAATCGGGATCGATGTATACAATGTCGAAGCTGAATCTTTAGGATGTACGGTCATATACTATGAGGGGGATGATACGTCCATACCTGCTATTGGGACCGACGGCGCGGTTTTCAATGGAGAAGAGGATCTCTCTTCAGTGAGAGTTCCCGATCCCAGGAAAGACGGAAGAATGCCCATCAACCTCGAAGTGGCAAGAAACGTTTTAGGAGTACTTGGTGATGAACTGCCAATTCGTGGTGCACTTTCCGGCCCGTTTTCAATGGCGGCAAATTTGGTTGGGGCTGAGCGGCTCTTCATGCTAACGGTGACCAACCCGGCGTTCGTGAAGGATCTACTCCTTTTCGCATCTAAAGTCGCGATGCGATATGGCGATGCTTTTATTGAGACAGGCTGTGGCGTCGTGGTCTTTGATTCTCAGGCGTCGCCTGAATTGCTGTCGCCCAAAATGTACAGGGAGTTGGTCCTGGGACCGACTAAGGCAATTATCGAACATTTCCGAAGAGCGGGGTTGAAGCACGTGCCGCTGATTATCGGCGGCAATACCACGAAGATTTTGGACACCTATCTCGAAAGCGGGGCAAACAACATACTGTGTGACTCCTCTGCGGACGTGAGTAGATTTGTCAGCGCGTGTTCGAAGGCGAGGAGGGCATTTCGGAAGAATATCGACTCTTCCGATTTTCTGAGTACGCCCGCCGAAGAACTCCGGAAGAGAGCTTTAGTGGCCCTCGAAGAATCGAACAACTATCCTGGTTTTATTCTGGGGACGAGTGTTGTACCATACGGCACGCCCTTGGACAAATTGTTAGCAATACGCGATGCCGTTGCTTGAGTATGGCAACCAGTTGTCAGAATTTGGACCTTTGCAGCACACTGCCGGCTTCCCGGAATGGGAAGAGGGGGCGACGGGGATTCGTTAATATTCGAAATCAATCAGACACTTGTAACCGAGGTAAGAACCATGAGTGAATTGGAGCAACTTGCACAATTGTTGGAAGATGGAAATGTAAAAAGTACCGCAGAATTGACACAGCAAATGATAGATGCGGGTGTCAACCCGCAGACTGTGCTGAACGACGGATTGATTGTCGGGATGGGCGTAGTTGGGGAAAAGATGCGTACAGGAGAAATGTATTTACCAGAGGTTCTCCAATCTGCAACTGCGATGCACGCTTCCTTAAAGATATTGAAGCCTCTCCTTTCCAGGGACGGGGTAAAGTCGTTGGGTAAAATTTTGATGGGGACCGTTAAAGGGGATGTCCATGACATCGGAAAGAACCTTGTCGGCATCCTTCTTCAGGGCGCAGGGTTCGAGATTGTCGACCTTGGCGTGAACGTGACGCCGGCGAAGTTCATCGAGGCAATAAATGAGCAGCACCCAGCCTTGCTCGCAATTTCCGCGATGCTGACCACAACAATGTTGAATATGAAAACAATCATCGAGGCAGTCAACGAGGCGGGGTTGCGTTCGAAGATCAAGATTATTGTCGGCGGGGCGCCTGTGAGTGAGAAGTTTGCGCAAGAGATTGGAGCCGACGGATACGCGCGGGATGCGGTGAAAGCGGTTGAAAAAGTAAAACAGATGCTCTCGGTCGCGGCGTAGGAGCAGAAGAAATGGAAGACTTGAAAACATTGAAAACCTACTCTGAGCTTGCCGTCAAAGATTCATCCGGGCTTATGTTTGGTAAAGCCCCAATGCCAACCTTATGCGGCTTCGGGCTGCGCGTCGGATCCGGGGAAGTTTATCCCGAGATCAATTTCACGCTGCCGACGATGTTAATCGAAGAAAAGACATGGGGTGAAATTGTCTCACAGTACGAAGAGATTGGCGAGATGATTGTTCGTTCGGCGAAGCGCTTGCGCCTTCCCGGATTGATGGTCGAATTTGAATTGCTTCCCCCGATGACAGAGAATCCAGCCTGGGGCGCTGAAATTACTGAGATTCTTCACCTTGCTCTCAAGCGTGCGCATGAAGAATACGGGTTGCCGTGTGCTTTGCGTGTAACACCGACCGACATACGCGACGCCGAAAGACCGCCGGTGTTGCGGTCCGGGAAATATTGGGACATGCTCATAGACTCATTTGAACAATGTGCGGCTACCGGGGCGGACATCCTTTCGATTGAATCGGTCGGGGCAAAGGAAGTGAACGACGAAGCGATGCTCCGCGGAGATGTGGGGGGAATGATATTTTCCTTAGGTGTGCTCGCGCCGAAGGATATGGAGTTCCTGTGGGATCACATTGTCGCGGTCTGTTCGCGACACAACGTTGTTCCCGGTGGTGACTCCGCTTGTGGTTTTGCGAATACTGCCATGCAACTCTCTTCGCAGGGCATGTTGCCGGAGGTGTTCGCAGCAGTGGTCCGGGCCGCAAGTATTGTAAGAAGTCTGGTAGCATACGAACGCGGGGCCTACGGGCCGTCGAAGGACTGTGCGTACGAAGGACCGGTTATCAAAGCGATAACTGGCGCGCCGATCTCGATGGAAGGCAAGTCCGCCAGTTGTGCGCATTTCAGCCCGGTCGGGAATGTCGCCGCCTCAATGTGCGACCTCTGGAGCAACGAATCGGTACAGAACGTCCGGCTTCTCTCAGGCTCAGCACCCGAGGCGTACATGGAGCTTTTGGCATACGACTGCCGGATTTTCAACAAGGCTCTTGAGGCCGGCACGGAGCATGGATATCAGAGCCTGCTTGTGGAGTCAGATGTTCACCTCAGTCCACAGGCCCTTGTCCTCTCTCCCGAGTCCACGATGAGAATTGCCGCCGCAATTGTCAAGGAGAAGAGTCACTACCGGATGACTATTGCCGCGGCGAATGAGGCCGTGTCGATTATTCGCGATGCGACTAAGAATGATAAACTTGACCTCAGTTCCAGGGAGCTGTCATGGCTCGATCGAATCGACCGGGAACTCGGCGGGCTTCCAGAAGAAGAGGGGGATCTGCTTGGTTCGATGAAGGAGCCGTATGGACACCTGTTCTTGGCCGAGAGTTATGGTTTATAATCGAGGGACAGTATTGAGTTCGACCGTTGCGAAGCGCTCCCGTTCTTCGCGAGATTCTATTCTATTACGAGACTGATTAAGCACAGGAGTTATCTATGATCAAGCGTATTTTAACAGGTTATATATTGCCCGTGGTCGCCCTCTGTTTCATTATGGAGGCGGGTCCACTTCGCGCGTCGACTCTACTCGAGGCGATGAAGAATGTGAAGGTCGTCGCCTATCCCGCGAATGGGAAAGAAGTAGATCGCACGGTCGCGAACGCGATCAAGGACGAGCTGGCACCGCAGGCTAAGGTTGTCGGGTTCGAGAAGGGGACACCGTCAGACGAAACAGGACTATTCAAAGTTGCGATCGCCGACGAGAACTTCGCGCCGCTTCCCGATGGAAAGCAGCCGAAGGCCGACGATACCGGTTGGATGTATTTCAAGATTGGCTCCGACGGGTCGGGCGAGCTTGTAGTCTCAAAGGAACAGCTCCTGTACGCGATGTATACGCAGGTGAAAGGCTGGAGCGGGAAGAACCTCGACGAGTTTGTGAATGGGAAGCTTCTGACGCCCGCCTTCAAGTGGCTAAGGGACTACAGTGATTTTCTGGTCGGCACACGACGGTACGCCCGGGGTTTCGATCCTGCCGCTTACATCAAGCAGGTCGCAAGCGAAGGGTTCACACACATTACCGTCAACGGCCTTGGCGTACCGCACCCGTTTGACCAGGGACCTCCCGGCGAGAAGTATTCGGGATTCTATGACTACACGCCGGATCTCGACCAGTTTGTCACGAGCAATCTTCTGAGAGGTTATTACCCTGCATATTATCTCCAGGCGAATCTCAATTTCCTCAAGCGCAACGTGCGTCTCGCCAGGAAATACGGTTTGGAGCCAGGTCTTGAAATCTGTTCGCCCAGGACGATGCCGGATGATTTCTGGCAGAAATACGGTTTCCTCCGCGGGGCGCGTGTCGACCACCCCAGAGAAAGCTACCTCCCGAGGTACACCCTCACGATCGCTCACCCCGCCGTGCAGGAACACTACCGCGAGTTGGTCGATAAGATGATGAAAGCCGTACCGGACCTCAGCTTTATCGAGATCTGGTCAAACGACAGCGGTTCGGGATTTGAATTCGTAAACAGGCTCTATGCCGGCCGCAATGGCGGTCCTTATCTCGTTCGCGAATGGAAGGACGATGATTATGTGGCGAGAAAAGCCGGAGAAAACGTCCTCACATACTATCATCTCATACTAAACGAGGCCAGGAAATTTAATCCGAAGTTTCGAGTGATTGTCGACTTGGGCTCATTCACTCCGCTGGAGTTGAAGTATATCATCCCTGGCCTTGGCAACGGCATTGATGTCGGAGACTGGTCGGGACAGTCGAAGGACCAGATTGCTTTCAACGAAAAGATGCAGAAAGTGTGGGAGAAGTACGGTGCCCAGACTCAAATGACAATCAACGCAACCAACGACAACTCCCTCGGGGAAATCTTCCCGAATATGGTCTATTCGCAGCTCGCGCAGGCGTATCACGACCACTACCAGTATGCCTTATCTGAAACCACACCAGGATCTCTTGATCCCTATGATGTCAATGCAGAGGTGGTACGTGAGTTTCAGATGAATCCGAACCTGAGTTTGAAGGAAATACTCTCAAGCATTGCAGACAAATGGGTTGGACGCAAATACGCTTCAGATCTTATACATATCTGGACGACGGCCGATTCCTCCGTTACGGGTTTTCCTGACGGCGTACCCTATTCCACTTTCGCATACCCATGGTACAAATTATCTACACGGCCTTTTGTACCGAACATCGAAGCGATCCCGGACAGTCAGCGCGCGTATTACGAGAAATTCATGCTCACGACTTTCAACAATCCGACGCGCATAGATATGAACAATGATATGCTTTGGAATTTCCTGACGGTGCAGCAGGCTGGGGATAAGAGAGAACAATTCGACCACGATGTCCTGCCGCAGATCGGGCGCGCCATAGAGATGACTAAGGCTCAGTTGGCTTCCGTCACGAAAGGGAGCGAACAAGCGCGTGTATTCGAAGACGTTCTTATACGACTAAGGACGTACAAACATTACGCATTGACACTCCGCGACGTGGTGGCCTGGATTGAAAGCGTGCATGGATATCTTGAAGCTAAAACTCCCGCGGATAAATCAGTGTATCGCTCAAAGGTCAAAGCCATGGTGGACATGGAGATCGAGAACACGAAGGGACTTCTGGATCTCTGGGAGCACAGTCCCGTGGAAATCATGGCTGTGTCCACGATAGGTGAGAACTTGCATATCTATGGAGAAAATTTCGGTAAACTGTTGAAGAAGAAGATCGCGTTGATGAAGGAACACAGGGACGATGTTCCGTACATCGATCCTAACTTCATGTGGCATATGCCCAGCCATTATCCGCCGACACTGCAATGACATTGCCGGCAGTTACCAGCCAGCGGCGGCAAGCCGCATTCTGAACTCCGGTCGTCAAGCCGGGGCGATTCCAAATAGAAATAATAGAGGAGAGAGAACAATATGAAGTTTCCAATGTTGCCGACCACGCTTGTCGGGAGCTACTCACTGCCGCATTGGCTTGACGTAGCCCAGGAATCCGCAAAAGAGAAGCGCCTGACAGAGGCACAGCTCGAAGAGGCTTACGATAACGCGGTCAAGTCTTGCGTAAAGGATCAGGAGACGGCTGGTCTCGACGTCATAACGGATGGCGAGTTGAGGCGGGAGACAATGGTCTATTTCTTCTCAAAGAGAATCCATGGGTTTGACAACACTGGAAAAATGAAGGCGATCGGGAACCTGGATCCCAGCATTCAAATGCCCGATCCGGTAGTCGTGGACAAAATACGCCGCGCGGGAAGCATCGGAATGGCGAAGCATTTCTCTTTCCTCAAGAAATACGCCACTGCGCATCCGAAAGTGACGATCACCGGTCCTCAAATGCTCGCAAAACGCGCCACCAATGAATACTACAAGGATGAGAAGGAGCTGATTTTCGACCTGGCCGGAGTTCTCAACGCGGAGCTTAAAGAGGTGGTCGATGCCGGCTGTGAGTTCGTCCAGGTGGACGAGCCGGTTTGGGTAGGCTATCCGGAAGACATGCCCTGGCTTGTTGAAGCATTCAATAAAATGGTCGACGGAGTGAAAGCTAAAATCGCGCTTCACGTATGTTACGGGAACTACAAATTGAAGAAGCTTTTCACCGGCACGTATGCCGATCTTTTCCCGGAGATATTGAAGGTGAACGCATCGCAACTGAGTCTTGAATTCGCGGTTAGCGATATGGAGCCGCTGCAATTGTTCAAGGATTATAAGACGAACATGGAAGTGGCGGTCGGAGTGGTGGATGTCAAGGACGAGAAGGTCGAGACCGCCGAGGTTGTAGCCGACAGGATTCGTCGGGCGCTCAAGGTCATTCCGAAGGAGAAATTGTGGACCACTACCGATTGCGGGATGAAGTTCATGCCGCGTGACCGGGCATTTGGAAAGCTGAAGGCGTTGGTCGATGGCACGAAGATAGTTCGTAAAGAACTTGGCGCGTAATTATTTATTCAACAGAGCGACGGGGAGACGAAAACGAATCCAATGAGTGAAATGTTCTTAAGAACCGGCAATGCCGCGCTTGATGCTCTCTTGCCGCGCATCAAAGCGTTCTTCGCATTGAACGCGGTAGACTACAACGTGATGGGGAAGGAAACTCACGGGTATCGTGACCCGGATGCGCCGAGCATTTGGATACGCGGCGTTGCTGACTCCATGCGAGCTTACAAATACTGGGAGAAGGATCTCAAGAGTGTCGTGGAAATTTTCGCGGACACCCAGACCGCCAAAGGCTGGTTGTACGACTACTTCACGATGACACCTGAGAAAGTGCCCTGTGAGAAAGAGAACTGGGCGAAGTTCGTCCGTGTTCCCAACGAGGCCGACGTGGAGTTCAGGTTCGTGAAGGCCGTCTTCCAGGTTTGGCAGGCCACGGGCGACGACGCATGGTTGAAAAAAATGCTTCCTGTTATGGAGCGGGCCCTCGGATACATCCTGACAGATCCATGGCGGTGGGACAAGAAAACGGGACTTGTAAAACGTTCCTATACAATAGACACCTGGGACTTTGACTACACAGCCGGCCGTCACGAATGGTTGAATTTCCAGATCGACGATCGGACGTTCTGGGGAATCATGCACGGTGACAACTCCGGGTATTACGAGGCGTTTCTTCTAATGAGCTCGATGCATGCTCATACAAGGAATCCGAAGAGAGCCCGCTATTGGAAGGCCGTCGCGTCCAAGTTGAGAGCCCGGGCAAACAAAGTCTGCTTCAACGGACGTTTCTACACGCACCACGTACCGCTCGTGCCGGTCAAGATTGACGGGGTGGATGAAGATGAGCAACTTAGCCTCAGCAATCCGATGGACATCAACCGTGGGCTGCCGACACATGAGATTGCGGTTTCAATATCTAAAGGAATATCAGGCAAGGGCCGCGAAGAGCAAAGCGTTCGCGGAATGGTTCAGCATTGATCCGGCGTTCCCGGCGGGAATTTTCGGAGATGACAAGATTATCGAAGGCGCGTATAGCAACG
The DNA here is from genome assembly GCA_963806435.1 of uncultured Bacteroidota bacterium. Lineage (GTDB taxonomy): Bacteria > Bacteroidota > Ignavibacteria > Kryptoniales > JAKASW01 > JAKASW01. Next base: position 19,136 of record CAWEBD010000108.1, read on the forward strand.
GCGGGATAATGCCTCTTGTCGGAGGAGAACTGGCGAGAGCCGCATTCGAACATGGATTCGAGAAATACGGCGTCGACACGCTCCTGCGGTACGCCAAGCTCACCGAGAACGGCGAGTCGTTCCTCTGGTATTTCCCCGACGGGACTCATGCGACGGTTGAAACGAGTACCAGTCCCGACGCATCTCCAGGCGACACCTGGGGCTCCTCCGCGATGCTATACGCCCTCGTGGAAGGATTGGCGGGAGTGGTCGACAAGGGTAAGCTTTTCAGAGACCTCAGGCTCAGCCCACGCTGGGAAGCAGCCGGATTGGATAGCGCGGAGATTCGATGCACTTACGAAGCCTCAGGAAGCTTCTTCGAGTATTCTTACATGCATGAACGGTCACGGAAAAAAATTGAGATGCAGATGGCCGGAAAGTCGAACGTACACTTGCACCTGCTTCTCCCGGATGGGGCTAGCGCTCGATCTGTGAAAGTGAATCGGAGAAGTGTACGTTTTGTGAACACTGCGGTTGAGGAGAGCCATTATGTGGATGCCGATCTTAAAGTTGGAGGACACCTGGTAGTCGAGGTCGAGTACCGCGATTGAACTTGCCTCTTAAAGTCACGGGAAACATACGATGAAGCGGCGCGAGTTTATGGCCAAGTCCGCTTTGAGTGCGGTCGGTGTGACTCAATTCGGACGATCGCTGGCCCGTTCTCATTTCCGGGTATTGGACTCAGGTGAGAATAAAGCTCTCAATCAAGAAGTGGGCTCAGCTGCCGCTGAATGGGGTGTGGAGTCTCCGTCCAATCAGAAGATGAACCTTGACTACATCACTTATCTGCCGGGTGTTGAGTACTTCCTGATCGGAAACGGCGATATTCAAGGGGTAGTTCAATATTGTAAGGACCACAAACTTGCCGGCGATAGTTCATTCTTCGGTCTCACTCTGATAGATCCTGAGAGGCTCACTCAGAAGTGGAGTACGTTCTTGTATCGCCCGTCCGTTGGTTTTGCCAGTACGGGAATGTTGGTCGGGGTGGACGGGAAGTCCTACGGAGTGGACAGGGAAAATTTCATTGCGATCAATTGGGAACAGGTTGACGCGGTGCCGATAGTGAAAATGAAATGGACCGCGGGTGTCTGTGAAGTAGAGGAGGAGTTCCTCGTTCCGAAAAGAGGAGCAATGTTGTTCAGGCGCGGGAAGGTGAAGAATTTGGACTGCTTCGCCGCACAGCGTGGTAACCGGGCTGACGCTTTATCCAAACATAGCGTTGTTTGACGACATATATACTGATGCGAAAACTGCCACCGCAAACGCAGAAGGGTTTACAAGACTTCAATTACTCAGTCTTGAGAAAAACGCCAAGGCAGTCGGCAGATATGATGTTAGGGTGGACGCGGGTGCACTGGCACCCGGGAAGGAGACGAGCGCGGTATACGCTTACTGCCTCGGTCACGACGAAGAAACGTTAAAGAAGAAAGACTTTGTCTCTCTCTGGTCCGCTACCTCCGCTTATTGGAAGGAGAAGAACAGGGTTTCGACCGGGAATGACAACCTTGATCATATTTGGGAGATAGCAAGAACAGGAATGAGAGCCCACGTAGCACGAAATGGAAAACGTGACGGTGGTATGTGGGAGTATGGCATGGAGTGGGCTGGAGATGACATCATGGCATTGATGGCGGCTCTGATGGCCGGCTTTTATGATGAGGCAAAGACTTTGTTGCTCCGTACGCTTGACAAACTTGTAGTGAATGACGGACGAACGGTGGAGTCCAGCCAGGTCTTCGATTTCCAGTTCACTGAAATAAATCAGAATGGGATGATCTTGTACGGCGTCTGGACGTATGTAGCATGGACGGGTGATTATTCCACGGTCAGGAAGCGTTGGCATAAGCTAAAGGCACTGGCCGAACTTCCGTTGAGACCGTATTTCTGGGACAAGAAGTCGGGACTTCTGAGTAACGCCAGGGAATTCTGGGAACGCTCAAGCTCATTCGGAGTTAAACCCGGATTTGAACTTGCCTATCAATTTTGGGTAGTCCTCGGACTCGAGAAGATCTCCCAAGTTGCATCCAGACTCGGTCATGCAGCGGAAGCGAAGCGGTGGCTCGACGCGGCGAGTTCAATAAAGAACACATTTCTTCACGACAAGAAGTTTAGGCTGATTGAGGATGGCCATCTGATCAAGCGCCGGACTCTCGATGGAGAATGGCAGAGGACTTTCATACCTCCTGACAGAGCGGCTATGCCGGAAGGCACACCTATAGCGACGGAGAAGCAACCTTTGGTTGAGCCTGACGCGAGCGAAGTCTTCCCGATAATTTTTGAGATGATCGATCCGAAAAGTGATCTATCCCTCAAGACGCTGGAGTGGGTCGAGTCTCTCTGGAACCAGAGATGGAAAATCGGCGGATACGAGCGTTACAACAGTTCAAGTGAGCCGCAGCCTCCCGGTCCCTGGCCGATAGCATCTCTTCTTATCGCGGAAGCATACTGGGAAGCCGGCAATTTCGAGAAGGGAATGAGGGTGGTCAATTGGCTGAACGAGATCAGCGGCAGGCTGTCCGGCGGCTGGTTTGAATATTACCCTGAAGGCCATCCCAGTGTTGGGATCATCGCCTGGGCCTGGATGGAATGTGTGCGGCTGACAGTCCACCATATGTTGGGAGTGAGGCCGCAGCTTGAAAATCTCATCATCAGACCGAGACTTGCCCCAGGCATGCGGAATGTGAACGCGAGAATCAGGGTAAGGGACACACAGCTTGAGTTGAACGTGAAGTCTGGATCCGCTGGGCGCTGGGCGATGGTAAATTCAAGGAAAGTGGACATGCCAGATGGGGCACTGACCATACCGTATTCAGGTATATCAAAGTTGAGAATTGAAATCAATCTACCGACTGTGGAGTAGCTAATGAAGCGACGCGAGTTTATGGTAAAATCGACTCTTGGTGCCATTGCACTGGGTCGATTGAATCCGTCTTTACCTGACATCCTTTCAACGAACTCCGTGTATCAAGCGGGGCCGCGGCCACCGCAGGACCCGGCTTCGTTGTCTTCTGCCTGGTCGAATAAGTCTCCGTCCAATCAGCGCATGAACGCAGACTATATCTCCTACCTTCCCGGTGTCGAATACTTCCTTATCGGAAACGGTGACATCCAGGGGGTGGTCCAGCTATGCAAAGACTCCACCGGACCGGAAGAAGGTTCCTTCTTCGGGTTCACGATCATGAGCGCCGAGCACTTCTCTCAAAAGTGGACCACTTTCTTGTATAGCGCCGGTCGGGGATTTGGGAATACATCTGCCTGGCTGGGAATAGACGGGGCTTCTTACGGAATATCGAAAAAGAGTCTCAAGAATATCGCCTGGAAACACACCGACGGCGTACCGGTCATCAGCGTGACATGGAGCGAGAACAACTGCGATATGGAGGAGCAGTTCTTCGTCCCGGCGGACGGGCCGATCATATTCAGGCGACTGCGTGTGAAAAATCTCGATACTGTCAGCCACAAGATCGCGGCCGGGCTTACCCTCTATCCGAACATCGCGCAGTTCGATGATGTCTATACGAACGCCAAGGACAGAACGGCTTACGCGGAAGGCTTCACGACGCTGCGGATGTATTGCTATGAAAAGAACATAGAGACTTTGGGCCGTTATACGATAAGAGCGGAGCAGGGTGTGATCGCACCCGGCGCGGAAACCGAAGCGACATTCGCGTACTACCTGGAAGGCGGCGAATCGCTTCTGAGGAAGAAGGACTTAAAGTCTTTCTGGGTTGGAGCAGTGGATTATTGGAAAGAAAAAAACACTCTTTCTACCGGCAAACCCAATCTCGACAACGTTTGGAATCTTTCGAGGACCGGCCTCAAAGCTCACGTAGCCAGGGACGGCAAGCGCGATTCTGGAATCTGGGAATACGGAATGGAATGGGTGAGGGATGATGTCATGGTTATGACAGCATTTCTCCAAGGCGGCTTTTTTGCCGAAGCGAAGACGCTGCTCGAAAGAATGTTCGAAAAGTTCGTAACGGACGACGGCCGGACGGTAGAATCGAGTCAGGTATTTCCATTCCAGTTCACGGAAATAGACCAGAACGGTGAACTCTTGTATGGCATGTGGGTATATCTCTGCTGGACAGGAGATTACGCGACGGTACGCAAGTACTGGAAGAAGATTGTCCCCCTGGCGGAGTTGCCGCTGAAGCCTTTCTTCCGTCAACCGGATTCCGGGCTGTTGAGCAACACGCGTGAATTCTGGGAGAGATCTGATTCGTTTGGAGTGAAGCCGGGGTATGAGCTCGCGTACCAGTTTTGGGTCATACTCGGGCTCGAGAAAGCCGCCGAGGTCGCCGACAAGTTGGGCCACCGTCGTTATGCGGCACGATGGCGGACTGCTTCAAAACAGATCAAGGACGCATTCCTCAGTAATCCTAAGTTCAGATTGATCGAGGACGGACACTTCATAAAGAGGAGGACTCTCGACGGCGAATGGCAGAAGGTGATGATCCCACCGGACAGAAAGAATATGCCCGCGGGCACACCGATAGCGGTGGAAGAGACGCCTCTGACGGAGCCCGATACGAGCGAGGTCCTTCCAATAATGTTCGAGATGGTAGACCCGAAGAGCGAACTCGCCATCAAGACGTTGAGCTGGGTTGAGTCTCTATGGAACGAGAGGTGGAAAATCGGGGGTTACGAGCGCTATAGCAGTTCGAGCGAACCTGAACCTCCGGGGCCATGGCCGTTTGCATCCCTTTTCGTGGCGCAGGCCTATTGGGAGGCCGGCAATTTTGAAAAGGGAATGAGAGTAATAGATTGGCTTTCGGGAATTAACGGCGGCCTCTCCGGAGGATGGTTCGAGTATTACCCCGAGGGGCACCCTTCGGTTGGAATTATCGGTTGGAATTGGGCTGAGATCATTCGTTTCGTAACCGATCATGTTCTCGGTGTTCGCCCGCAACTTGACCGATTGGTGATCAGACCAAGACTTGGAGCGGGGATCGACACGATCAAATCCCAGGTGAAGGTGCGAGACATGAAGCTCGATCTTACAATTACTTTGTCCGACAATGAGAGCATGGCAACTGTGAACGGCAAGCCGGTCGAGCTCCATGAGGGGCAGCTCGTCCTTCCTTACCAACGGGGAGGGATTACTACAGTGAATATGAACATCAGCAGATAAGGAATACCGCGTGAATCGCAGACGCTTTGTGAATTCTACAATTGGTTTGGTCGCCGGGGTCGGACTTGCTCATAAATTGAACCCGCTATTCGGCAGGGGGGCAAGCACCAGAACCCTTCTTGGACAAAAGCTTCAATCCGATAATCCTTTCACCCCTTCTGATACAAGGTTCTGGTCATTCGTGCGGAGGCAGTTTCCCCTGACCGATGAGAGGACGTATTTGAATACAGGCGGGCTGGGTTCTTCTCCATTGGCCGTTATCGATGCTGTCAAAGCTGAGATGGATAAGCTTGAGGAAATCGGCGAGACCGGTCATACAGATGCCTTGTGGAAGGAGATTAAGTCATCGGCCGGTGAGCTCTTGGGCTGCGACGGTGATGAGCTTGCTTTTGTTCGTAACGCCACTGAAGGCATCAATGTCGTCGCAAACGGTCTTCCCTTAAAAAGAGGGGACGAGATCATTACCTCGACACACGAACACGTCGCAAACCAGTTTACGTGGCTGGTCGGTCAGAAGCGGAAAGGATATGTCCTCAAGTCTTTTGAGCCTTCAAGGGTCTCTGGTCAGGCGAATCTTGAAATCATTGAGAGATTGATAACTCCACGGACGAGGCTGATCAACCTGGCCCACATCACCTGTACCACCGGACAGATTATGCCGGTCAAAGAGATCGCCGATTTAGCAAAGAGCCGGAATATATGGTTCTTCGTGGACGGAGCACAAAGCGCTGGGATGATGCCGTTCAATTTGCATGACATAGGATGCGACGCGTACACAACCAGCGGACATAAGTGGCTACTCGGTCCAAAAGAAACCGGCCTCCTCTATGTCCGGAAAGAGATGCTCGATACCATCAAGGCCAAGTTCGTCGGCGCGTACTCGACTGACGATTATCATCCGAGGTCGGGAAAGTACACCTTCAGTCCGACCGCTGAGCGATATGAGTATGGCACGGTGAGTACACCCCTGCGCGTCGGTCTCCATGCAGCTATAAGGTTCATACGCGATATCGGGATCGAGAACGTTTGGAGACACGACAAATCGCTGGCTGCACATCTTTACTCCGAACTGGAGAAGATTTCTGATATTGAGCTGCTCTCCCCGATGAACGCTGAAGATCGGGGTGCGATGGTGACCTTTAAGCACAGAAAAATAGGCTACAATGAGGTGGAGCAGAGACTTGGAAAGGCGAATTTCAGGACTCGAGGCGTAGGTGAGGATCATCTCGATGCAATCAGGATATCGACGCATGTTTACAATAACATGGAAGAGGTAGATCGGCTTCTTGATAACGTAAGGCAGTTGTCCGCTGCATAGCTTCTACAGGGAATTGATGAAATCAATGGCAGGCGACAAAGATCGGATTTATCCGGCGAAAGGAATAGAATCGTCACTCGCATACAAACGAATCTGCAATTTGACAATGTCGGTTAGTCAGCGGGAGGGACCCAAATGAATTCGATGGAGCGGGTAAGGAATGTAATTGCCGGGAAACCGGTAGATCATTTACCGGCGCAGCCGATGGTAATGATGTTCGCGGCGAAGCACGCGGGCATCGAGTTCATTGATTACACAAAGGACGGGCGGCTGATGGCCGAAGCCCAACTAAGAGTAGCTGAGGACTTCGACATAGATTGCCTTCTCACATGCTCTGATCCCGCCCGCGAGGTGATCGATATAGCCGGCGAAGGGTCCATCGACTGGTTTTCTGACCAGGGGCCGGCGATCAACGAAGAACGAGCCGCGCTGACCGAAAAGTCGCGCCTCAAAACTTTCAAAATCCCCGACCCTGTGGGCGGCGGCCGAATGCACGACCGCATCAAAGGGATCGAGATCATGTATGAGCATGTCCGCGGCGAGGTATCGATTGTCGGATGGATTGAAGGGCCGCTCGCGCTCGCGGCTGAATTGAGAGGGATCAACAATATCATGTTTGACCTGATCGACGATCCGCCGTTCGTGGACGATCTGCTCGACTTCTGTGCCGAAGTTGCGATAGTCTACGCAAGCCCACAGATTCACGCGGGCGCGGACACAATTGGTATGAGCGATGCGGCTGCCAGTGTCATCGGGCCGAAATTGTACGAGCGGTTTCTTCAGCCGCGTCAGAAACGAGTCCTGTCCGCAATCAAAGAAAAGCATCCCGATGTAATCACCCGTCTCCACATGTGTGGAAACACCGATGTTTTGATTCCGAAAATGAGCGAACTGCCTGTCGATATTTTTGAGCTGGATTTTCCGGCAGATCTCACGAACGCGCGCAACAAGCTCGGGCCTGATAAGCTCATCAGTGGAAACGTGTCCACTGTTTACGATCTTCTCGAGGGGCCGCCGGAACGCGTCTACGAATCGGCGAGGCGGTGTCATCTGATCAGCGGAAGTAAGCATATCGTGAATTCAGGCTGCGAGGTCTCCCCGCTTACCGCTCCTGAAAATCTGAGGGCTCTAATTCGCTATTCGCGGGAGAACCAGCCGTGAAGTGTACGGGACCGATTTCTATTCCGGGAAATGCGAAGAAAAAGACGAAAGGATCGAAATGAAGTCAATCAACACGCTTGACTACGCCGTCGTAGCCGCATATTTCTTATTCATGCTGGGGATTGGCTTCTATTTCAGCCGAGTCAACAAAGGCGCAAAGGAATATTTCGCGGGTGGCAGTATGATCCCCTGGTGGGTTTCCGGCATGACGCTATACATAGGAAACTTCAGCGCCTGGACGTTCACAGGCGCAGCGGGATTCGCGTACAGCACCGGCCTTTTCGCGATACTGTATTTCGGGACATGGTCTATCTCATATTTCGTGGGTTCGCAATTGACAGCCGCCAAGTGGCGAAGGACTCGTTCAATCTCTCCCGTAGAGTACACCTACACACGGTTCAACATCACGACACAGCAATTCCTTGGGTGGGTAATGTCGGCCAACTACATCCTTGCCGCGGGCGTGCAACTGGCTGCGACCTGCGAGATATTCGCTCCCGTCATGCGGCTTGACATCAGCACTGTTATCCTGGTCATGGGCACCGTGATACTTCTCTATACATTTATGGGCGGGCTGTGGGCGGTTTCTATTACGGATGTAGTTCAGGGCGTCATCCTTCTGAGCGTGACTTTCATAGTGATGCCGCTCAGCCTTCATCTGGTCGGAGGAATCGGGGGGCTTCTCAAGGCGCTTCCTGCCTTCAGTCTCAGTCACGACTACAATGGCATTCACTACGATCCCAACTGGCTCGTCGGAGTTTTCGTGATTATGTCGCTAGGGACCGCCGCCGGCCAGGCTCAAAGGTTCTACAGTGTGAAAGACGAAAAAGATGCGAAGCGTGTCGGAAGAATGGCCGGCTTACTCTTCCTGACCGTACCGCTTGTCTTCGGTATTCCACCTCTCGTTGCAAGGGTTATCTGGCCGAATCTTGCTCAGATACCCTTCTTTCAGCCGTACGTTGGACACAACCCGCAGGATCTTGTATTTGTCGCGCTATGTCTCAAGCTCCTTCCAAACGGTGTGATAGGGGTCTTTCTTGCGGCGATGCTCGCCGCCACAATGAGTGCCCTCAGCACGGTGTATAATCTGGTGTCGTCGATTTTGTCACGCGATATTTATCAGGGGCTCATCGACAGGTCTGCCGACGACCGCAAGCTTTTAAAAGTCGGCAGGATCTCTTCCGCACTTATCGGGGTCATAGTAATGGTGGAAGCCGTCATATTTGCCAGGAGTCAGCTCGGGATCTTCAATATGATGCAGGTGTTTTTCACGATGCTGAACATTCCTGTTGTGCTCCCGATCGCGTGCGGCTTGCTGATCAGAAAAGCTTCGCGCTGGGCAGGTATCGCCGTGATCGTTTGGGGGTTGATTGTCGGATTGACAACCCGATATGTTCTGGGTTGGACAATGGGCGAGCAGATTTATGCTCAATTCGTTTCAACGCTTGTTCTGTTCGCCTCATCTTACTGGCTGGGAATCCTGTACAAGAGGGGGAAGGAAAAATCAGGAGCTCTGGCCGCGCTCGTGACCGTGGTCCTGTTCGCGTTCTTCATACTGACTGCCCCTTCCATGCGGGATGGCTTGCTCGTCTCCCTGACCGCCGTTTCTTCTATCGCGCTGGGGGTAAGCCTGTACATCTTCTCACGTCTCTTCGGTACTGAAACTGAGGAGCAGAGAAGAGTCATTAATGAATTCTTCAAGAAACTTGACACTCCGGTCGACGTGATGAAGGAGGTATTCGGAGCCGGTAGGAAGCAGGTGTCGACGTTCCCGGTTGTCGGCGGCATAACGATGGTTATGGGCGTTCTCATAAGCCTCATGTTTTTCTCAGGCATCTCACGGGAGCAGGCGCCGGTGGTCGGCATTCTGTCGGGCATTTTGGTAGTGTTCGGTGCCATGATGTGGTTCTTTGGGAAACGTTCACAGATAAGAGCCGAACAGCTGGCGAGCAGTGTTCAGAAATCTCAGGAAGTAAAGTAGGGCACCAGAGACAGGAAATTATTGGAGAAGTAAATGCGACTTGCACAGTTTGAGGACGAGAGAGGAAAACTAATAGGACTCTGGCTCGGAGGAAGATGGGTCAATTTCTCCGCCGCCATGAGAATCTACTCCATGGTCGTGGAGCGTAAAGAAATCGTCGCGATCCCAACCATGGATCAGATGTTTCAGGAAGGGAAGTTCGACTTAGACAGCTTCAAGAGGGTCTCGAATTTTGTTGATAAGCACAAGCTGGCAGGCCACCTGAATGTTAGCGACAAGGCTGTTGTGAAGGCTCCCCTCTCACGCCCTGGAAAGATCATTGCCCTCGGACGCAATTATGTCCTCCACGCTAAAGAGGCCAGGCTTCCGGTTCCCAAAGAGCCAATCATATTCGAAAAAGCGAGTTCTTCCGTGACGGGTCCGTATGATACAGTTCAGATACCCAGAGAATATGGGAGGATCGGTACATTGAGAACATGAACCGAGAGGTTATCGGGCGCCTTGATGGTAAAAACGGCCGAAGCTTGCGGATGCGCTTTGATTGATGATCGCAGGCAAGGAACATTTACTTTAGTAGCTTATGCACGTTCGTAACTTCGTCAACAGCGAAGGATAGCAAGGCCACAAATGGTCCATTCAACGGTGAGTTCAATCGGTTCGTGTCACGCTTGGAGACTACAACTTGGGTGACAAGCGTCTTCGCTTCTTTTCAGCCATTGAAAGCAGATGGAAGCCATTCGAGACGGTAGATTTCGAGGAGATCATGAAGCAGTTTCTGGGATACCTTAACAAGGCAAATGTAACGATTGTAGACCTCAGTGGCATTCCCTTCGAAGTCCTGAGTATATCACGGTCAGTCTTGTGTCTCGGTTGATTTTCGATTTTTTCTTTCACTATTCTAAGTTACGGCACGAAGCGGGAGTCTTGAACAATATTCCTGTTATGATAGTCTGTGAAGAAGCACATAACTATATTCCGCAGCGGGACGATGCGGCGTATCGTTCGTCGACGAGAGTCGCTCGAACGAGTTGCTAAGGAGGGTAGAAAATACGGCTTGAGTCTGTTCATATGGTGCCATGAGTCAACGACCCTCAAAGTCTCCGAGAACAATCTTTGCCAGTGCAACAACTTTCTCGCGTTCCGATTTACCAACAACGCAGATCAGAGCTATGTCAAGCGGCTTTTCCCCGATAATTCTAGCGGCATCACTGACATTCTCCCTAATCTGGCCCCAGGTGAATGTATCGTTGTAGGAGACGCCGTTTTTCTACCGGCGGTTGTTCAAATGCCATTGCCGAAGCCTGAACCACATTCACAGAGCGTGTGTGTCCACCAGGAATGGAAAGAACCTTGGCGAGATGTCACATTTGCAGATGTCATCAGCCGATGGAGGAAAGAATCATATGCAAGCACTGCAATTCCAGTCCTTACTATCGCAGAGTAATACTGGCGTTGCTGGCTTGAGTATTATTATTTTGTGAAGAATTAAGCAGCAGCGGATATGAGACGTTATTACATTGTCATAACGTCTCCGGGAGGCGACTATGGAGAGAGGAAGCACCGATGTTTACGTTAAACGAATACAGGAATAGGATATTTATATGCATAAGTAACTATATAAGTATATAGATATACTGTCCCTGTATTGTCCTCGTCGAGCTAATGCAAGAAGGCTATACTAAAGTAATACACTTATACATACTAAATAAGAACGGACCAGTAAGCTAATCAACCGTATTTGGTCACAACCGGAGGATACAAGTTATGAGTGACAGTGCGAATGATAGACATAGTTGTCCTTATTGCGGGGGAACAGGTAGTGTTCATGACAATAATGGTCAAGTAATACGATGTGAGAGATGCGGGGCTACTATCTATATGAAGGATTGGACTATTGAAGTAAAAGGAGAAGATGCATCAGAGGTCGAGCAGGTTTCAAGTTCTCTTATGATCAAGGCACATAATGAAAATAACAGTATCCGTAACCCATGGATAACAGGTTCCATTTATCTTGCATGCATTGTCATTATCGAAACGTATTTCCTAATCGTTAAAGAAGAACAATAATTAATGCTATTATTCTATAGTAATAGTATCATCTATATTTGCTGTGTCAGTAATTGGTGCGATGCAACTCCGTCATGATGACAAGTTAAAGGAAAAGAATTTCTCAAGACTTAATGGCCCTCTCATACAAACTATTACCATTTATTCATGAAAAAACGCAAAGCTATAGATTATCTTCAAATACTTTTCGAAAATACGGAAAAATACGACAGCGTTTCCCCTGATACAACTCAAGCCTCTCGCTCGGATGAGCCATGTCGGTGCTCACCCCAGTCATGCCTCGACGGTGCCCTCATCATGCGTGTTCCTAGCCTGACGCATCCCGACGTGTCGTAGCACGCGTCCTCGTCGTGCCGCAAAGTAGCCAGCATCGGCGGCGGCGAAGGGATTGTCTGTGGAAATGCGTGATAGTTACCTATCTATAAGTAAGTTGCATAGTGGAAGCTCTCATATAACCATATGAGTATATAACTATAATAAACAATAAAGCCCTCTAAACTCTCCGCAAAACTCCGCAAAACTCCGCAAAACTCCGCAAAACTCCGCAAAACTCCGCAAAACTCCGCAAAACTCCGCAAAACCCCTCACCTTCCGCCCAAATTTTGCATTTTGCATTTGCACTTTGCATTCCCCCTCATTAACCATGCTCATCGATCGTTTCTTTTACCACGCGCACCCATTCCTTCAGCCGCCAGGGTTCGTTTTCCAGGGTTTCCGTATCCTTGAGCGTAATATCCACATGCAGCCCGTTAAAGATATCGAGGCCTTCGCGGATGATATCGCGCACTCGCTTTTCGTACCAGCCGTAGCTGACCGTCTCCGTCGGGTTGGGGCGCCAGGAGATGACGTAGTCGGCGCCGATCTGCTTCGGCGGATTTGCGGAGGTCGGCGCGCGGGGCGACTGCGATGCGGCGGAGGTTGCTTCAGTTGGCGCGCAGCACCACCCAGTCTTCGCCGTCAGGTCCCTCGCGGCGAACCGTCAGGCGACCAGGCCGTAGGTCTCCATGCATCGGCTTCTGGTATTGGAGCAGGAATTCGTCGTGCATGGTGGGGAGACACCGGGTGGTATTCCTGGCTGGCGCATATAACCCCACAGCCGCCGGCGCATGGGGACCGGGTCGGCATGTCGTACGCGGGGTCGGGCAGCTCCTCGCGAAGCAGGCATCGCCTGGTTGGCGGAGTCGCAGAGGCGCCAGTCGCCGGCCTGTTTACCCAGGCGTCGAGCGTTTCGGGTATCATGAAGGCGAGTACTTCGTGCCACCGTTGCCCCGGATTATCGTACATATCGGTCATCATCTCTTCGATGCCGCGCAACTGCGCCAGCTCGGTGGAGATGTCGCCGCGGTAGCTGCGGTAATAGGGAGCGCGCACCGATTTGACGGTCATAATACGCCCACGGCATCGCGCAAGCGCGCCATTTTTTCCTCGGTAGCCGCCTCATCGATCTCATGGTGCGGTTTGATGAACTGTTTCACGTCTTCAAGGTGCTTGATCGGCGAGTCATCTTGAAGGCCCCGCCTTTCATGCTGCTCTGGATATGGTTGAGCGCAAATCCCCAGCGGCCCACCGGTGGGAACTTATAAACCGCCCATTCCTCGATCCACAGGCTCGAAGACCGTGTGGTCGCCGAAGTTCAAGCGGCCATGAAGAAGAAGAAGAAGAAGAAGAAGAAGAAGAAGAAGAAGAAGAAGAAGAAGAGAGAGAGAGAGAGAGAGAGAGAGAGAGGGAGAGAGGAGGGAGGGAGGGAGGGAGGGAGGGAGGGAGGGGGGGAGGGAGGGAGGGAGGGAGGGAGGGAGGGAGGGAGGGAGGGAGGGAGGGAGGGAGGGAGGGAGGGAGGGAGGGAGGGAGGGAGGGAGGGAGGGAGGGAGGGAGGGAGGGAGGGAGGGAGGGAGGGAGGGAGGGAGGGAGGGAGGGAGGGAGGGGAGGGAGGGAGGGAGGGAGGGAGGGAGGGAGGGAGGGAGGGAGGGAGGGAGGGAGGGAGGAGAGGGAGGGAGGGAGGGAGGGAGGGAGGGAGGGAGGGAGGGAGGGAGGGAGGGGAGGGAGGGAGAGGGAGGGAGGGAGGGAGGGAGGGAGGGAGGGAGGGAGGGAGGGAGGGAGGGAGGGAGGGAGGGAGGGAGGGAGGGAGAGGAGGGAGGGAGGGAGGGAGGGGAGGGAGGGAGGGAGGGAGGGAGGGAGGGAGGGAGGGAGGGAGGGAGGGAGGGAGGGAGGGAGGGAGGGAGGGAGGGAGGGAGGGAGGGAGGGAGGGAGGGAGGGAGGGAGGGAGGGAGGGAGGGAGGGAGGGAGGGAGGGAGGGAGGGAGGGAGGGAGGGAGGGAGGGAGGGAGGGAGGGAGGGAGGGAGGGAGGGAGGGAGGGAGGGAGGGAGGGAGGGAGGGAGGGAGGGAGGGAGGGAGGGAGGGAGGGAGGGAGGGAGGGAGGGAGGGAGGGAGGGAGGGAGGGAGGGAGGGAGGGAGGGAGGGAGGGAGGGAGGGAGGGAGGGAGGGAGGGAGGGAGGGAGGGAGGGAGGGAGGGAGGGAGGGAGGGAGGGAGGGAGGGAGGGAGGGAGGGAGGGAGGGAGGGAGGGAGGGAGGGAGGGAGGGAGGGAG
>CAWEBD010000109.1:0-20435 GCA_963806435.1 uncultured Bacteroidota bacterium
TCTCCATCTCTTGGTCTGACCAGGCCGGAGTCTACCCCGTGCATACAGATTCAACTATCGGTTCGATATCGGGGGCTGACACGACATACGTGTATGTCAACCGATACCAAAAGGGGCTGGGCCACTTCGGCATCTGGCAAAATCTGGTAGTAGGCAGAGGGAGTCGAAGAGTCGGCATACGCAAGGGCGGCCAGATTGGACTCGGCGAGTTCCTATATATACGAGCTGGATCTATCACTGATGCCGGTCAATCTACTTACACGACTTTGGGCTGGGGGTTGAGACTTGATGGGCTTGCGAAGTGTCTCGTGTTCCTTGATTGGATCAACGCACAATCGCCGGTCACGAAGTTTCTCCTCGACCATCTTGATCTGCAATATGATTACAGCAGAGCCTACGGCGGGATTTATCAGGGTAAGCCGTTCGAGGACTTGAACCTGGTGGTGAGGTAAAGGAATGTCCAACCTTGCGAAGGTAACTCCGGTATGGCCCGGCGACCTTCGCAAGGTTTGGCCGAATCTATTCCAGCCCGCTCAATAGCAATCCCGACAATAGCTTCGGATAAAAGTACGTCGACTTCTGAGGCATGACGGCGCCCGCGTCGGCGACTTCCTTCACCTGCTCAACTTTCGTCGAGTTGATTATGAAGCCGAGCTGTCCCTTCCCCGACTGCACCGCGCTATCCACCTCGTGCCTGTCGATGGTATAATTGATGTTAAGCTTCTTCTCCTGCGCCTCTTTCGAAATGCCGAGCGTCTGCGTGAGCACGTAGTCGTGAAGCAACGTCACGTCCAGCCTCTTAACCGGCGCGGGTACATTCTCTTTCACAATTGACAAAACGTCGGCTCCCGATTTGAGCTTCATCAGGTAATACTTCTTCTGCGGCAGTATCATACCGTATGAATGGTCGCCCGCCGTGAGGAGCGCCGTTGACAGCGAGTCGACGTCCAGCTTTGGCGTCAGGTCAAAACGAGCCTTCACCGTGTCGACCAGCTTATTCGCGTCGAAGCCGGCGATGCTGTGGAGTATTCTGTGAGTCGGGTAGACGACAAGTCCCGAATCGAAGATGTTCGTGAAGTACATCATTATATAGTTGTAAGCTTCCTTCCCCGTCTGTTTGGGGCTCTTCTCCTTCATAAGCCGCTGGTATTCCAGCGCAGTCTCGTACCTGTGATGCCCGTCGGCGATGTACACTGGAATGTTTTTCAGCAGACCCTGGAACACTTTCACCGTCGCCGGGTCTGTGATCCGGTACATCTTGTTGTTGACGCCGTCCTGGTCCGCTTCCAGAAATGGCTTCGCCTTTGCGAGTTTGTCGTATTCTTTCTCGAGTTCCTTCCTGGGGTCGCCGTACACGCTGAATATCTGGCTGAACGACGCCTTCGTCGCGGTCATGAGTTTCAGCCTGTCCATCTTAGGCCCGGAGAGCGTGTGCTCATGTGGAAGCACGACGCCGGCCTCGAACGGTTCCAGTTTGATCCACGATATGAAGCCGCGCCGCGTGACGGTGCTGCCGGATTGCGTCTTGAATGTCTGGAAATACGGATAGATTGCCGGCTCACTGTCTGACAACGAGCGCCTTCTCATTCAACATCCTCTGCATTTCCTTCGCGGCGGAAGGATACGGATCTGCATCGTGGTTCAGATCAAGCCTGATAATGTTGTTTGGATTTCTCTTGTAGAGTTCTTCCTGTTGGTCTTTGCTTATCACGTCGTAGGGTGGTGCGACGACTTTTGAGAGGTCGCCAACCACACCCGTGTTGTAATGAATTGCTTTGAAAGGGTGGATATCTGCCATTTAATACTCCTGTTTTCTGGAGTTATAATAATAAACGCGTGTTTTGTAATGCAAGGTACGGGTAAAAACATTTCACGGAGTTCCACCGAGTAAAGAGGGAGAGACACAGAGAAAAACGTTACACGGCTCCCTGTGATTCTCCGTCTCATTCTGTGTAACCCGTTCAACCCCGGAGGTCAGTCAATATCTCGCACAACCGCTTTTGACTTTTGACCTTTTCCCGAACACGATGTTCGGGATGCCGATCATCACACGACGTGATTTTTGATCGGCAGCCTTTTGACTTTCCTTTTACCTATATCCGAGTCTCTTGATCTTCCCCTTGTCGTCGCGCCACTCCTTCTCAATCTTTACGAAAAGCTCGAGAAACACCTCGTGGCCGATGAGTCCCTCGATCTGCTTTCTCGCGTTTTGGCCGATCTGTTTCAGAGCGGCGCCTTTCTTACCGATGAGTATCCCTTTTTGAGAATCTCTCTCGACATATATAATTGCCCGGATGAACGTCTTCCGCTCTGTATCGCTCTCCCTGAACTCCTCAATTTCGACAGTCGTCGAGTATGGGACTTCTTCCTTGTACACCTTAAATATCTCTTCGCGTACGAGCTCGCTTACGAAAAACCTTTCGTCCCTGTCGCTGGCGTAGTCTTCAGGATAAAAAGCGTTCCCTTCCGGAAGATATTTCACAATCGTCTTCTTGAGGTCGTCCAGGTTTTCACCCTTCAGCGCGGAGACAGGAATTATCTCGTCGAAGTGATGGATTTCGTTGAACGCGACGATTAGCGGGAGCACTTCGGATTTCTTGAGGAGATCTATCTTGTTGATCACCATGAAGACGGGCTTCTTCTCCTTCAGCCGGTCGATCCCGGAAATCGAAATGGCGCTTTTTATCGATGACGCCGCGCCCCGGTCCGACGCGTCCGCCAGGAAGATAACAATGTCGGCCTCGTCGACGGCGGCGCCGGCAAACGACATCATCACCTCCTGAAGTGCGTATTTTGGTTTGATGAGCCCCGGTGTGTCAAGAAAGACGACCTGGTAATTCTCGCCGGTAAGTATCCCGGCAATCTTGTGGCGTGTCGTTTGAGGCTTGGGTGTTACGATTGAAAGTTTCTGACCGAGAAGGGCGTTCAGCAGCGTAGACTTGCCGACGTTCGGCTCACCTACGAGAGCCGCATAACCCGCGTGGAATTTCGACTCAGTCCCAGCACTTCCCGTCATTTGCACTCCAGAGGGGAAAGTTCCGATTCAAGAAAGAAGTATGATCCTTGTTTTGTCAAGAGAAAGCAATTTCCCGATATTGTTGGATTATCTATTTGAGATTTGTTTGGAGCTTGGTGTTTGGAACTTGGAGCTTGATCTTAAAGTGCAGCTTCGCCGCTCTCCTCGGTACGGACGCGGATAACTTCCTCGACGGGATAAATAAAGATCTTGCCGTCGCCGACCTGGCCGGTTTTGGCGCTCTTTATGATTGTGCTGACGATCTTGTCGACCTGGTCATCAGGTGAGATAATTTCAATTTTCATCTTCGGCAGGAAATCAATCTGATACTCTGACCCGCGGTACATTTCCGTGTGCCCCTTCTGACGGCCATAACCCTTTACTTCCGTGATCGTCATGCCTTTTATGCCTATTTCTATCAACGCCTCCCGGACATCATCAATTTTGAACGGACGAATGATAGCTTCAATCTTCTTCATTTCAAGCTCCTCGGTTTTGTGAGGCGGTTTATCGTCTTCATAGATTTATACGACAATATTGGCACAAAATGGTCATAGAAGCAAGAAACGGGGCCGCAATGCCACTCACGACCTGACATTCTTCGTAAGATTCGTCTGTCGTCACCATTTTCTTTCGCGCATAGGACAGGTTTATTTATAAAAGAAGCCGGCACGTGTCGGCGGGGAGCCGCTTCAACTCTCCCGCGAATCTTCACCAGGCCTTCAAAATCTTTTGGCGCACGGTAAATTGTAAAGGATGGCCGGTCTTATTAAATTTTATTGTCATAATTTGGAGCAGATTTGAAAGCGAAACTGGCACTTGCCAACGGTACTGTCTTCACCGGCGAATCCTTCGGCGCTGAAGGCGAGACCGCGGGCGAAGTAGTATTCAATACAAGCATGATCGGGTACCAGGAGATCCTGACCGACCCGTCCTACTGCGGACAGATCGTTACGATGACTTATCCGCATATAGGAAACTACGGAATAAATCCCGAAGATTTCGAATCCTCGAAGCCGCAGGTGGCGGGCTTCGTCGTCAGAGAATACAGCAAGGTTTACAGCAATTTCCGGGCTTCGGAAAGCCTGGGAGATTACCTGAAACGCAACAATGTCGTCGGCATTGAAGCTATAGACACGCGGAAGCTGACCAGGATAATCAGGGATGCAGGCGCGATGAATGCCGTCATTTCGACGACCGATCTTGACGACGCGTCTCTCGTCAGAAAGGCGAACGCGTTTCCGTCGATGTCGGGCCTTGACCTCGCGAAAGTCGTCACGACAAAGTCTCAGTACCGGTTCTCCAAGAACGGCAAATCGGATTTCAAATACAGGATCGTCGCCTACGACTATGGAATAAAGACGAACATCCTCCGCAAGTTGTACGAGCGTGGTTGCGACGTGACTGTTGTCCCGGCAAGTTTCCCTGCCGATGAGGTGTTGAAGCTTGACCCGGACGGCATCTTCCTCTCTAACGGACCCGGAGACCCAGCGGCTGTCACGTATGGGATCGACAACATTAAGAAACTCATCGGAAAGAAACCTATCTTCGGAATCTGCCTCGGACACCAGGTGCTCGCCCTCGCCGCCGGGGCTAAAACCTTCAAGATGAAATTTGGGCACCGCGGCGCGAACCACCCCGTCAAGAACCTGATGAACGAAACCGTTGAAGTGACTTCACACAACCACGGCTTCGCCGTCGACCCGGACAGCCTCCCGGCCGATTATGAAATCACACACATCGATTTGAACGACAACGTGCTTGAAGGTTTCAGGCACAAGAGCCTCCCCCTATTCTGCGTGCAGTACCATCCCGAAGCATCCCCCGGCCCGCACGACAGCGACTACCTGTTCGATGATTTCATAAAAATGATGGCGGATGTCAGGGTCGAGGCAAGATGACAACAGTAGCCGTCAGGTCGGGACTAATACGATTCCTGCATGCCGTCAGGGATTTCCTCAAAGGTGTGTTCTCCGACCACAGCGACGGTCCGCGCTGCTGCTGAACTCACTCCTCGTTCCATTCCCCCGCTCTTCAGAGCGGGGCCCATTACCACAGTCGCGGATTGACCACATTGTTGTAAATCGACCCAAACGTGTAGCTCACACCGAACGCGGTCCAATAGGAATACTGCGTCGCCAGTTCGGTTTGCTGTAAGAGTATCTGGTCGGTTGTCGCGCCAGTTTGCGGCAACGACAGCTGGTCATGAATCACCGAGACCGCGCCGGAGAGATTGAGCGACAGCCCCTGTGAAAGTGACAGCGAAACCTGAGTGTAGAGCTGCACATGATTCTTCGTGAGATCGTAGAAATAGTTTGCGCCATTGAGAGACGCGTTGATCGATCCCCACGGCTGGGTGAGATTGAGTATGACCGACAAGCCTTCGCTCGTCAGGTTGTCGGAAAACTTGTTGAATATGGTCTCGGCATAGTAGGTAGAATAGTCGTAGCCCAGATGGTACCGGAACCGCAGCTGCCGCATAGTCGACTCGGAATAGGGAAAAATGTCGTACTCAACCTCCGGTGACAACGAAATATCGGCTTTCTTGTTGTCGTACGTCGAAGAATAAGCGGAGAGTATACCCCCTGCCGACCAATGACCGTCGAGACTGAGGGCTCCCATCCCTTTCAGATCCTGCCGCCGTGAAATCGCGACGACGTTCTGGTCGTTGGTAATGTAGCTGCTTTGGCTGTACCCGGCGCCGGTCGTAATCAGAAACTTCGACTGCGGGGTAGTCCTGCTGACGGTCACCCTTCCCGCCCAGGAGTTCTGGCTGGTCAGCGATTGGCCGTTCAGGTAACCGCTTGCGCCTATCGTGAAAACCCAGTAATTCCACTTATCCTTCACCACGGCCGGAGACTCGGTCTTTGAAACATCGATAGACAAATATTTAGCTATAGGCATCTGCCCGGCGTACCGGACAAGACCGATGGCAAATGAGTTAGAAACACCCTGACGAATCTTATCCCAGCTTTCTGAGGGGCTTGAGACATAGCTGAGCGTGTCGTTCATCCCGGCAAAATTCTCCCGTCCGAGGAAGACGAGTGTGTACTGTCTTCCGCCGCTTCCGGTAGGGAGCGCGGTTATGAGTACCTGGACTTGAGCCTCATCGCGGTTGCGGACGTAGTTTACGAACCTCACATGGGTTCGTATATAGTTGAAGTCGCAGATCGGGCAGTCTATGAAAACATTCGGTTCGCCTGTGCTGGAGCCCGGGACATCATCGCTCATTCGCGCGAACACGTTCGAAAACATCAGGGATAATAAAAGGAGAGACATGAACTTATGCATCACAATTCTTCCTGCGAGTTACTGACAATTAACTGTTATACGTTACGTTTGAAATAATTGATATCGTCTCGTGGAATACCGCGTTGGCTTGAATAGTGAATATAAATTCGCGCGGGTTTAATTTCCACACCGAACCGGATCCCAATTCGTCAAATCACGCGGATTATACGGATCCTAATTCCATAACGTACCTACGGACTGGACCGGTTCCTCCCTCAGGGCCAATTCAGCCGATTGGGTGCAGATGGGTCACGCAAAACTTGCACTCTCACGGGCAATCCGTGCACGGCCAGCAACCGACATATGTGGATTTCGGGCCGGGAATGGCCGGACGATTGCGGCACGCGGGATGAACTATAGAAGAGAAAAAAGGAGATAGAATGTTTGCGCGAAAGAGTGTAGGTCTGGTTCTGCTATCCATGCTCATGTTTGGGTGCTCGAAATCGATGAATCCGGTCTCTTCCACCTCCGGGACCGCGAGCGTCACAATGTCGGTGGCTTTCTCAGACGGCGGCACTCAGGTCGGATTGATGAAGGTCAGCAACTCGACCATGACGGATTCAATCCGTATCGACAGCGCAATCGTCGTTTTCGATAGAATAAAGCTTGAATCCAACATTGACACAGTGAAAATTGACACGAACGGTAACGGCGACGGCGAGAACAACAGCGACTCAAGCCTCATTTTCAGGGGACCGTTCATTGTCCATATTCATGACACTACCGCGATTGACTTTGCGAACCAGTCGATTCCCGCCGGCAGTTACTCCGGAATCAAGTTCAAGGTCCACCGCATGGAAGCCGGAGAACAGGGTGAAGACAGCTACCGGTTCAATAACAAGATGAACTCCACATCGAGCGATTCGGCCGTGACCAACTACAGCCTCGTCGTATGGGGAGCAATCGAGAAGAACGGCGTATGGACACCTTTTGAATTCAAGGACAATCAGGAACTTGAGTTCAAGATACAGGGCAATTTCACGGTGAACAGCACTACATCGACACTTAATATCGCTCTCAATTTCAATATGGGCTCCTGGTTCGTAGACCCCATGACCGGCGGACTTCTTGATCCGACTGATATGTCCGGCCAGAACATGGAGATGATCCAGCAAGCTATCCAACTGTCGTTCCACAACGGCAGAGGCGGCCGCGACAATAACCACGACGGTCATCCCGACGACTGAGTCCCGAAGCGCGACATAAAAACGCGACAAGTAATGAAATTCTTAAACGCCTAACTCTAAATAGCTCCAGGTAACACAGCAGAAGCGAAGCCTGCCACCCCCTCCGGCAGGCTTCGTCATTTTTAAGACCGGTCAACGACCCCGGCGGTGAATATCCGGAGGAGCTAAGAATGTCCCCGGCATCTTTTCCAACCCCTTCAAATTCGGTGTGACCCTCAGGATTTTATAGTCCACCGAAGAATCCGGTTTATACATCATCATGAAATATTTTGTATTGCCTATCACCAGTCCGTCGGACTCGATGCGGGGGTGCAGCGCTGAAGCCGGCAATTCCTGTTCCACCGGATTCTGGGCAAATGCGGCTGCACGGCTACGCTGTCCGAAGGTGTCGATGCTGCGGCGAAGGGCACCGGCAAAAAAAGGTACGAAACGGGTGTAAGCATGGCGGCAATCAAATGCTTCAAGCTCATTTGTGTTTCACCTCCGTTGCCGAATATTTCTTCACCATCATCCTGGCGTACCTCACCATTTCCTCCGGGCTGTTGGGAAACTCCTTCATTTGCTTCAGAAAATCCCTGTACGCCTTGAGGGCTTTCTCGTGTTCATTCTTCCTCTCAAAGTACATAGCGGCATCATACTTCTTTATCGCCTCCTGATACGACTCCGATGCCTTGATAGCATCGATCATCTCCTTCCTGTATTTTCCCGCCAACGTCGTATCGCCGGCCACCTCGCCCGAGTCGGGCTTAAGTTTATAAGTGAAAGGGATGACGACCCAGACGGACACAGGATTGTCTCTATACACTGCGGGGCTGAACCTGTACTTCATCGCGGCGTCAAGTGAAGGTTTATCGAATATCTCGTCGGTGCTTTTCAGGAGAATCGCTTTCCTGACGTCACCCTTCGTATCGATCCACAATTTCACGATCACCCTCCCTTCGATGCCCGCTTTCTTCGCCTTTTCCGGGTAGACCGGAATCGTTTGCGAAATGATTTTCGGCATCTGGTCCACATTCACAAAGTCCGGTGGTGCGGCTGAAGTATCCTGTGGGCTTGAATCGGAACGGATAAGATCCGAGTGAAGAGCGGAACTCCGGCTCGTATCCTGGGCCCGAAGACAGGGTGACAGCAGAAGCACCGCGGAAAGCAACAGGGCTGATCGGATTCTTAAACTCATTTTACACCTCCTTTGATTTCCCGAACTGATACCGGATAAACCAGCTGCGTCGGCATTCCGTACACTACCTGCGCCGGCGGCGCCTGCAGGATCGCGTTTATCTGTTTCTGATGGACATCTTCCTGCATCATGAAACCGAAAAAGAATGAGACGACGAACAGTATCACAGCCACTGCCGAAGCGGCATAAACCGGCAGCTTCAAACGGTAGCTCAACGGATTTGGTCTCCGTCTCCCCTTCACCTCTTTCAACACCGATTCATCAAGCCCGACCGGATAAGGAATCCTGTCGTCAACAGCGAGCGAACGGACCTTCATCGCTAAAGTGAAAAATGACTGGCAGCTTTCGCAGCCATATAAGTGCGACAACGTCCCGTCCAAATCGTCCGGGCTTTCCTCCCTGTCGAGAAAAGCACTCAACTTCTCCTGTACATAATCGCAGTTCATATTTTCAATCTCCATATAACTTCTTATAAATTGAGGCCGCCCGTTTCCGCGCCTTGAAAAGTTTGGACTTCACCGCCGACACTGTCGTGTCCAACGTCTGGGCAATCTCATCGTAACTCAACTGGTCCCATTCCCTCAGTATCAGAATCTCCCTGTAATCTGACGGCATGTTATGGAAAATATTCCGAACGATATCGGGTAGCTCGTGTAGATCCGGATCGCCCGGTTTTGTCTCAGCGAACTCGTCCCCGTCTTGTCCGATGTTCGACTTTTTTGCGTTGTCTCGAATGAGGTTCAGGCACCTGTTCCTGGCGGATTTGAAGAGCCAGACCTTCACGGAGACTTCGCCGTCGAACCGGACCGTGCTCTCGAAGAATTTCAGGAAGACTTCCTGCACGACATCCTTCGCCGCATCGGGGTCATTGAGCATCCGGCAGCAAAACCGGTGGACGCCGGCTTTGTACCGGTTATAGACCGCCTCGAACGCTACGCTCTTTCCTTGATCGAGCACGCTTTCCCTTCTTCAGGTTTTGGTGCATCCAGCCTGGCCAACGCATCCTTCACGCCGGCCGCACGTCATCCATACCAACGTAAAACCAAGGACTCCTATATAACCCACCAACCAGGCGAAAGTTGCCATGGAAATTTCGGTATTGTCTCGGTTTAAGTAAATTTCACGCAAAGGACGCAGAGTAATCACAAAGCTCGCAAAGGAAATTGATATTTCTTTGCGTTCTCTGCGATTATTTCTTAGCGCACTCTGCGTGAAAACAAACTAAGACACTACCGAAATTTCGAATTCTGCCTGTGAAAATCAACTTTAACCGACCGGTAGCATGAGTTCGCTTCAACTGAGCACCGGCTCTCCACCTTTCACCTCTTCTCACCTTTCACCTTTTAGCCTTTTACCTTTTAACCTTTGACCTTTTAACCTGTTCTTACATTGTCTTTGATGCTTCCTGCCGATAAATTAGAAAAAAGGCAGGGCAAAGCTTGAAAACTCAACGAAAGACTCCCGGTAAACCCTCTCTCGGACGCGAACTCACTCCGGACGAACTGACGTGGCGCTGCCCGGAGAGCGATCTGAAATTCGATTCGACTGCGGAGCTCGAACCGATCAATTCCATAATCGGGCAGGAGCGCGCGGTGAAGGCGCTGCAGTTCGGTGTCGCAATAAAGAGCCCCGGGTACAACGTATTCATCAGCGGAATCGCGGGTACCGGGGAGACTGACGACTATCAAACGGCTGCTCGAAGAGATAACGGCGGAATGCACGCCATCGCCCGACAGGTGTTATGTCTACAGCATCAAAGAGCCGGATAACCCCGGCATCCTCGAATTCGACCGCGGACACGGGAGGAAATTCAAGGAAGACATCGAAGCGACGGTGCGTTATCTCAGGCGGAAGATCCCGGAGATCCTCAAGGGAGAAGCTTATACCGAGGCACGGGGGAAGATCGTCGAATCGTACGAGAAGAGAGAGAAGGCTCTTCTCATGGAATTCCAGAAGAAGATCGAGAGCGAGGGCTTCGCGCTTGTTCCTGTGCAGGTTGGGCCGGTGACCCAGCCACAGGTCTTCCCGCTTTTCCAGGGAAAGCCGGTCCCCATCGAGGAACTCGAACAGCTCGCCGGCGAAGGCAAAGTCACCGTCAAGGAATATTCCGATGCCGAACAGAAACTGCAGGCGCTCAGAAAGGAGTTCACCTCGGTAGCACGTAAAGGCTCGGCCATCGCGAACGAGATGATGAAGAAGGTCGAGGAGATGGAAAGGCAGGCTGTCGCGGGCGTGGTCGACCTCATATTCGAGGAGCTGGCAGGACGGTACAAGAGCAACCAGAGAGTGCTCGACTTCCTGGAGTCAATCCGGGAATACACACTGAACAATATTCAGATATTTAAGAGGAATGACGAGCAGGATGCCGAAGGGGCGATGCTCACACCGGGGAAAGTCGAGGGCGACCCGTTCATCGTTTACAAAGTCAACGTCATACAGGACAACACCGACAGAGAACCGTGTCCCGTCGTGATAGAGACGAGCCCGACATACACTAATCTTTTCGGGACGATCGAGCGGACAGTAGACGCGCGTGGGTTTTTCCAGACCGACCATACCAGGATCAAGGCGGGCGCACTGCTCCGCGCTGACGGAGGCTTCCTCGTCGTGAACGCGCTCGACGCGCTGACCGAGCCGGGTGTCTGGAAGGCTCTCAAGCGGACGCTCATCTACAGGAAGCTGGAAATACAACCGCTCGACACATTCTTCCAGGTCGGCTCCATCGCTCTTAAACCCGAACCGATCGCCATCAATGTGAAAGTCATACTAATCGGCGACCCGTATATTTACGATATCCTCTACGATTCCGAGGAGGACTTCAAGAAGATTTTCAAGGTGAAGGCTGATTTCGACAGTGAAGCGAAGCGCGACGAACAGAAGATCGAAGAGTACTCGAGATTCATCGCGCGTATCTGCAAGGTTGAAAACCTGATGCACTTCGACAGGTCGGGGGTCGCGGCTGTGATAGAATACGCGGCCCGCCGGGCCGGCAAACAGGACAAACTCTGGACACGGTTCAGCGACATCGCCGACCTCCTGCGCGAGTCGAGTTTCTGGGCAAGTCAGCGAAGCGATCCCGACTCATCGCAGGGGAGCCGGGACAAGAACTCACACAAGCTTGTTAACCGCGAGGACGTCCTGAAGAGCCTCGATTCGCTCATCGAGAGGAACAACCTGTACGAGGACAAAGTACAGGAAATGATCGAAGAGGACGTACTCATGATCGATACGACCGGCGAGCGGGTCGGACAGGTCAACGGGCTGTCCGTTTACGACATCGGGTACTATTCGTTCGGCAGGCCGACGAGGATCACCGCGGCAGTCGGAGCCGGGAAAGCGGGGATTACAAGCATCGAGCGTGACTCGAATTTGTCGGGGAAGATACACGACAAGGGGGTCGCGACGCTTTCCGGCTATCTGAGGGAGAAATTCGCGAAGAAGAAACCGCTCTCGCTTTCGGCGAGCATCGCATTCGAGCAGTCATACAGCGGCGTCGACGGCGACAGCGCTTCCTCCACGGAGCTCTACGCGATATTCTCCAGCCTCAGTAACCTTCCGATAAAGCAAGGCATCGCGGTCACCGGCAGCGTTAACCAGAAAGGGGACGTACAGCCGATCGGCGGCGTGAACCAGAAGATCGAAGGCTTCTTCCAGGTCTGCAAGGCAAAAGGACTCACCGGCGACCAGGGAGTCATCATACCGACGCGTAACATGAAAGACCTTGTACTGCGAGACGAAGTAGTACAGGCTGTGAAGGGAGGTAAATTTCATATCTACCCTGTCGCGAAGATCGAAGAAGGGATTAAGCTCCTGACGGGGCGGACCGCCGGCAAGATCGACCCGAAAGGCAAGTACGAGAAGAATTCGGTTTTCTATCTCATCGAAAAGCGGTTGAAGGAAATGGGGGGAGAGGAGAAGGACACAGGAAGGAAGAAAAAAAGGTAAGGTTTAGGTTCGGGGTTCTTGGTTCGTAGTGCAGTTAATCGAACCCAAGACCTCTCGATAGGAGACGGTTGCGCCGAATGTGGCTCGTGAAATGTGGACTGCACGGAAGATTGTCGGGACAACGGCGAACCTTTTCCGGGCAGCGGCGCAAGTGATTGGGAAGCCCGGTTCTCCAGCCCGGAAGGCGCGACCAAGTGCCGGGACGACCCGTCTTAGAGCCCGGAAATCCCGACCGGAAGCCGGGAAAGCGCGACTGAGAGTTTGAGCTACCTGACTAACAATTGGGCCGAAACGACCGGGGGGTCGGATGACCCGACTAAGGGCCTGGACAATGAGACTGACGGTTTGGAAGGCCCGATTGAAAGCTCGGACGACAAGACTTGTAGTCGGGAAGAGGAAACTTGCCGATATTATGGCAAGACGGGAGGAATTTCGCGTGTACGGATTTAATTTAAGCGGGGAACGCCTCTCCCGGGAAGATGTTGTCGGAACAGGAAAGAAAGGCGCCCCGATTTCTTACTTCTTGGTTTCGGCCGGAGGCGGCTCTTTGGGAGGCCTCTCGATGGCGAATCTGAGCGGCCTGAGAGCTTCGAACTGCCCGAGTATCTCAGGACGGTCGTAGTATTCTGCTCTCGCCGCGCCATAGATGAAGTCGGCGTCGGCTTCGACGACTGCCATAGCCTTCAGCGCAGCCGCGGTCGCTACCGGAGAATCCACATGTTTGGCGGTCTCCTGCGTCGAGTCAACTGCTCCGAGCGCCCCGGCTGAGGCGACGAGCTTGTCGATGTCTTCCTGCAGAAGATTTCCCTTCTGGGTCAGGACATCCTTATACTTATCCCAGCCGGTCTTGATTCCATTAGCCCATTTGACCAGCAGCGAGGAGGAATGGTTGTATGCCTCCCCGATGAAGAACTCCTTCTGCTGGGGGCTTCCCGCCGGCAGGGCGCGTTTTGCGCCGCCCTGTACGCGTCGGATTTCGGCAAGAAGCTGGGCTTTGGCAGCGGCTTCGCCGATGGTCAGCTGTTTCTTGTCGGACGATATGCCGCCGGCCGCGGCGACAGCAAGCAGCATCGACTTTGCGTGCAGCTTGTACTCGGCGATCTTAGCAGCATCGACGTGACGCTTCTCAAGATCTGACAGATGGGACTCCGCAACGATGCACAGTGCACCCGATTCCTGCACGAGCCCCTGACTTGTTGCGTGTGCCATTGGATTTGCTCTCCTTGGCTTTGTTGTAGTTCAGTTAATTAAGGCCTCCGTCGGCCCCAAGCCGGCAAAGGCGGGTTCGGACCATCATGTCGCATCGCAGGGACGCTCGACTACGAGGAGAATGATGCAAGGTGGTGGAGCGAAAAAATATCATATGTGAAAGAACGATATGGTCTTCATGATCCGGGTTTCGAAGCGCAACTCGATATCTATGTTGTGCATGGAACATTATCCCGATTATCTGACCTACGTAGTGGCGCTTTTGAACTTGGCTCACGTCTTTACTGACAAAGCGCCCTGTTCTTGTTCGAGTCCTTCGGGCGTTGCGTATGGCACTCTGATTCACTTCCTTTCAGTTGCCTTTTTAGCGTTGATAAAAAGAGGCAGTAAGGTGGAACGTTAATGAGAGGGTTGCCCTACAGCCCAGTGATTGCTACGGAATTCAAAAGAACGTTAAGCCCGGCTTAGATGAAGCGTGCCACCAGAACGCATCTGCCCATCTGCACGACTACCAAGATGGTGCGTGGTGGCAGGGGACATCGCGGAACGGAAAAGAACATCGTCAATTTATTTCTTGTATTGAAGTGTTCTCACAAATCACCGATCCGCCACTCGTTTACCTTCTTCTGCAATTGCGCCGAGGTATATTGCGACTTGTAATCTCATAAAGCTCCCGCCCAATCTTGACTTAGTTTTGTCCCTTTTTTCTTCGCCTGCTTCTCCAGGAGAGACTGCACATATTCGACTACTTCCTTCTGTAGATCCTCCGGAAGCTGTTTTATCATTTCCTCGATGCTCATGAGACGATTCCTTTCAAACCCGCCCGCAACTCGCAACCTTCAAGACAACTTTATCAAAACGTCGTCACTTTTGCAACATCCGGATCGCGGAAACCACAATGACGTAAGATCTACCCGTGGCAATGCAGCCCACCCTTGTTCCAAAACCTCCTTTTCACTTTTAACCTTAATAGCACTGCCACCCTCCGGTCTCATGACCTTATTACCTTATGAAACCCGATGAAGTCCGCTCTCTGCTCCATGATAAGGTAATAAGGTTGATAGAGTGGCTGGTGTCGTGGTTACTGAGGTTTTCGTCATCTGTTCTGATAAGGTTTTTCATGTTGCCAACGATAGAATTCATTTAATCGGTTATAGTCGAGGCGGTAAGGCCTATCGGAGAAGTACCTTACAGCCTCGTGATGTTTATTTGAGTGTGAAACCGGAAACCTTATCTGCATTTTCTAACCTTAGTAACACTGCCTGACTCCAATACTGTGACCTTATAACCTTGTGCGTTTTGAAGAATTGCCTCTCCATCTTCATCGTTTGTGTACTTGCAGAGTCTTTTGATAAAATTTCATAAACGATTCATACTCCTCTGCAAATGTTTCTTTATGATGGTGCTTTGGCTGATTAAGTATGTATTTACAAACTCTATCCACATCGGACTTTGATACCGAAAACGCAGCCGCCGATTCCTGCCACGAAAATCGTCCGATACATAATCTATTCTCGTTGACAAATCGTTCGGAACTGTCGGCAACAATCGTCGCAAGATCTTCTTCCGATAATTTCGGGGAACGGGACACAAGGAAATGCATATGTTCAGGGTTGGCGTAGATTGCGTATAACTTGGATTCGTTGTTGTTCACTATGCCTGTGATGTATTTCTCTAAACGCTCCCTGTGTGTCTCACGGATGATGGGCTGGCGATTCTGGGTCACAAAAATAAAGTGAGTATAAAGGTTGTTATACTCGATCTTCATTAACACTCCATGAAAAGGTAATAAGGTTGAGAGAAGACTGGATATTCATGGTTACTAAGGTTTAACTCAGTGGGTAATTCGGTTTCGCCGTCACACAGACGGACAAGGAAATACCCGAAACGATACAAAACCTTATTTGTATTTCTGAACCTTAGTAACATCGCACCGCTCTCACGCTCTGACCTTATTACCTTATGGAATCTAAAGAAGTTCACTTGCTGCTCCACGATAAGGTAATAAGGTTGATGGTGTAGCTGGTTGTTATGGTTACTGAGGTACAAGTCATCTGTTCGGATAAGCTTTTTCATGTTGTCAACAACAGAACTCGTTTAGTCAGTTACAGCGGAGGCAGTAAGGTGGAAAGGCTTATCGCCTCGCGATGTTTATTTGAGTCTGAAAGCGCAAACCTTATCTGCATTTCCTAACCTTAGTAACTCGCTCCGACCTTATTACCTTATGGAATCTAAAGATGTCCACCTGCTGCTCCACGATAAGGTAATAAGGTTGATGGTGTAGCTGGTTGTTATGGTTACTAAGGTTTACGTCATCTGTTCTGATAAGGTTTTTCATTTTGTCAACAACAGAATTCGTTTAGTCAGTTACAGTGGAGGCGAAAAGGCCTATCGCCTCGTGATGGTTATTGAGTGTAAAAGAACTTGAAGTGAAGCGAAACATATTATTCGGCTCAACTAATCATCCTTTTATAATGTTCTTCGTAGCCGCTTACTTCGAAAACCAATCTAAAAGCATCCTTGAAATCACCGTAATCGAACTCCTTTATGTCGAAAATATTTTCCCCCGATCAATGAGATTCTCTGTTCATATATCGAGAAAATGCTTTATATCTGTTGGCCCTGAACGCCTCCCTTGCGAACAAGTCGTTGAATTTAGTGTTCTCAATGAAGCCGAAGAAATATTCAATAATATTTCTCATACAATTTGCAATTAAGGCAGCTGGTTGCTTTTCGTCCTTTATCACCTGCCAGTAAGTCTGATAGTCGTTTTGAATCTCACGATATTTCATTGTAAGAAATTCGGAACCATTCTGATTTTTAGTAATTCTAAAAAGTTTCTGATACTCCTCTCCCTTCTTTTCGTTATGATTTGTCAGCTCATAGAAGAAGTAAAGGCTGTGAGTCAACACGAACACTTGCTCGTATTTGCTTTGTGAATTTGTAAAATTGCTTTTAATGAGCTCACCCACGTTGAAGACGTAGATGTGGGAAAGTGAGGAAATCGGATCATCAATAATGATTATCTTCTTTCTGTTTGCTTCAGCAGCGTTCTTCTTCCCCTTACATAGCTCAATGAAATAGAGAAAACTGATTACCATTTTTTCTCCCTCGCTGAGGGTCTGAAACGTATGCCCAGAAGGTTGATCCCGGGCGATCTGGTATAAGACATCGGAATGCTTTTCAATACTGAAGCTGTCTATTCCCAGTTCAAGGAGTTGATTGTTAATGTTGGCAATCGCCTCATCAATATTAATGGTTCTTTTTTGTTGCTCTACAACGATGGCTGTTTGCTTGGCTATCTTAGCTTGAAGATCGGCTATTTTATTTTCGAGATCGTGTATCTTCCTTTCAATAATTCCCTTATCATCTTGGTATGTAGATATGGTCTGATCATAGTTCCAGCGCATTATGTTCCAAAAGATCTTTTTAAAATCGGCGAGAGACGCCTCTTTGTTTTCAGTCTTTTTGTTATGCATTGTTATTGATTTATTGATCTCCTCAATGAATCCATTGAAACCGATGATGGGACCCGCGGAATCCGTGAGAACCACTGGTTGACTTGGCGTTTCTAATTTTTGCAAAATGCGTGTTTTACTACCGTTCAGGGCCAGGCTGACTGCGCCAAACAAATTTTCGAATTCAGCTCTTCTTTCAATCAAATACGGATTGGACTCGTAAACGTCCTTTTCAGGAACCGAATATATTCCCGACTCATAAATGGATAGAAGTTTTTCTATCTCGCCTACGTCATTCGCGTAACTCTCATCAAAATAGTTCCGAATATTTCCAACTAGCGTGTTAGTGATTGTCCTTTCCTGACAAAAAGGACATGGTTCTCCTCCATCCTCAATTTTAGGGGGAATGTATTCCAATCCTTCCTTAACCCAATCAGAGTTTCCGAGTCTTTTGATCAGTTCGGCCACAGTGCTGGTCTCATTTCCGATAATTTCTTTTCGGAAGAGTGGGTCTGATTCTATTTGTACGCCGGAAAAATCTATTGCTGGCAGAGGATCGTACTTCTGTGCTGTTGCCCCTTTAATTGCTTCAACTTCCTTTTTCAACTGCTCTGTCGTCACATTCGGTTGTTGCACTGGCTTAGCGAGGCCTGATACATAACCAAACAAGGAGTCCTTTTTCCCCTTTAAACTCTCAAGACAATATTCTAAGACGCGGTCACCTCCTGCATAGTCAGTCTTGATTTCCCACGTTTTATTTTCGGCATTCTGTTTCCTCTGCGATAACTCGCCTTTTTGAGCTGCTACTGCATCAACATATTGTTGCTTTTCCGAGTCAAGTAAGGCTATTTCGCGTTCTGCATTTCTAACATTTTCTTCGGCTTCCTTGTTTTCTTTTGATAAGGTGAAAATGCCTTTCAAATTTTCCGATTCATAAAAATTCTCTTCTATGAAGCGTTGATTGTAAACTAGGATCTCTTCATTAGTGAGACCTTCAATGGAGCAGTTCGCAAAATCCTGACTAGTCCTTTCGTACAAGAAATTTGAAAGGATGCTTTTACCTGTACCATTAAGGCCATAGATGAGATTGACCTTTTTGTCGGTTTCAAGCGAGGTCGGGTTCTTATAACTTGCCACTTCATTCATTGTAATCTTTGTAATCATGGCTTCCCCTCAACAGACTTTGTCCCCATTCTATGCTCAGGCTTGAAATCACAATTCGCGATTTCCATTTTCGGTGAGTACACATTATGTCGCAAACCCTCTGACATTTCGCCTCTATTTCCCTCCGAGTGCTCTCTCCTGCCCTTCCGTAGGACCCCGCACGACACCCTGATCCCCGGGCAGTGGAACACGTTGAGTGAATATAGACGAATGCGAAGGGAATGTCAATCGTGGTTCTGAGTTCGGGGTTCTCAGCTGCTAATTGCGGGTTTCTTCCAACGCAAACATTTCAATAACCGAATGGCAAATTGAGATTGCAAAAAAAAGTTCCGCCACGAGAAGAGCCTAAAGTAAATCCAGCCGCTGAGAGACAGAGACGCGGAGGAAAGACGGACGATGCTCAATCCACCCTGCCCATGGGACGGCCGGCGTTATCCGTTCACTCAGAACTCGACTGTAATTAAACTTACGTGGACGACAGTCGACCGTTCGACCGGACTCAGCTGCACGCTTAACCTTTCGGGTTGACGGACCTTGAGAGCCTGCCCTCCTGCTGACACGCCCGGCCAGTCCGCAACAAACAGCGAATAGATCATCGATCCGGCGAGCGGGCAGAGAAGGAGCGCGGCACTTTCGCCGGGAAGTTTCGTGTAGATGCCGCTCAGCAGGGCTGCACCGGCAAGGCTTACACCTGCGCCGGCCGCAGAGTATATCCATGTTTTCCAGAGCGAATGTTCCTGATTCTCCCCGCCGGCAACAACATGGACGCCGACCGCAGTTCCGAACGTATACGAAGAAAGGAAGAAGAGCGACATTGCCAGTTCACCTTCCGGACTCTTCTTATTCCACATCGACAGCCCGAACACATATAACGAGGGAACCGAGAAAAGAACGCTGAATGTCGCCCCGAGGAGGACCTGCCCCCCGATATTTACGGCGGAGTAACGTACCCGGGCCGGAGCCCTCTGCAAGACGACGGAGTCTGCCGCGAGGCACACCGGCTGACGATTCATCTCTGCCTGCAACGCCAGTTTAGTCCCAACCTCCTGAGCAGCGCACAAGACGGGTACAATCAATAGTAACGATACGATGAGTCCCCTCATCCACAGCCTCCCTTTTCCATGTTATCACGGCGGAACGGCTTTGCCCTTGACCCGTCCGCTCAATTCCTACTTCAATTTAGTACAACAACAGAAAGAAATCCTACTTCTTCGCCTTCTCGCCCAGAATCATCTCCAGTTTATTCAGCTTCGTCTTCCAAAAGATGTCGAAGTAGCTAATCCATTTCTCCAGCTCGTCGAAGCCTTCCTGGTTCAATGTGCAGCAGCGCTTCTTCTAACGAATATTTGTGGGTCAACCCGGAGTTGAGTCGCTGTCAACGCGATGATTAAGAAAACCTTCTTTCAAACCAGGCCAGCAGCCGCTCTTTCGACGGAAGCGTTGCCCCGCCGTAAAGAAGAAGTATAGCCGTGCCCAGGAGGTTGGCCCAATATTGGGGATTCGACTGAAGAACACCGTCCAGTGTCGCGATAAGGCAGACGACCAGGCCGAAGATAGCCGGGCCTTCCATCATAGCCAATCTTACAACCAACCCCGACCTTTGAATTCCGACGCATCGCGTCGCAATACTTTCCTCTCCTTGCTCACCCGCTGCCAGCGCCTGATTTTCCGGTGAGAAAATCCTGTTCGAGATAAACAGGGCCAGCGGAAAAAGGGTAGCCGTGAGGATCAAGTTGACGATCGTCAGTATATCCATCAGTTCAATTGCAGAAGCATCCACCAATAGCTCCCCCTCGCGCACCCAGACCAATCCTACAATAAAGGCGAAGGCTCCCACGCCGGCCATGATGGCGAGTTGAATTATCCTGGCGATGTTCACGTTCTGGTCGGTAAGTGCGGCCTCGAACGACTACTTTTGAAACCGGGACTCGCATGGCAGTTCTTACCTCCTGACTGGTTAAGGTTTACGATTATTATTCCAGGCTGTC
>CAWEBD010000110.1:0-8459 GCA_963806435.1 uncultured Bacteroidota bacterium
ATCTTCAATCGTCCGGTAAATCAATTGGTAGGACTCGTCGCGAGCGTTCGTTGACGTGCCGGGGAGAATTAATCCTCCATCGCGACCGAGACCGAATTCGTCCATGACGATCGGCTTGCCGAGTTTGCGCGCCAGCGCGAGATGAAGATTGATGTAGGCGATTGCTTTTGTCTCGGTTGAAGGCAACGTCTCGCGCCAACGAACCGGATCGAACCATCCCCAGTTCAGCGGCCAAACGTGAAGATTGAGATAGTCGATCGAGGGAGTCTGATATGCTTTCGCGTAGTATTCTTCCGACTGCAGTGTCCCAACGATTCCTTCACTCCCTGCATTCACGAGGTGATTGGGATCGAGGGAGTGAATGAACTTCGCGGTGGTATCGATCCACCGGTAGAAGACAGCAAGGTTTTTCTCCCCAGGGCCGCCGTCGCGGCCGGGTCGCGGTTCGTTCGCCAACTGCCACGACATGATAGTCGGATCCTCCGAGTATACTCTTCCGTTCACAGTATTCTTTCTCGTTATAAGCATTCGAACATAGTTCTCATACATCGCCATTGCTTCCGGGTTGGAATAAAATGTTGCGGAGAAGTCCATGAAGGCGCCCCAGCCTTGCGTAGTGTCTTCCGGATCAACAGTCTTTCCTCCTGTCCAGACATTGTACTGAGACATTCCACCGGACCACTCCCAGTAGTTTCCAAGGTAGAGCACAGCGCGCATATGTCGCTCGGCCATTTCTGCAAGGAGGAAATCGAGACCGGCAAGGAGGGAATCATCGACGACGCCGGGCGCATTCTGGATCGCCGGCCTGACGGACCGACGAATTGCGGATTTCTCCGACGCCGCGAGCACTCTCAGATTTGTGACGCCGTAAGACTTCAGCGAATCGAGTTCACGGAGCAAACGCGACCTGTCACCGGTCGAGCCCGGTGGAACCAAGATAACATCCGTACCACATATTCGCACCCGCAAAATAGTAGGGAGCGTCATCGAGGACCAAGTGTGTTCCCCGGACCCGTACGAAATCTTCGTGTTCGCCGAAGAGAGAACCCAGGGAACACGAGCTAAAGAGAACTTATCACGATGCCAAGTGCCAGGACGAAGAATATTCTTCGAAATTGCATGATTCCACCGTTGTTAGATTTGGGAGTAACCACTGGAATGAGAACTGATACCTCAAGCGCAACGTTTAATATCGGTCTTCCTCACAATCAATGCCATGAGAGACAGGTTGCCGACTGATGGCAAAAGGGTCGATTCGGCGTGGTAGGAGTCTGCACCTATTGTCAAAAACAGAATGGATTATTGAATTGATAAACGATGCCAGGTCGCATTAGCTTGAAGAATCAATTCCAGTGAGAGAATCGCTATTTTACGATTGAGGAATTGGCAGGGATTTTGCTAAATCCAATAGCTCGATTTCGATACTCGTTTCTCCCCAACAACCCCAAAGACAGCAATGAGTGCGCACACTTCAATTTTTCGTCCCCTTGGTGGCCGTCCTTTTCTCGTCTCTTCTTGTTATTCCAACAGTGGCAACCGGTCAGGAAAGGCTGTTCCATCTGTCTCCGTTGTTTACCGACAACATGGTGGTTCAGCAACAAACTCTCGGCCCGGTTTGGGGTCGAGGAACGCCGGCATCAACCGTCAAGATCAACGCGTCGTGGGGAACGACGACGTCGACGGTTGTCGGTCGGGACGGCACATGGATGCTGAACGTGCAAACGCCGAAGGCCGGGGGTCCATACGAAGTATCAATCGGCACGATGACACAACGCTGGTTCTCAACAATGTCATTGTGGGCGAGGTGTGGCTGTGTTCCGGTCAGTCGAACATGGAGATGCCGCTTGCAGGTTGGCCGCCAAACGATACGGTCATGTATTCGCAGGGACGAAATTGCGCATTCGTACACTTCCGAATCTTCGCATGTTCACGGTCAGAAGGGCGTATTCCGCCAGACCGGAATTTTCGTGCGTAGGCGACTGGATCGAAAGCTCTCCTGCCACGTCGGGAGATTTCAGTGCAACCGCCTATTTCTTTGGCAAGAAATTATATGAGTCGCTTCACGTACCGATCGGACTGATCCATTCAAGTTGGGGAGGGACCAAAATCGAATCGTGGATCAGCTCTGATTTCCTTTCAAAGCTTCCCGGGTATGAGAGGACTCTTCAGAAAGTCCACGGAAGCAATTGCAGGCCAGCAACAACTGGCGAACTGGCTCCACAAATATCCTACGATCGACATGCGCGCGAGAAACAGTGAATCGAGATGGATGGGTTTGAAGTTCCAGGACGAGCAATGTCCTTCACGATCGTATGATGACGCCGGCTGGCGCACCATGAATTTGCCTACGGTATGGGAGAAAACCGAAGTCGGCAGCTTCGACGGAGTCGTGTGGTTCAGGAAACAAGTAAAGATTCCGGCGGATTGGGTTCACAAGGATTTGGTGTTGGAGTTGGGGCCAGTTGACGATATCGATATTACCTATGTGAACGGTGTCGAAGTGGGAAGTCACGAGGGGCAAGGACAATGGAATGTTGATCGAAAGTACCCGGTGCCGGCCTCAGCAGTGGACAGCACCCTCGTGCAAATTGCGGTGCGGGTGATCGACTACGGCGGAGGCGGGGGTATCTACGGGAATCCGAAGTCCATGATGCTGCACCCCG
This sequence comes from uncultured Bacteroidota bacterium, assembly GCA_963806435.1. Taxonomy (GTDB): domain Bacteria; phylum Bacteroidota; class Ignavibacteria; order Kryptoniales; family JAKASW01; genus JAKASW01. Next base: position 2,664 of record CAWEBD010000110.1, read on the forward strand.
AACAAGGGGGCGAACAGATCATGCTTGCCGGCGAATGGAAGTATGTTCCGGTTGCTGACTACCAGGACAATATGCTTTACATTTTCGGTCCCTTGGGGAACCAGTATGACACTCGGCCCCGTTTGCCCATCGATCTCTCTGCCGATACGCCAACATCACTTTACAACGGGATGATCGCTCCCGTTGTCCCTTATGCGATTCGAGTAGTCGGGAGAATGGGGAGCATACTTGTCTCCTTTACTTCCTGGACTACCGTTCCGTTCACGTCCTTGGAGCTGTAAGTGATGAACCAGACGTTCTTCCTGTTTCCAATGTTGAACACCTGGAGGTACGGCGACAGCGTCCACGTTCCGAAATCTTTCTCCCAGGTAAGGCTCACGTCAAGCCTGGCGTAGTCCGGCAGCCTGTACGCGTCTATGGCGCCGGGGTACAGCTTATAATTCGGAAGGTCTTCGTCGGTGCCGGTATTGTAGTTGTTCCAGTCTGGAAGAGTGTTCACATAATATGCGGACGACGGAACCGTGATCGGCTGGCCGGTGGTGAAGACGAAATTCAAACCGAGGAGCCAGTTGGATGTCGATTTCGGCGGCTCCTGGTTCCACCTTCCACCGAAGATGCTGCTAACATTCCCGTTCATCACAAGATTCACTACCGAAGTCCTGTCCTGTCTCGGGACGAACTGGTTATGCTGGTTGATCCCGTCAAATACATAGTCTGTCCTGGAGAGTGCGTACGACACCCATCCCGTTACAGCGCCGACGTCTTTTCTGAGCAGGATCTCAAGCCCGTACGATCTGCCGTCTCCTCTCGTGAAGACGTTCTCGGAAGACGAATAAACAGGGTTGCCATTAGGCAGGTAATAGCTCGGACTTACCTGAGCCGATACATTCTGGTTGAAGATGTATATGTTTTTATAATCTTTATAATAAACCTCGGTCTCCAGGCTCAGGACGTTTCCGAGCTGCCTGTTGTAAGCGGCGATCAGGTGGGTCGCCCGCGAATCCTGGTTGTGTTTATCGGCCGACATCCAGATGCTGGCGAGCACGAGCCGCTGTATGCTGCTCATGTACTGGTGGTAAATGCCCCCCGACAATTTCAGGCTGCTCAATTCGGACAACCTGTATTTTATCGCGAGCCGCGGGTCAACGTGAGTGAATGTGCTGTCTGATTCGTACTGCTCGAACCTGAGTCCGCACTCGATCTCCCAGAGCGGCGTGGGTTTCCAGGCAAGGCTCAGGTACGCGCTAATCTCGTGAGCGGAATTCTCCAGGTCGATGAGCCCCGAGTCCCAGTCGTATTTGTACAGGAGGCTGAGGCTCTTAAACTCCGCGCCCGCCTTCACCGTGATCTCGTTCGAGGCGTAATACTCCAGAGCCTCCCTTGCCGTATAGTCGCGAAGAGTGTTCCGCTCGTTCATGTTCATGACCTGGTTCAGGCTGAATTCCGATCCGAAATTACTTACAGTCAGGTAGAGGCTCGAGAATATCCTGTCGCTGAAAATATGTTTCCAGTTCGCCGATCCGAGTGTGTTCCCCCAGTCGTAATAAAGTTTCGGGCTTTGAGATACAGTCTTGTCGATCTGGTAATTCAGTATGTCCTTGCCGTCGAAATAGCTGAGCGTGAGGTTGTCCATGTCGCCGAGTTGGAAGAATCCCTTTATGTTCCCGTCGTAGAAATAATAGTCGGGGATGTCGTTGCTCCATTTGGCGTATGTCTGGTCGATGTATGTCCTCCTGAAAGATCCCGATACCGATCCGAAGGAACCGACGGGTGCCTGTAAAGTTGCCTCCGCGGCGATGAGGCTGAGATTGGCGACTCCCTCGAATTCGTTCCTGTTGCCGTCGAGATTGATTACGTTTATTACGGACGAGAGGTGGTCGTCGAATTGCGCGCCGAAGCCTCCTTTCGAGACCTCCACTTTCTTGATCGCGTTCGTGTTGAATGCGGAAAATATGCCGAAAGCGTGTTCGGGGTTGTAGATTTCGGCGCCGTCTATAAGGTAGAGGTTCTGGTCGGGAGTCCCGCCCCTGACGTAAATAGCGGAGGAGAAGTCGGAGAGGGAAGTTATACCCGGCATGGTCTGAAGGGCGCGCAGCAAATCGGGCTCGATGATCCTCGGTATCGCGTTTACTTCTCTTTGACTGACCTCCATGACGGAGACTGGTCTGTCAAACACCTCTTGTGCTATGCTGCCGGAGTCACCCCTTACGACGACCTCGCCGACTCTGTAGGCCGATTCGGTAAGGTATATTTTTAAGACCCGCGACCAGTTCTCATCCAGAACGAGGACTTGTTTCTCCGGATCGTAGCCGAGGTATGTAACGACAAGCGTGTCCCGGCCGGCAGGAACGTTTGGGATGACGAAGAAACCGTCGTTGTTCGTGGCGCAGCCGAGCCGGCTGTTCCTGAGGAATACGTGGGCGCCTATGAGCGTTTCGCCGGAGGCTTTATTGTATACGAAGCCCTTTATTGTCGGATCGCCGACTGGGGTCGCGGCCTTTGAGATAGGCTGGCGTCCGTCCTGCGCGAGCGAAGGGAGCGTGGCCAACGCTATTAACGATACCGCCAGAAGTGTCAACTTAAATTGCATACACCGGTCGCCGCGATTTGTTTGCCTGCGTTCACTAAAGAGTGTGCGTGCCCCAATTCCCATTCAGGAACCGAAGAAGGAAAACGTTTTCCTCCCTGTATCTAATCTATTGACAGCGGAACATGAGGTCGCTCAGCACGTTTTATCCCTACGGGTGCCACGCTCGCAAGTTACTGTAATAATGGAGTTAATGCCAGCCTTATCGCGTCAGAAGTATGTTTCGAGTTTAAGGTAATACGCCTGCGGATAGTACCAGTACTCGGTGAATATTTTGCCGTAGGAGTACAGAGTTCCAAAGGCGAGGGAAGCGTTGTCGCTTGCGGAGAAGCTGACAGTGCCGGCGAGATAGCCGCTCCCGTCGTTGAAATTGGAATTGGATGAGAGCATGACCGTAACCAGCGGAGTCATTTGGTAAGACCCGCTGACTGCGAGATAGTCCTTGGCAAGATTCAGAATCCTTCCTTGATAGAGTCCCAACAGATCGTAATTGAACCTGTTGAGTGTTCCCTGGCCGTTGTGATAGTACTCGAACATGCCGTAGAGTTTGTCCGTGAACTGGTAGTCCATCCCGAGTATCCATCTTATATAGTAGCCGTCAGTCTTTGAAGGGTCTTCCGAGAGGAGCGCCTCGCCTCGAATACCCGCGGTCCAGACATTCCCCGCGAAGTCGCCGCCCGTGATGAACCGCTTGTCCGCCGAGCCAGCCAACACGGCCAGGTCATATCCGAGTATGTTTGTCCTGAACCTGGCGGCGTAGTTTGAAGATGCGAAATGGTATTCAGGGTTATAGACAAACTGCAGGTCGGTCAACTGGCCCAGATAGAATTTCATCGATGCAGCATCGGCGCCGTCCTTCTCAACCTTTCCGAAATTTGCCGGATTGATCGGATTGAATATGTCGGTCGGGTTCCAGACGCGTCCCGTCCCCCAGCTTATTCGCTGCCTCCCCAGGACGAACTTGCCGAACGAGAATTCCTGGTCGAAATAGAGACGGTCGATGTAGTGTGAAATCGTATAGTGGTTCCCGGTAAACGGCTGCCAGTGAAGGCTGACGAGCTGCCGCAGCGGAGTGCCGGATGTCAGACCGAATGAGACGTTTTGCGAGTAGTATAGAGCGTCTATTTCATATTCCAAGCCGATCTTTGTGTTGCCCCCGATATGAAGCGTTGGCCGGAGCCTTAACCTGGTAAGGTTTTCGAATGCGGATCTGGAAGTGTTCGATAGTTGAGCCAGTGTCGGCTGAATGTCCTCGTAGATCGGCATCTCCATGACGTAACCGGAGAAATTGAGGTCGGTCCCGGGGATGAGGGAAGTCTGGGCTGCAGCGGAGGTGGTTAGAAAAAGTATGAGGAGCAGCGAAAGGGGAGGACGGAAAACAGAGCACGGAAAATGGAACACGTAAACCATCCGGCGCGACAATGTGGCCTCGTTCGTTGTCTCCGCCAACCTGTCATGTATTCCATTATTCCAACATTCCATTACTCCAACACTCCATTATTCCTATTATTCCACCACTCCATTGTTTCATTCCTCCATCAGTCCTTTATCCCCGCGCTATTCGTTTTTTTTGTCCGTGACTATCTGCCCATCCTTCAGGATCAGCAACCGGTGTGCCCGTTCGATGACCTGCGGGTCGTGCGAAGAGAAAACGAAGGTGATGCCGTCTTCGTGGTTGAGTTTCTCCATGAGTTGGAGGAGCTTCACAGCGGTTTCGGAGTCGAGGTTAGCCGTCGGCTCGTCGGCAAGGACAAGTCTCGGGTCATTGGAGATCGCCCTTGCAATTGCCACCCTCTGTTGCTGGCCGCCGCTCATCTCGTTCGGGCGTTTGTTGGCGAGTTCTCCGATGCCGAGTTCCTCCAGCAGGGCAAGTCCCCGCTTCTTGCGCTCGCCCTGGGCAATACCCCGGAGCATCATCGTGAACTCCACATTCTCCAGCGCGCTGAGGACCGGGTTGAGGTTATAAGCCTGAAAGACGAAGCCGATTTTGTGAAGCCGGATGTCTGCAAGCTCGCGTCTTGTCTTCGAGGCGACATCTTCGCCGTCCAGGAAGACGTTCCCTTCGGTCGGCTTGTCCAGCGTGCCGATTATGTTCAGCAACGTCGTTTTGCCCGAGCCGGATGGGCCGGCAATAACCGAAAAATCTCCCGGCGAAACCGTCAGGTTAATCCCTCGAAGCGCGTCCACGGGAACGCCGTTGTCATGGTAGGTTTTTCTGACGTTCTCAACGCGGACGATTTCCGGGCTAGAGGTTTGTGTATTCATTGTTTTCTCCGATTTTCTGTGCCGTAGACGAATGGTTATACAAATATCTCGTGCCTACGGCACTACAAATGTCTCGCCCCTAAAGGGGCTACAAATATTTCGTCCCTAACGGGACGCAAATCTCAAATCATACCAGGTTCCATTACACCATCAATCCGACATTCTATCATCTCAATATTCCATTATTCCAGTTTTCCATTGCTAGCTTGCCCTTATGGCTTCGACTGGCTGCAGTTTGACCGCCCTCAGTGCAGGATAGATTGCGCCGATGACTGCCGAGAGCGGGATGATGACGATGGTATTTATGATTGACGAAGCATTCAGCACGGGGTAGATCGTCGTCCCGACTCCCACTGACTTCAGGCTGTCTGAGAACATCGCGAGGTTCCACCCCGAATGTGAAAGGGGGATGTAGATCCCGAGGGAAACCGCGAGGCCAGCGATCGTGCCGATCATGCCGAGATATAAGGCCTCGGTGAGTATCATTCCAAAGATTCGCCTGTTTGCCATTCCGATCGCCATGTCGATGCCGAACTCGTGCGTCCGCTCCATGACGGCCATCAACATCGTGTTGACAATTCCGAAAATCAGGGCGATGGCGATAATTGCGTAGAAGAAGTAGATGGTTTGATCGTAAAGCTGTATCTGCATAACCAGGACCGGCAGCATGTCCTCGTATGTCAGTACCTCGAAACCTGAAGGCAGATCGGAAGCGAGTCTTTCCGCGATGGCATCGGTCTCCCTGGTGTCAACCGGATTGACGACAAACTCAGATATCCGCCCCGGTGCCCCCAACATCTGCTGGGCGGTCCCGAGCGGGATATAAATGTGAGTCTGATCGAAGCCTGAATCGAATGTCTCGAACAGCCCGACGACGCGGCATGCCTCCGAGCCTACGCTTCCGTCGAGCCTGGATGCCATGATGACGACCTTGTCTCCAACTC
>CAWEBD010000111.1:0-4323 GCA_963806435.1 uncultured Bacteroidota bacterium
AAACAGGGTCAATTCGATTTGCCAGGACCACAATGGAACATTGTTCTGCGCCACCGATGAAGGTGTGTATAGCCTTAAGAAGGGCGTGGCGATGCCGGATATACCGAAACTATCCACCCACTCATTCGGCCAGATTACATGCGCCGGAGACAGCCTCTTCCTGCTCGACGATAAGGGCGAGTTGTTCAGCTATGACCTTGCGGATGGAGTTGTTCGGAAACTGACGGACAAATGGATCGATCATTCGGAAATCAGTACCTTCGCGCTTGGCCAAGGACATCATCTCTGGCTCGCGCTGATGGATGGAACGGTCGAAGATTTCAGCAATCACAGGGCGTTCCCGAAAGCTACCCCATCGCCCGCGGATTTTCTGCTGGATGATGGACACGATAACCTTTGGGTGGGAGGAGACGACGGATTGTATGAGTTCGACGAGCGCTCTTTCGGTGAGTCCCGGCCGCTCCATCTTACAACCGCCAACGGTCTTCCGGACAACAGAGTATATTCCGGCTTGTGCGATACGGAGGGTGACCTCTGGTTCGGTATTGGCGCCGGAGGGCTGTGTGAACTCGCGGATGAAAACACGTGCGCCTTCAAGCTTGAAATTCCATCATTGGCTATTGATAATTCCCAGGCCGCATCCGACATGGACGGCCACATCTGGGCAATCGGCCGGAAGGGAGTTCTGGAAATCTGGCGAAAGAGGTCAGGCAAGGTCGAAGGTCATCTTCATTCTTTTGAAGAGCTCGGTGCGTCACAGCCGGAGTATTCCATACGGATTACTGACGGTTCAACTCTGTGGATGTGCTGCGCCGATGGAGTATTCCGCAGTTACAGGATTGTTCCTGGACATTCCGGCGCATCGCGCCTCGAGCTCTCGGGGGAATACGGGATCGGGAGAGCATTTGGTCCGGGCGAGTTCCTCACGTTCTTCGTTGACACGAAGGATAGAATCTTCTGCAGCCTGAATAAGTTTGGGCTGATCGTGCTCGACACTAAACGAAAGATGCGAGAAAGGTAGGATCCGCGAGATATGCAATAACCTTCCCGACAATTCCATCCGCGCGATATACGAAGACTCGACGGGGAATTTCTGGTTTGGCGGATATTTAGGCGGCCTGTCGGAATTTCGCCATTTATTCCGGAACGACTCATCTGTACGCCTATACACAACGAATGACGGTCTACCGGATAATTCCATCCGTGCAATCACCCAGGATAGTCTCGGCAATCTCTGGATCGGCACAAGATTCGGCGGTCTCGCAATTTTTCGAGAGGGAAGATTCGAGAACATCACCGCGAAAGATGGGCTGGCGAGTAACGGAGTTTGGGCAATAGCTCGCGGAAGAACCGGTAGCATGCTTCTCGCCACGCAACTCGGGCTTCAAAGCCTGAGAGGGGAACCCGACGACCAACTTGCGTTCCGAAGCCTGAGCCGAAGGACTCCCGTTTACTCAGTCGGCACGAGTTCTACGGACTTACGCTGGATTTGCACTCCAAACGGCGTAACCGTCACAAACCTTGGGGAGAAGGTATTTCACAAGTCACCCCCGATCGTGCGGATAACAAGATTTCTAGTAGATGGTCAGGCGCTAGCCTTCGAACGCAATCTAAAGCTGGCTTACAATAAAAACACGGTCACCTTCGACTTCATCGGGATAAGTCTTAGAGAAGAGAAGGCCCTGTCATATGACTACAGGCTTCTGGGCGTTGATAAGAAATGGCTGAAGACCCCACAGGCACTCCCTGTAACTTATGTCTCATTGAAACCCGGGAATTATATTTTCGAAGTCAGGGCTATCGACCCGTCAGGTCTTGAGAGTAAGAAAGCGGCGACGGTTACGTTCGCTATCGTCCCACCCTACTGGGATCGTTGGTGGTTCATCGCGGCGGCGGTGATGATGGTTATCGGTTTGATTTACTCCGCGATAAGGTTCAGGGTGAATAGGTTTCTTGAGATAGGGAAGGTACGTTCACGCATAGCCATGGACCTTCACGATGAAATCGGATCCGGCCTCACGCGGATAGCGATGCTTGCGGATTTCGCGTCGGGGCAGACGGGCGAAGCATCTGGCGACGGGAAGCTCCCGGCGAGCACCGACGAGATCATACGAAACGCGCGCGACAGTTCGCAGAGAATCGGTTCAAGCGCCCGCAGCCTCATCGACTCCATGAGTGACGTTATTTGGTCGATCGATCCGAAATACGACTCGCTCAAAGATTTCTTGTTCTATTTCCGCAACTACGCGAACGAGCTTGTCGAGACAAAAGGGATTTCATTAGACATCGAAACGAGCGGCATTGAAAACGTGAAGATCGGGGCGCAAGTAAAGAGGACGTTACAGTTAATTTCCAAAGAGGCGTTGAATAACTCGGTGAAATATTCGGGATGCGGAAAGGTCAAATATAGATTGGCAGTCTCGAACAAGACCGTCTCAGTCTCCATCGAGGATGACGGCTGCGGGTTCGATCCGAAAAGTGTCGAGCGTGGACATGGACTGAACAATATGGAGAAACACGCGCGTGAGATGGACGGAGATCTCATCGTCGATTCTTCACCCGGTAAGGGGACGAGACTCGACTTTGTTTTCCCTATCCCATGACAGAACTATTCAAATGATTAGTTGAATTTCGGGAAGGAGTTGCGGTAGATTTTGTCGCGAGGAATCCACGTTACTATGGCTGAACAAAAACTGATAAACGTCGGGATATTGGACGACGACAGGGAATATCGGGCGCTTCTTTCGGAAGCTCTAAACGGGTCTGACGGTTACAAATGCGTCGGAGCGTACAAGAGTTGCGACGAAGCCGTGAAGAAAATCGAAACCGACTTGCCCGATGTCCTTCTCCTTGACATCGAGATGCCGGTGAAATCGGGTATAGAGAGTCTCAAAGTAGTTAAATTCCATTACCCTACCGTGAAGGTCCTCATGCTGACGGTATACAGCGACAATGAGAAAATTTTCCAATCTCTCAGGGCGGGTGCCGTGGGCTACCTCCTCAAGAAGAGCCCGAAAGAGAAGCTTCTTGAAGCAATCCGCGATGCCTTCGAAGGCGGCGCCCCGTTCTCTGGCGAAGTCGCCCAGAAAGTCCTCCGTTACTTCCAGAACCCGACAGGACAGTCGGATTTTTCCTTGCTATCTGAGCGCGAGAAACAGGTGCTTGAGGATCTAATTGACGGCCATGGCACCAGAACGGAGCGGGGTTGCTGTCGGGTGTGGGGCGCGGTCGGCCGCGCGGGCCGCCGAGACGGTGAGCCGGATCGAGGCTGCCGGTGGCCGGGCGGTGGCCATCGAGTGGGACGTCACCGACCCCGAGCAGGCGGAGGCGGCGGTCGCGTGCGTCGAGCAGGCGTTCGGGCCGCTCAGCCTGGCGGTGAACAACGCCGGGGTCGGTGCCGGCACGCCCGCGCTGGAGATGTCCCCCAGCCAGTGGCAGGTCGTGTTCGACACCAACGTCAACGGGGTGTTCTACTCCTGCCAGGCCGAGGCGCGGGCCATGCAAGCAGCACGGACGCGGCGCGATCGTGAACATCGCCTCGATCTCGGCGACCATCGCCAACCGCAACCTGACCCAGGCGCAGTACAACGCGAGCAAGGCGGCGGTCGTCCACCTCACCAAGTCGCTGGCTGTGGAGTGGGCGCCGCTCGGCATCCGGGTGAACGCCGTCAGCCCCGGTTACACCCTCACCCCGATGAACCGCCGGCCCGAGGTGGCCGAGCTGGTCGCCGAGTTCGCCGACACGACGCCGCTGGGACGACTCGCCGAACCGGACGAGATCGCCGGCCCGGTCCTGTTCCTGCTGGGGCCGGCGGCCAGCTACATCACCGGGGTCGACCTGCTGGTCGACGGCGGCTACTGCTGCTGGTAGGCCCACCTCCTGGTGGAGCACGCCCGGTGACCGGCGCCGGCACGGGAGATAGCGTTGCGCCATCTGCTGGAGGATCGGGGCGCGTCGCTCCGTCAGCGCCCAGGAGGCGAATCGTGAGCAACAAAGAGCAGCATCCCGCCTGGAGCGACTGCCCTCCCGACGAGCACCACCCGCCGTCGGAGGTTGTCGCGCTCGAACCCAAGGCGGTCACCTTGGGCGGACCGGACGCGCTGCCGGTTCGCCGGACGCTGCCGCAACTTACCCGGTCGTTCGTGGGGGCCTGGTGCTTCGTCGACCACTACGGCCCCGAGCCCGTGGTCCGAGGCGGCGGCATGGACGTCCCACCGCACCCGCACTCCTCCCTGCAGACCGTGAGCTGGCTGTTCGCCGGCGAGATCGAGCACCGCGACTCCGGCGGCGTCCAAAATCGATGTGGTGGAAAAGGAACAGCT
>CAWEBD010000112.1:0-8921 GCA_963806435.1 uncultured Bacteroidota bacterium
ATCATCACCCCCGACATGAGCGCCGAGATTCCGGTCGGCGCGGCGGGATGCGCTCTGGGAAGCCACGTATGCAAAGGAACAAATCCCGCCTTGGTGCCAAACCCGATAAAGAACAGGATAAAAAGTAGAACGGACACACTGCTGGAATTGCCGAGGACGGAAGCGAAAGAATTAAAATCGAGCGAGCCCGACACGGCCGAGGTCCAGGCGAAAGCGGCGATCAGAAATGCCGCCCCGATCTGCATCGCGATGAAGTAGTAGAGGCCTGCTTTCCGGACATCCTCCTTGTTGTGTTCGAAGCTGACGAGGAAGAAGGAAGAGATAGACATTACTTCCCAGACGATCAGGAACAAGATGGCGTTTTGCGCGATCAGGAGGAGGAGCATCGAAGACACCATCAATCCCAGGAAGAAGTAATATGAAGAAAGCGAGGCTCGTTCGCCGCTGTACATTTTCATGTAGCCTATGGAGTAGACGGAAGTGAGTAGAGTGCCGACGGAGGTGACCAGGGCAAAGAGCGATGCCAGTGGGTCAAGTCGCAGGAGCGCCGTCCCGATCGGCTCCGAAAAATAGACGGGCATTACAAGCTGCCCCCCTCCGAGGAGTGTCCCGATAACAGGCGGGAGAATGAAGAACTGGCTGGCGGCGGCAAATATGAAGAATACTCCCGCCTTCATTCTTTCGTTGACAAAAATCGCGGCGACACCCCCCGCGAAGAACAGCGCCACGCCGGCGAGAAGACTAAACATTGACCGGCGTTTCCTTCTTCTGCCATTCCTTTTCCTTACCCCGGACAAACTCCAATATATCTTCTTTCGGAGCCCGGCTCCTGAGTTTCTCGAGGAATGTGCTGTTCTGACAGAGATGAGAAATCTTGGAGAGAACTTCCAAATGCATTCGTGGTGTCGCGGTGAACAGAATGAAAAGCGTATGCACCGCCAGACCGTCGAGCGCGTGGAACTCCACGGGTTCTTCCAGATAACAGATCGACACGCTCGCGTTGCCGGGGTTGGTAACCATGGGATTGTGCGGATGCGGAATAGCAACGCCGTTCCCGATCGCGGTCGGCATCAGTTCCTCCCTGCGCATGAGAGTGACGAGTATATCTTCCTTCAGCAAGCCCGGCGGCGTGGAGATGGCTTCGACGGCGTTCGTCAGAACTTCCTGGACATTAGCTCCTTTGACCGCTGAGACTACTCCACCCCGTTCCAGCAAGACAGGCAAGTTATGGTTGTTGAGTCCCAGGTTTATCAGCGACGAGGACAGCTCGATCTTGCTGCTAAGTATCCACTCGTTGATCTCCGCGCGATTAAACCTGTATTGATGGTTGATACGATAACAGGGAATCTTCTTCTCTTTGATCCAGCGATAAACGGTTTTCTCGTTTACCTGGAGGAGCCCGACAATGTCTTTGATTTTCAGTTCCATTGGACCAATCTAATGGCACCAATATAGCATTACCGGGAAAATAGTCCAAACTTAGGGGGTAGAATTACCAAATGTCCGCTAATGTCCAGTTTAGCCGCGAAGGTTTTCTGGCCAAAGGTTATGCAACGGTCCAAACCGAGCTTCCGGTGGCCTGCCCCCCCCCGCTAGAATTCAGTTAGGGCGCATCGCTGTCCCGGAAGAACGCCCCGTCGCCACACTAACTTCCCAGCGACCTGCGATAGATCCTGAACCTCTTCGAGACTCTACCTCCCAGCCTCTCCATCTCAGCGCGAACCAGTTTGTTTGTCTCCAGCTCGTGGTGACTATCCATGAACTTGAATCCCGCCTTCTTCGCGGAGTTTATCATGGAGACCATTCCCCAAACGTCCAGCCCCGTTCCGCGAAATTCTTCTCTTATCCCGGCAATGAGCAGATCGAGTTGTCTCGATTTCCTGGCGGCAACTATCAATTTAAAAATCCCGAAAGGAAATAGCCTCCCTTTGCACTTGCGGAACCCGTCGTTCAGGTTCGGTATGCCGATCATGAATCCGACAAGGCCGCTATTCTGCTCCGCCGCGAACACGAACCGCGGGTCGATAAGCGGCCAGAAACGCTTCACGATGAAACCGATCTCTTCCTGCGAGAGCTCGCTGTAGCCGTATAGATTCCTGAAAGTCTCGTTCATCAACTCCATTATCGGCTTGACGAACGGTCTCAGCTCTCTTTTCCTGGTGAACGTATGGAGTTTGAGACTCGTCCTATCGACAAACCTGCGAAACAATTTTTCATAGGTGACACCCAGTTCGTGACCGAGGTCGATCAGATAGACGACGTAATCGACTTCTTTGCCGTAGCCCCTCGACTCGAGCATGGCCGGGATGTAGCCGTAGTTGTAATACGTCGCGATTGTCGGCTCGAAGCGCTCACCCTCGATAATGAACCCTTCAGGATCCTGATCTGAAAAGCCCATCGGCCCGACAATCTTGTCCATCCCGTTCCGTTTCGCCCAATTCTCGGCAGCATCCATCAACCGGTTGAACGTATCGATCTCATTGCGGCATTCCAGATATCCGAACCGGGCACTATTTGTCCCTTCCTTCCTGTTGTGTTCAGGATTTATTATCCCCATCACCCTCCCCACGCATTCATTGCCCTGAAACGCGGCGAGCAGAATCGCCTGATTCTTTTTGAAAGCTATGTTTCTTTCCTTGTAGAAGTACAGTCTCTCATCGGATATGAGCGGGGGCACCCAAAGTTTGTGAGTGCGGTGCAGCTTGTAGGGAAGCTTCACAAATTCATTCAGCAATTCCTTCGTGTTTACTTCAACAACTCTCATTCTTCTTCCGGCAATCTATCGGGAATTGAATCTGTAACGACTGATCTGGGTCGGTGGCTGAGGACGCGGCACGATCCTGTCCATCAGGCTTGTATACCTTAGAAGGACCGGCACGGCGGCTTTTTTAGCCCTTACACTTAGGGGGATTTTAAATTCATCCTCAGCTCTTTCTATCACGACACGCAAGTACTCGATGACTTTTTGGTTCGGAGCCGTTCTCATTGCGGTGTCCAACAAGGGATAGATTTCGAGGCATAGCTTCCGGTATTCGCGAGCCCTCGCCCTGAAAAGGGGCTTAGGATGATCTTTCAGGTTTTGATATCCCGTCAACTGGATGTCAAAGACACGGCAGACCGACGGCCCGAACTCCTCGTATTCACGAACGAAGAATTCCTTAAGCAGTCTTTCAAGTCGTTCGGAAGTAAAATGAGGATGCGAAAAGAGAGCGTGAAAACCGTCGACGTTTTTGTAAGGAATATCCAGCAGCCGGCCCTCCGATTTCATCTTGTCCCAGAGCGGTGTACGGGGGCACGGGCTGTAAATCATCAGCTGGGAAAATGCCGGCCTAAGCGAGAAGAGATACTGGAAGTCCCGCTCGATGGTGTCTTCGTTGTGCCAGTCGTAGCCGATAATCATCGAAGTAAGCGGGATGATGCCCACTTTCTTCAGTTCATTGAGGATACTCTTCGGATCGAGCCCTTTCAATTTCGCGTAGTGGGCATACTGAGATTCGATCCCGACCCAGACCCCGGATAGTCCCATCATCAGTAACTCATCGATTGTGTATTGGGAAATGCTCTTCAAGCTGGTGAGACATGAGAAGAAAATCGGCTTCTCGATCTCTCCGGCGTTAAGCGGGATCATTTCGTTTATTCTCTTTTTGGCGGCCAGAAAATCTTCGTCGATCACACCGATATTCCTGAACGATTCGCCGGGGAAATTAACCGCCTTCATCGCCTCGTGGATTTCCTTCCCCGTCTTGATGAGAGGGATATGCTTCCGGTCGAAGAAATGACTTGTGCAGCAGAACTCGCAGCCACGGGAACATCCGAGACCTGCCGCGATGATCGCCTCGGGGCGTGTCGTAACCGACAGCACCTTCAGTCTCCTTCTTATGGAGGGCATTTTGAACGTAGCCACTTCCTCTTCTCCGAGGAGCCTCTTGAAGTAATTGACCCCCTCCTCCCTGCAAACGTAGTCGGCGTATTTGTCGCATTCGTCCAGAACAGTACCGTAGCCGCCCAGCACGATACGGGTTTCCGGGCTTTCTCTCCGTATTATCTCGCACAACTCCATCGTCTTTGGAAAAGTGCAGATCACGAAACCGATGCCGACATAATCGTAGCCTTTTCTCAATTCCCGGATGAATCTTTTCACGGTTGGATAATGGAGCACGGTCGTCGGTGCGTCGAGGTTGGCAGCGATGAACTCCAATCCCCAGCCGGTGCAGACTGACTTAATGCTGAACGGCCCCTGGGCGAGAGTAACCTGCGCATGATACATCTCCGCCTGTATGTTCTTCGTGCACGTCTCGTTTTCAACGCCCAGCGGACGGTGTATCGTCGTCAGCAATACCCTTTTCATTTCAGTACCGCCTCTTTAGGAGTCATCGAAATCCTGGTCCCATACAGCATGTATTCTTCGAGCTGGCACGCGGAGACGAGCTTATCGTCCCAGAACGTTTTGTTCGGGCAGCCATCGCAGGTATCGGTCTCACCGTTCGGAAGAATATCGACAGGCTGAACTGCCGAGATGGATTGCACATAGATTCGCTCGAAAAGTCTGGATGGTGAACGCAGCACGGCATCGAAATACCTCCCCGCGGTTTTTCTCAATTCGTTGTCGAACGCCGCGAGCAGCAGAAGCGACTTCCCTTTCTTCCCGAGATTAGGCTTCGTATAAGCGAGGAACTTCCCAAGAAACATATGATGCCCATTCTGAATAAGCTCCATGACTTTTCCACCGGAACTTCCGTATGATTGCTTCTTCGAACCGATATTTGTTCCGATCACCCACTTCAAAGAATCCGGAAGAACCGTCCCTCCCAGGAAAGCGTTGAATTCGAATTTAGGAAGCGCTTTCTTAATCTCGCAGTAGATTTCACGGGAGGTTATGAACCGGAAACGATCGGGGGAGACGTAGGGCGTGTCGGCGATATCGACTTCCCTCTCCCCCGCCCGGTATGTCCAGGGATCGTCCCTGTGAAGCATCCGCACCGCTATGAGAGTAAGGACATTGACCCTGTCTATGTTCTTTGAAGCCCAATCGACAATCACGGGGACCTCATGAAGGGTATCGGGAAAAATCGTAACGTTGAAAGAACAAGAGAGTCCTCTGAGTTCGTGCGCCATGTCCGCGAATTCCTGCCTCAGTTGATTGAGCTCGGTTTCCGATTTTTGTCTCCACCCCGCCCTCGATTGATGGGAATCCACATGAAAAGTGAAACCGAACGCGCCGGCATCCTTTAGCTCCTTCATCCGCTTGTAATCGAGGCCTATCCCGTTAGTTATTATGACCGGTTTGCATTTGAAGGACTTCACGAGCCTCACCACATCGACAATTCTCGGATGCGTCAGCGGCTCGCCCCCCGCGATCAGCATGGCGTCGCATTTCCTCAGCCTAAGCATCACGCGGAGCTCGTGTTCGATTTGATCCAGCGACTTGACGCTCTTCGGATCATTATAATGGAAGCACGCGTCGCAGTTCATGTTGCATTGCCTCGTGGGCTCGAGCCACGTCATCCCGTTATCTGCCATTGTCCACGGAAGCCTGAACAACGACTCAACCGCGATCCCGTTCCTGCCTGACAAAGTTTCCGATTCCATCTTGTTCCTCCTACACTTGGGAGCTAACGAGTTCCCCGATTAATCAGATAACATTCAGCCCGTCGGGCCTTCCAGTTACACATTATCTGCATGCGTATGGCCATTCATTTTCTAAGACTCGTGACGACGGAAAGATCCATTCCATGCCGTCTCATCCGGAGGGACACCGGCAAGTGCACTACTCCTCTTGTCTCTCCGCTCAAGTACATTGTACATCTCGAAGAAAGCCAGGCCGAAGATTCCGCCCGCGATTGAATCGATAAGATAATGCTCTTTGAGCGTGACAGTCGATATAAATATGAGTACGACAGCGATACACAGTGCCCACTTTACTCCGGCACCTTTGAAATATTTCATTCCGATACAGGCGGGGAAAATGGACAAGGCAACGTGCAAAGACGGGAAACACACATAAGGATTGTTGAGCAAATACCGGTGGAACCAGGCGTGGACCCGGTTCATTTCGTCCGACAGAGGAGATCTTGCCGGGATGATAATCTGTATTATCCCTGCGGTAGCAATCATCACGGCTGTAATTACGATTATCCTGACGAACGATCTGGCCGGAAGCCGCCAGATAATCAGGCTCCCCCCGATGGTGACAAACAGATGGGCAAAATAATAGACAGGCCAGGACCATCCCAGGTACGGTATCCAGTAGTCGGCTGCCATGCTGAGATCGTTCAGCTCCGAAGCCGGCCGGAGGGCATTATACTGATTGACGAAATGCCAGACCGTCACATGAATTATGAAAGCAACTGCTATCAGGCCCACCTTGGCCAGCCAGCTGAGCTCCCGCTCCTCGCCGGCGACAAGTCCATATGCGACGCCGCTTTCCTGGGTGTTGATATTCAAGCTGCCGTTCAGTTCCAACCTAATCCCCTTTCTGGATGACGCCCCTAACCTTGTCGAATTGGTCCAGGACGGTGTCTATTTGGCTCTCGGTGTGCGTGGCCATGTAACTAGTCCTCAGCAGCGAACGGGTCGGAGATACCGCCGGTGGAAGGGCCACGTTCGTGTAGATGCCGTTTCTAAAAAGGAGCTCCCATGCCTGCATCGTTTTGAATTGGTCGCCGATGATAACCGGAACGACCGGCGTCTGGCTGGTCCCGATGTTATAACCCATTTGCCGCAGTTCGCCCCGCACGTGGCCTGAAATCCTGTTCACGCTTTCAACCCGCTCAGGTTCGCTCTCTATGATATCGAGCGCCGCAATGACCGCGGCGACATTCGAGGGCGGCAGGCTCGCGCTGAACATGAACGACCGGGCCACGTGCTGAATCCAGTGGATAACATCCTTCCCTCCGGCTATGAAGCCTCCGATGGAAGCCAGCGACTTGCTGAACGTTCCCATGATAAGATCTACCTCCGACGTGCAGTTAAAGTGCGCGGAGGTCCCGCGTCCGCCTCCGAGTACCCCGATGGCGTGTGCGTCGTCGACCATCAATCGTGCGCCGTATCTCCGGCAGAGAGAAGATATCTCAGGAAGAGATGCGATATCGCCGCTCATGCTAAATACGCCGTCGACGACCACCAGCTTCTGCTTCTCCCGCGGGCAGCTCGACAATATCACCTGAAGCGAAGCCATGTCATTGTGCCTGTAGAATGAGACGTCGTAGTGTTTATAGTACCTCGACAGGCTTACCGCGTCGATGATGCTTGCGTGGTCCTCCTTGTCCAGAATGGCCGCGGAATCTTTGTCCAGCAGCGAAGATATCACGCCCAGGTTCGTCTGGTAACCGGTACTGAACACGAGCGCGCTCTCTTTGCCGACGAATTTCGCCAGACGCTCTTCCAACTCGATATGCAGGTCGAGCGTGCCGTTGAGAAACCTCGAACCGGTGCATGCGGACCCGTATTTTTCAATCGCCCTTATCGCCGCCTCTTTGACGCGCGGATGATTGGTAAGCCCCAGATAGTTGTTCGACCCGATCATTATATACTTCTTCGAATCAATCGTAACTTCGGTCCCGTCGTTGTTTTCGAGCGGGATGAAGAACGGATAGAGACCGAGAGCCTCGGCCATCCTCGGGTTGGCAGGATATCCGATCGAACGCGCGTAGTTATTGTCGTAATAGAACTTCCGGCACTTTTCGAAAATATCCATGTTATTCTTCGATCCACCCGTTCAGCTGGGCGACGTTGCGTCGGTCGAGTATCTCGTAGAGGAAATCATTCGGCTCGATGCACGTTTCTGGAGGATGGACCCCCTTCATCTTTGTCTTGTTTTTCGAGATCATGATGGCACCGATCGAGGCTGGGATACCGGTAGCGCGGGCGAGCCTCCCCACCGATGAGAAGATGATCCTCCTGCGCTTCCCTTTCTTGACCCCGCCGACCTCGACCCTCAGCGCCGCCTCAGGACGAACATTCTTAAGATTCTTACATGTCTTATGAAGATGCCGCGCCGCGGAATCCATTGAATCGACGACCCCTCCGTTCACCCTGAACGGCTCTTCCTCCCCACGGATCACCCTTCCAAGTTTGAGTATCAATTCATTGACTTCCGAAGGGACGAACGTGGCCTTATTTTCAACCAGCTCCGCGTTCGGGAATGTATGCCAGAGCGTAATCGGTTCCGGGTGACCGATATGGTACACGTCGACTTCACCGACCGGCTCCGGGAAATCCAGTTTCTCTTTTCCGTCTCTGAATGATTGGACCTCCATCATCTTTCCTTCCTTGACGGTAAATGCTTTCCCTGACAGCGAATAGAGGAGGTGATAACTCAACGCCAGGCCGCCCGGATCGGCTCCGCTCATCACCCATGCGGTACGGATTTCCTCCACTTCATCAAGCCGGTTGGCTGCCGATCTCACCAGGACGTTGTCTATCCCGGGACAACCTCCCAGCCCCAATACTATCAGGATATTCGACTTCCTCGCAAGTTCGTCCAGGTCGTACATTTTCGGGGTGATCTCGTATTCGTCGTTTATGTCGACTAGGTTTGTCTTCGAATCTATGGCCGCGAGTGCGACTGGAAGCTCGTATTTGTAATTCGGACCGGCGCAGTTCACTGCGACATCACAGCCCGACATGAGCCTTGCCGCCGATTCGACATCCGAGGCATCGAGTTCGTGCAGGGTGATCCTCGTGCTGTTCTTCTTCAGGCTTTGGATAACCGCTTCCGCCCGCGAAGGGGTCCGTGTCCCGATCCTCAGCTCTTCAAAGCCCCCGAACTCGACCAGGTCTCTCAGAGCCTCCTCCCCCATCTCGCCACAACCTATCAACAGCGCCTTCATATTCCCCTCCGCGTGTTCGACAAATGCCCGTTTCCCATCTTCTCGCACGACGAGACAGCAAGGCACGAACTGAACCAAGTAGACGACATA
>CAWEBD010000113.1:0-84253 GCA_963806435.1 uncultured Bacteroidota bacterium
TAAAGACTATAGATCCCCAGCTGCCCGGATTTGTGCTGCCGGTGGACGTAAATGTTACTGGCTGCGAAGCTGACCCTTCCGCTATAAGTGTCCCTTCCACCACGAGGTTTGCACCTGCAACGAAGTTTAGAGTAGCACCTGGCTGAACTGTGAGAGTTACACCTGGGGGAACTGTAAGAGGGCCGTTGACGGTCACATCACCTCCCAGTGTTACATTCCCTGATATCGTTCCTTGGATTGGACCGAGAAGGTCGTTTATGAGGCCCACACCTGCTGGAGTTCCCCATCCCGTACAGAGATCGTATCCGCCGGCTGCGTAGTAATCATTGGGACTGTTCGACCAGGTGTTATTGTTCACGTTAACGCCATTGACGTAATCCGCTGCAATGTCATGAAACGCCGACGTATAACTGGAGCTCTCTCCAATCGAATAGATTGCTGGGTTTAAAAAACCGACTGGCGGATTGCCAATTGAGCTTGCTTGCTGATTCACCAAGGCCATGAAACCTGCCCAAAGTGGAGCGGCAGCGCTCGTTCCTCCTTGGCGATGATCAGCACCATCATATCTGACGTAAATATTATCGGCAGTGAGTGCAACATCTGGGAAATTGCGATATGTCGATGATCCACCTACTGAAGTCAGGTCGTTGACTCCCACCTGATAATTTGGCATTGGGTAATCAACATCGTACCCTCCAGTGCTGCCTACGCCGTCCTCTCCCTTTTCAACACCCCAATTCCACACATTCTCTGAGACATAGGCTCCTCCTGGACCGGTAGTGTATAATGTGGTTCCACCGACGGACGTAATATTGGGATCGGAGCACGGAGTTGAGTTCGCGTCCCCGGGGGGAATTGCATCCCAATCGCCGGAAGCAGTAAAGAAGGTCTGCCCTTGAGCCTGGAATCTGAGGAACAGATTCTCGGCGTTGCTGTCCACGGGGTAAGTCCACGAGGAACTTAGCTGCCTGACTGAGCTGTCGGCAGCCATAGCAGCTAAAATATCATCTGGATTTCCTCCTATGTACTCGATTACTGAATCTAGACCAGGTGCCATTGAAATGGCCATTTCTATATCTAAACAGGTTTCTGATGATGTACCAAATGTCCCTTCCCCCCGTCCGGGTATACTCTTTCCAAAGGAACGTTCGGTAGCGAGTCGTATGTCTCATAGTATGTGATATCGCTCGTATTAAAATCCGTAAACTGAAATTGGCCAACCTTCTGGCCCCGACCGCTATCCGCGACGCCAGGGACGTATGCGGCCCTGAAATCTCTCCCCATGTACGGGTTTCCGACGTCACTCGGTCCGGAACCGGTCAAAGGGGTATTTACAGGAGTTGTCGTGTTATCTATTAAGTCTATGGGACGAGGTTCAATGTAATTACTTAAGCCTCCGATCGCCGCCAACGGAATCCCAAGATTGACAGATGGTTGAACATCTGGCGCATAAAACAGACGGTTCTCAGTTGGATGCTTATACATCATCATGTTGATGTGAAATGCCTTGTTTACTGTCGCTACTGGCGCAGTCACATCTACCAGCATCTGATTAGAGTAGGTACGCGTCACTTTGAAGCCGTTTGATCGTGCAAATGCGACCAACCCCTGATAGTCTTGTTTAGTTGGTCCGAATTCGTCGGTAAACTGGTGAGGTGTAAGAAAATGGCGATAATTAGGACTGGTTGGGTCATACAGCTGTTGGATCAGATTATGAAGCCCCTGCAAGTTGCGCAAGGGCAGGCCAATAGATAAATGCAAAATGGTAGTGCTATCCATTTTGCCAATAGGGTTTAGTCCCATATTTTTCACCAGACGAGAAATACGATCGGGAACTATTTGTCTAGATGGTTTTGCCGCATAGGTAGCCACCGGCAAGAATAGAAAGGTGGCAATAACGACGTACTTTAGAATAAGGTTTTTCATATGGCCCTCCTTTAAATCTTTTGGTTCTTACAAATTAATTGCACACCAAATCAATAGCGACTCTGATATAATCTGTCCGCTAATAGAGAGCAGGATATATCCGACTGACCAATTCTTTGACCTCTGTTAGGATGGCATAGCCGTTTCACCCATCCCTCTTTTGAATCCACCATTTTCCCCTATATGCGTTCCATGGTAGTTGAGATCTATTTGATCTCAACGAGTTTGCGGGTTTGAACGAACGTACCGGCCCGTATCTGATAAAAATAGATTCCGCTACTTAATCTGCTAGCATCAAGAAGAACTTCATGATGTCCAGGGGACTCTTCATTGTCGACTAACGTTTCAATCTTTTTTCCCAAAACGTCATAGAGGGTCAAAGTTACGCGCGATCGCTTCGTTATGTCATACGCGATGGTTGTGGATGGGTTAAATGGATTCGGATAATTCTGTTCAAGTCGGGGAGACATGGGCCCGTGATACGTGGGCTGCGAATGAACCGAGGTAATTTCAGACAATGGACAGCTCCAGACTCCGTTATTACCCGAAGCAACCAGTTCCGAATCGCAGATTTCTAGAGCTTCGACCCCCATGGAATCCGCATGACTTCCCGCTGTAATATCGCTCCACGTACCACCTTTGTCAGTACTGAGATAAATTCCGCCGCTTGTGCCAACGTAGAGATTGAGACCGTCTGCAAGGAGAACTCCCGCAGAGTAATCTGTAAATCCAGTGTCTGGCTCCCAGCTAGTCCCGCCGTCCGTAGAAACGAAGATTCCGCCGCTTCTAGTATTTCCACCCAGATCGGGCCCGGCGAAAAGATAAGGTCCAATAGCCGCGAGGCCCGATATACTACTATCTGTCAATCCACCATAGAGCCGGCGCCAATTTGAGCCGAAGTTTGTCGAACAATAGAGCCCTTCCCCAGATGTTCCGGCAAACAGCTCTGAGTCCACTGCCAACATAGTGACGACCTGAGGAGCGTGACCATAGGTGCTGTCATAAGTCGGGCTAGACAGTCCAGCGTTTGAAGCATTCCAGGTCCTCCCTTGATCGGTGGATGAGAAGACTCCGTTATTCGTGCCCACGAAAAGGAATGAATCAGTTGCACAAAAACAGTTTATGTATCTAGGAAATGTCGAATCCTGCTCATTCCAACTTTCTCCGTGGTCGGTCGACAAATACACATTACCAGTGTCATTGTCAATATCGCCGATCCCCACAAAAATATGTCCTCTGTCTCCAATGATTGAAACCCAGGGGATTTGGATATTGAAACTTCTAGGATTTGTATTATGGATCACAATGCTGTCCGTCAATTTCCAAGTATTGCCTTTATCGGTTGAAAGGAACAAATAAACGTATGGGGACCCCAATGTGAAACCGCTGGCGATAATGTTTGTTCCATTTGCCCATAGCCCCGAGGCATCAAATCCGGCAAGGCCGCACTGCGTCCAAGGAACAACAATGGAACCGCTGCCGGCCATTACCCAAGAAGGGACGCCAATTATCAGAAGTAGCAACGCTGTTCCTGATGTCAGCAAATGGCGTCCGATTTCCCTATACAATGCAAACTTACTCAATAAATTCATTGGCTTATTCCTAACCGGTATGCGAGCCAGAAGGTGATTTGATCATCCATTGCGTAACATTGCCGAATGCTCCAGGTCTTTTACAGCTCTATTATGACGAATTTGCTCCAGAACCGACCTGCACTACCATAAGTTGCTTCCGCTGTGCACCCAACTTGACCTGCACACACATTTCCAACATAGCGGAGAAAACGAAGAATACCAGGCGCACATTTATCCCGAACTCATAAAATGGTCCAACCCAGTGAGAAATTCCCAAACTGATTAATCCAGTGGCTCTGTTTCTCCTTTGCTTCCTTTCTATCCTCGTTGTCTCATGCCTTTCCTGTCCCCGAGTCCGTTCTTTTAATACCTAATTGCGCCAGATAGTGACTACTTCTTGGAATGGATTAAGACGTGATGGATGCGCGCCAGAAAAAACAAATCCCACTAAACATTTTACCCATCCTGAGTTAGTTGAGATAAAGATTTGTTTCGCTTACGGCCTGAAAAACAGACACCTCCCAATTACTTTCCCTGGCCATGCTCATCAGAATCTCAGCTTTCTCTTTTCTCATCAGTGTTCACAAAATATCATCCCTCCTCCGCTTAGCCATCGCCCAACCTTCCTCTCGGGCGCACTTCCGATGGTAAGCATCTTTTGCATTAGAGCGCATCTTTTGAACAACCACTTAAAGAGTTAACACCTACACCTGCTCCATTTCCACCTTGATTGCCAGGAATATAGTTACTCCTTTTTCATTTGTCAAGTACCATCGCCATGTTTCTTGGTCGTTCTTACGGTTCATCCCTCCAAATCCAGCTGTCTGTCCAGCGTCCTGTACTGTATCGCTTCAGCTATATGTTCCGGCATTATATCATCATTGCCGGAAAGGTCTGCTATGGTCCTCGCGATTTTCAGTATCCTGTCGTAAGCCCTCGCGCTCAAACCAAGTTTCGTTATCGCCTGCTTCAACAGGTCTTCTCCAGCTTTGTCTGCCTGACAGAATTCTCTTATCTCCTTGCTCTGTCCGTCCGCACATGCGTGCGGCCGGATCGCTCCGCGACATGTCGGCGTTCTTGAAGAGCTCCATTTGCTGAGTGGATTTATGAGAGTTCCCTTATCCCTCCAGGTATAACTGCCTGTCGAGACTGCGGTATTGTATCGCTTCCGCTATATGCTCCGGCATTATGTCATCGCTGCCGGCAAGGTCGGCAATTGTTCTAGCAACTTTAAGTATCCTGTCGTACGCACGTGCGCTCAATCCGAGTTTGGTTATCGCCTGCTTCAGCAAATCTTCTCCGGATTTGTCCGCCTGGCAGAACTCCCTTATCTCCCTGCTCTGCATATCCGCATTCTTGAAGAGTCCTTTCCGGCCTTTGAACCTTTCCCTCTGAATCTCACGAGCTTTCTTCACTCTCGATCTCACAGCAGAAGATGGCTCTCCCGATTTCTTGCTCGAGAGCTCGGCATACTTCACTGCCGGCACTTCGACGTGTATGTCGATCCTGTCGAGCAGCGGCCCGCTTATCTTTGACATGTACCTCTGTATCTGCATCTGGTTGCAGCTACAGGTCGCATTCGGATTGCCGTAGTTTCCACAGGGACATGGCTGCGTTGCCATTCTGGATGTGCGATTAAGAGCCAAAAAGCCGGTTTCCAAAGCGTACCCGAAGGGGCTCAGAACTATCGGCGACCACACTAGGAAACGACGGCTGGACCTCAAGATGACCCAAAATCAAGTGGCAGAAGTCCTCGCAGTAGACGAAACCACCGTATGGAATTGGGAAAGTAACAGAACTGAGCCGCTCACCAAACACCTGCCGGCCCTTATTTCCTTCCTTGGGTATATTCCTTTTGAACCCACAGGAGCATCCCTAGACGAAAGGCTTCTTGAGTATCGTAGGCGATCCGGCCTCAGTCAGAAAAAGCTTGCAAGGGCGATAGGAATCGACCCGTCTACATTGAGCAGACTGGAGAAAAACAACCCAAGATGTTTCAACAAGGTTGTCAAAATGGCAGCCGATTTCCTCTGCAGGGCCAATCCGGGAGAAGATCAATAATTCAACCGAGTGCGCCTCCCACGGCGCAGTAAAAGTGGTGAAACAAACCGTTAGATTAGATTCCCGCCACGAAGCTTCGTGGCGGGAATCGTGATAATCTTACAATGACTACTTGAGTAGAAGTCCGCCAAAGAACGCGGCGGACTCTCGCTCAAATGATTCCATCACTTGAGCAAAAGCATCTTCTTAGTAATGACATGATTTCCGGCGAACAGTCGGTAGAAGTACACTCCGCTTGCCAGACTTGAACCATTGAAGTTAACACTGTACCTACCAACCTGCTGGTCCTGATCGACAAGAGTCCTCACCTCCTGTCCCAGCACATCGTAGATCTTGAGGGTTACATGTGATTCCTTGGGGATCGTGTAGTCGATCACTGTCGTCGGGTTGAACGGGTTCGGGTAGTTCTGGCTGAGGACGAAGTCCTTAATCACCGTTATCGGTTCCAGCGAAAGCGACTGGAGATTGTCAGATGCCGAGCTATCAACCTGGCTGTAACTGTTGATGAGCGCAAATTTCGGATCCGTCAGGTTCGAGCTTACGTCGATCTTTACCTTCACGGTCCTGTTCGCGATGCCGTCGGTGCTGAGAAGATAGCTAGTCGGCTTGTACCCACCGGCATTGGATGCTTTTATCCTGATATTCTTAATCGTTCCCACCAGCTTACCGGTAGAGTTGTCTATTACTTCCACGTTGTAATTGATATAGCCGGTGTCTCCCAATACCGAGATGGCCGCTGTGGAATCGGCAAACCCGCTGTATTCACTGAATATAATCCTGGAATTTGTGTTTACCTGGAACGGCTCGGTAACGAGGGACTTGTTCAGGTTTGAAAGACTGTCGTAGTCTGTGCTGTCCGAACAAGGGGCGAAGCCGATGCTCTGGCCATCCACGCTGAGGTTACGAAACGAATAGTAGAAGTTGAGGCTGTCGTAGCTTATCGTACCGCCTCTGCCGTAAGTCATCTTGACTGGAACACTTGCCACGGTATTGGCATTCCCGGCCGGACTGTTTCCCGCTCCGCTGATGCTCCCGGACGTCTCCAGGGGATATGGAGAGCTGCTCGGATTAAACGCGGAAGCATACATCGAGCTTGTGCTCGCCCCGTTACTGAGCTGCATATCCCTGCCCGTCGTGCTGAGCGTTATCATGCTTGATGCGTTGTAGTTGCAGGCATAGGCGGTCCAGGAGTTCGATGCACTTGCCTGACTGAAAGCTATGTAGGGCGTGCTTCCGCCGTTCGGCAGATTAACCGATACGGAGCTCTCGTTGTAATCTATCGTGTTATAATTCGAAGCTCCCGGCGCGGTGGAGAAGAGAGTGATATTCAGAGGCGGTCTGCCGAAGTTGTTTGCTATCCAGCATACCCATGCGGTGCTGTTGGGTTCCTGCACAAGGGAAGGCTGATAGTTCGCGGGCCAGGCGCTGTTGGAAATTGTTATTGGAGTCGACTGGCCAAGTGTGTCCATCGTCGGGGTGTTTAAGGCAAGCTCGGCAAATCTTATTGTCGATGAACTGCCGCTTCCCTCCTGCCAGGCCACGTCTGCATATTCACCTGACTGTGTCTTCGCCCCGTAAATTGAAGGTTTTGTAGAACTCGCATCTGTGTCCCACATGGAATATGCGGCCCCGTTTGATTGAAGCAGGCCGTTGAAAGTGCCGAAGAGATAATTTATTCCTGCCGTCTGGCTGCCGGAAGTGCTTTTCTTCTCGAATGCGATAAGCCAGAAGCCATTATACATCGCGAAGTCGGGATTTGCGTTCACTGAATACGAGTCAGAGCCTTCAGTGTAGATCGGGCCATCGGCATCCTGGATGTATGTGCTGCCAGAAGGAACAAACACGGCGTAATCTATTTGATAAGTTGATCCATATGGTTCCTGAAACACGACAATGACATCGCTGGATGACGGATCATAATCGAGAGACGGGCACTTGCTCCCATGGTCGGTGCCGTTCACAGGATTATAGTCGAGCGGCTCACCGTTGTTTGCGAGCGTCCAGGACGATCCCTGATTTGACGAATATTCCACCCAAACGTGACCATCGTCCGTATAGGCCTCGAACAGGTAACCGCTGGGAGTTTGTATCATCTTCCGCTGGCCGTTGTCGGAATAAGCCGAAGCATCCATCGAGTGCTGAAGCTCCTTGAGATTAGCAGACAGGCTTACATTGTCTGTCGGGTAATAGGTAACCGGATTAGAGTCACTCCCGAAGTTCCAGCCGGCAAATGCCCAGCCGCTGTTTTGCGGGACAGATTGGAGAGTGATCGATGTTCCGAGATCAACCGGGATCGAGTTGCTCTGGCTGCCATTTATAAGATAGTAGGCTCCGCTGCCGCCGGCATCGATGTAGGTCGGGCCGGTGAGCGTGACGGTGGGCTGCTGGTTATAGCTTGCACAGTAAATATCTTCATTGGACCCGGATCTGAAATCTGTCCAGAGCGCATGGGCCTCGCCGCTGCCGCTTGACGTGACTCCAATATAGTCAGAAGTGAGACTGCCAACCGTTGGATTACTACTGACGGATGTCAACTTTACATCTTCACCGGTACCGTCTTGACCGACAAACGACTGGCCATCGTAAGACTGGGCAGAGTAGACATCAACCTCATCGTTGGCATTTTCTTGATAGTACAAAAGCGAGATATGTCCCGTCGAATTGATACTCAACCATGGAAAGAACTGGTTACCAGTCGTCGTCTGCGTTGCTACTTGCGGAGTGCTCCAACTGGTGATCTCCCTGGCTCCAGTCGTGTGTGTGAAGTAGATGTCCATGGTTCCGTTGTCTTCTTCCGTCCAGGCGACGTAGACTTCGCTGTTTTGAGGATCGACCGCGATTGTGGGGAAGGATGAGACGCGAAGTTTGCCGATCAGCTGCTGATAATAGCCTGTGAAAGTTCTGACGGACTCGTCGCTGAAGTTATTGCCACCATCCGTCGACATTGCGACATCAATGTATGAAGTTCCACCAGTCGCATTCGAATCGTATGCTACGTAGACCGCGCCATTGGGGCCTACTGCCGGCACAGCACCAGTGATTAATTCGCTGTTATTCCCACTGATTATTTTCGACACCCATCCCCCGGATAGGTTGCTCTGGTCGATTGGAAAAGCGAAATAGACATGACTTCCGGATTTATTTGACAGAAGGTCCGTCCACGAAACGTACAGTTCTCCCAGCAGTTGAATCACCGCTGTTGTCCACTGCCATATAGGGCTTGTCTTCGAAATCGTTGGGGTTAACCGGGAAGGGGACACTCCAACTGAGGCCGTTATTGTCCGTGTATTCGATGTCCACCACACCGACCGAATAACCAGTTCCAAAGTAGTTGGAAGTTGTAATGTCCTTGTTCACAAAAGTATAGTACTCACGACCAGACGCGTCTATGGCGCATGAAGGATCGAAGCCGCCTTCATAAGATCCATTACTCGGATTAAGGCCGGATTGCAATATGCCCTGGTTGATCCATGAACTGCCGCCGTCGGTGGAAAACGCATATCCCGGCTGAGAGAAGCTGCCGTTGCTGAAATCGTTCCATGTTGCCATTAGAGTATCTGGCTTATTTGGATCCAGCGCTATCGATGTCTCGCTCTGGTCGCCGGAGCCAACGTCAACCGGAACGTTATTGAAAGTCTGTGCGTACCCGGCTGTGGAAATAACCATGAGAATGCACAGCGTCATAAGACGGTTCTTTAGATACCTCATTTTTCGTCCTTTCTCTAACTCTGTTTCTTGCAGATAGTTGTTCATGCATTCCCCCGAACGCTTGAGGTCCCGTCCACACCCCCCCAACCTTCTTGGCATATTATGTCCTTGGTCTCACTCTCCTTTTTGTGGCCTGTCTTGCGGAAGTCTGTTTTTCTTAATGTCCGATTTCTTTCTCTTTATTCTGAGCGTGCGAAACGCAATGATCGAAGTCTTGTTCCTCGGACTCGTTTGCCTGATCGAAAAATCATTTGACTACCAGGGTCAGGCTTTCGAATGGCTCCCACTTGAATCCGATACCGGATGTGTTACCACTACTAGGACCGACGATCTCCCCATTTGCCTCACTGAAATCAAATTGAAGGCCCAGATGATCCAAGAGGAAGGATGCGATGGTATCGTCTCCACTTATCGCATCTGTAAATATCAGTCCTTTAATAAGTCCATCGAGTCTCACACTACCTCCGAATGTCGTGTACGTCGGGATCTCTGGACCAGTTGCTGAACCGGCACGGAAGTAGAGGAATTGGCCGATCTGGACCTGCCATCCTTTTCCGATGCTGACGCCGCCGGTTGGCCTGCCCGCAAAAAGGTTGTCGAAGACGTTGAAACTGCCGAGCCCTTCATCGTACACACTTGTGTTAGTGCCGTTGAAGACGAGGGGCGCGTTGACTTGCCTGATCCATGTAAACGACAGCCAATTCCATCGATGGCCTGCCACGGATGTCTCCAGTCCGAATTGAAAATTCCAGCCGAGATCGCCTTCCCTAGGAAGACCCGGTAAACCACCGGGCGCGTAGTTTCCGAAATTTCTCTCCGAATAACCAAATGTCAGGTTGAGGATGGGTGTGGCACCAATAATAGAGCGCGTGAAACTTCCATCCGAATTCAGAATAATGTCCGCAACCGGTATCTGAAGTAGTGCTCCCCAATCAGGTGTATAAGTGGATTTGTAGTAACCCCGGAACCGACCCGTTTCTTCTGTCGTTGCCCACTTGAAAGTATAGCCAAGGCCCAATTTTACAAAGTAGTCCACCCCTAGCGCGACTGTTACCCCGTTCGCAGCATCTGTCGTAACACTGTTCGCGAGGAGGGATTCCGCACCCCCGGAATATGCGTAATCGTAATTAGGATTAGAGTACCCAACTCCCAATCCAATTCTTACGGGAAACGTGTTCCATAAACTATGTAGGTCCATTCCGGCATTGACTGCGAACGCACCCAGCTGATTCGGGATCGTCGGCATGTAGCTGGCACCCAACATTCCGTGCAAGCTGAACAGCCCAAGCTCTGCCGGATTAGCGATAACTGCGAGGGCATTGTCAGACACAAAGGAAACTCCAGCCCCTCCCATGCCATTTGTCTCGGCAGATACCTGTGAGTAAAGTGAAACCTGAGAAGGATAAAGGGCGTTTTGAGCCCATCCCCTTCCGAGCGTACAAAAGACCGTTGTTAAAATAACAGCAGTTGTTCCTCTCAATCTCATCTCCGTATCCTCCCTTTCCATTGAACCGCAATTCTGCGGGACTGTTTACATGGGGCGGTCCAGACATTGCTCAAACGTCTCTGGACCGGTCGCCTAGTTTGTTATCGGTAAGCTAAGGGATACGGTGATACTCTTCCGTGTATATATATTTTTCTTCCGAATTCTTTTTCATCTTTCGCTCTCCTCTTTTCTCCCTTGGAACTAACGCTCCGTTTGCGTCATCGCTCCACGGCTTCGTCTGCGCAAAACTGAAAGGGCTGAGACGTTACCGATGATGCTTGGATTATATGCCCCCCCCCCTCAGAAAGTCAAGGCACTCGAAAGTTTCATTGTACTGTCTATCATTCCAGATACAGCTGCCTGTCCAGCGTCCTGTACTGTATCGCCTCCGCTATATGTTCCGGCATTATGTCAGAACTTGCAGCGAGGTCCGCGATCGTCCTCGCAACTTTGAGAATCCTATCGTACGCCCTCGCGCTCAGTCCTAATTTCGTTATCGCCTGCTTCAGCAAGTCCTCTCCTCCCGCGTCGGGCTGACAGAACTCTCGTATCTCTTTACTTTGCATATCTGCATTCTTAAAAAGTCCTTTTCTTCCTTTGAATCTTTCTCTCTGAATCTCTCTTGCCTTCTTCACTCTTGTTCTAACGGCTGAAGATGGCTCACCAGATTTCTTGCTCGAAAGCTCGGCATACTTCACCGCCGGCACTTCAACATGTATATCTATCCTGTCGAGCAGCGGCCCGCTTATCTTCGACATGTACCTCTGTATCTGCATCTGGTTGCAGCTGCATGTCGCATTCGGGTTGCCGTAATTTCCACAGGGACACCCCTGCGTTGCCATTCTGGATGTGCGATTAAGCGCCAAAAAGCCAGTTCCCAGGGCTTACCCGAAGGAGATCAGGACCATCGGTGACCATGTGAGGAGAAGACGCCTAGATCTGAAGATGACCCAAAAACAAGTGGCGGAAATCATCTCGGTGGACGAAAGCACCGTGTGGAATTGGGAAAGTAACAGAACTGAACCACTCATCAGGCATTTGCCGATTATATTTCTTTTCCTGGGGTACAGCCCCTTTAGTACGACCGGACAGTCCTTAGGGGAAAGGCTTCAGGACTACCGAAGGAAAACTGGCTTCAGCCGGAAAAAGGTCGCAAATGCGATTGGCACCGACCCAGGAACTTTGGGGAAGATTGAGAAAAACGACTCAGGATGCTCCCATAAGGTCATTAGAAAGGCAATCAATTTCCTGTCCAGAGCCGATTCGAGAAAAGATCAGTAGTTCAACCGAATACCTCTCACCCGGTGGAGTAACAGTGGCGAAACTGGCCATTCGGTTAGCTTCCCGCCATGGAATCTCGTGGCGGGAGACGGCCTGACGGCCCCAAGGATATCTTACTTCAGCATCATCATCTTCATCACCTTACTCCAGTTACCCGCCGCGATACGGTAGAAATACACTCCAGATGCAACCTGCTCTCCATCCCTGTTCAAGCCGTTCCATGTCACCTCGTTGTACCCGGCATTGTAGCTCCTATCCGCGATCTGCGCCACTTCCCTTCCGAGAACATCGTAAATCGTCAGCATCACATGCGATGTCTTCGGAAGCTCGAACGCTATCTTCGTCGATGGGTTAAACGGATTCGGGAAGTTGTTGTAAAGCTTATAGTCCTTCGGGGCTCCCACCGATACTGTAATGTCTTTGGTCCAGAGCTGGCCATCACTTGAACTTATCACCGCAGAGAGTGTTGTGTCCTTTCCGACAGGAGCTTTATTATCAACGGAGAATGTGAATTCAGCGTCTCCCGTGCTTTTTGCCTGGATACTTTTCAGCAGTACCGTGTTCGACTTGAACTCAAGCCATGACGGGAGGTTCGTGAAGATCACCGAGACATTCTTTGCATCGATGGACGAATTGTTCTCCACGCTCAGCGATACGGTATTTCCCTCAGATCCGAACGCGATTTGCCACCTCTGGCCCGATGCATTGTCGGCTGTCTGGGCAACCACGCTTCCTGCCAGAAATGCGCTGAGTATCAATACTACCCTCATTTTCCCAAGCATCTTTCTTTTACCTCCATATCTTCTTTATTCCTGCGCCAACATGTCACCCCTAAAGGGGTTCCACAGATTGGGGGAGGATTCCTTTCTACAAACATGTCGCGCCTACGGCGCTTCCATGTTCTCATACATGTGTTATTCCTCTGCAACTCACATGGCGTGCCTGCGGCACTTTATGCTTTCCCGTTATCTCATCTTCACAACTTCCCATGTTTTCTCATCACACATCCTGCATCGTGAATCACGTTTCCACCACTAACGAGGTCTACGGATTGGATGGATTTCTACATCTAAAAATGGGTCGTGCCGACGGCGATTCCTGCTTCTGAATTTCTTACCTTCACAATTTCCCATGTTCTCTCATCACGTATCCTGCATCGTGAATCTTACCTCTTGTCCCTACGACCTCCCCCATGTCCTTCGTTACTCCTCTCCGGCAGCCTGACTACCAGATATTCAGCATTGAACTTCAGCGACAGGTATCCCTGGCTCGTTATCATCGGTTCCTCCCCGCGCTTCACAAGCTTAGCGCTCAGGTTGTTCAGAAGCTCAACCTCCAGAACGAATATCTCCAGGTTCCTCCGCGCCACAACAGAGTCTCCGTGGTCAAGTGCTCGCTTGGCCATGTCCAGTCTTCTATCCAGTACTTCCACTATTCCATTATTCCAATCGTGGTCAAAGTTCCAATTCCTGTCTGGTCCCCATTTCCCATAATTCCTGAATTCTCCTTCCTTGTACCAGTCATTCCCTCTCATCATCTCGTCGATGTCATGGCCACGGTCTCTATCGTCTCTAAGCCAGCCTTTTGCTACTGCCTGGTGCTTCAATGAGATGAGGGTGTCAAGCAAAGCATTTGTAGGTGTGACTACCGTATCACTGATTGCCACGGCCTGGTTGGTGGAGTCGTTGTAATAATAAAACATTTGCGGATAATTGGTGAATGTTAGGATCTTGCCACCCGAAGGAAGAGACAAACGCTGGGTAAGTTTGCCTGTCGACGCATCAAAAACATAAACAGTGCCGGGATATTCGTCGTACCCTTCGTGAGCCGCAGAATCGGTTATGATGGGAATCCGCCTGTTGAGAATAACGTGTTTCCCATCGGCAGATAAGTAACCATCCGCAATCCATGGAAATGCAAAAGGAGTATATACGAGCCCTTGATCTACATTGCAGACAACATATTTCTGGTTTTTATATCCTGCTGGTCTTTCATATTCAACCAGATCAAGACCGTTCTTAGCATCACTTATACCTGGCTCAAAAGCAAAACTCCCCAAGGACGTAACTTTCTTGTCTGGGAGTCTCTTATTTGCAATGATGTCCCAAGCACGAAAGACCAACCCGTTGGAATCTGAAATGGAAATGTAAGCTTTAGATTGATCTTGAGAGATACATATCGGTTCGTACGAATATAATTCTGTCAATGTGTCTATTGGTTGAAGCGTCGTATTATCGAATACAATGGTTTTCTGATAATAATCGGATGAACCTATGGACACATAAAATCGGTTTGTCATTGGCGTGAATATTACTTGATAAACCCATGCATCTCTTTCAAAGAGGACGGTCCTCTTATTGGCATTATTCAGGTCTACCATAACAACCTGGCTGCGATTTTGCAGAATTAACCTGCTCTGATCCGGCGAATCGAACATTTGTGTGATTCTGCCTGCATCCTTAAGAATCAACTCGGAAATTCCATTTGTCAAATTTTGCCTGTATATGTCAACGCTATAACCGCCGCCAGTATAATTGGGGTCGTCAAGGTAGTAAAAGCGATACGGCTGCGAACGAGCGGTCCCTGCAACAAGAAGAACAATCGCCACCGCCGCCCAGTAAATCTTGCGGGAGTGAGATATGTCTCTATCCACAGGCAAAGTCTTCATATATCTCACCTCTTGTCCCTGCGACCTCTTCCACTTCCTTCACTATGCCTCTCCGGCAACCTGTCTATCACATATTCGGCATTGAACTTCAACGACAGATATCCCTGGCTCGTTATTACCGGCTCCTCTCCGCGCTTCAAAAGCTTAGTGCTCAGGTTGTTCAGAAGCTCCACCTCCATCACGAATATCTCCAGGTTCCTTCGGGCCGTAACTGAGTCCCCACGATCAAGCGCTCGCTTTGCCATGTCCAGTCTTCTATCGAGCACTTCCACTATTCCCTCATTCCAATCGTGATCGAACTTCCAGTCTTTCCCAACTTCCCAGCTTCTGAACTTCTTAAATTCTCCTTCCTTATACCACTCGTTCCCTCTCATCATCTCGTCGATGTCGTGGCCGCGGTCCCTATTGTCTCTAAGCCAGCCTTTTGCCACGGCCTGGTGCTTTAAGGATATGAGCGTATCGATCAGAGCATTCGGCGGTGTGACTACAGTATCACTGATGGCAATCGCCTGGTTTGTAGAGTCGTTGTAGTAGTAGAGCATCCTGGGATAGTTGTCAAAGGTGAATATTTCCCCATTAGGAGGTAGAGTTAAGCGCTGCATGAATTCGCCCGTCGAAGCATCAAATACATAAACAATACCGGTATAGTACTCCCCACCAGCAAGAGCTGTATCATAATTTACTTGTTCAAGAATTGCGTACTTACCGTCCGAGGACAAGTATCCTTTAGAACGCCACGGAAAAGCGATTGGACTAAAGGTAGTGTTTTTATCGACATCGCAAAGGACATATTCCACGCCGCTGAAGTCGTTCCTGGCATTATCTTCATAACTCACTAGAGCCAGACCGTCCTTGGCGTCGTTTAATATAACGAATGACTCGACGGGCACCATGGTACCACAACGCCGGGGCAATTCACTTTCTTTACTACTGATGATATACCTTGAGAACAATATCCCTGTGGAATCCGGTTGAAAACGGTAGATGGTTTTATTGTCCTTGGAACAAAAAGGGTTATACTGAAAGCTTTCACCGATTGTATCGAGCGGTTGCATTGTCGAGCGATCAATGATAACTGTTTTTGTGCTATCCTGCTCGTCATCAAACGTAATGAAATACCGGTTAGTTTGAGGTGAATCTTTTATCCCGTCAATTTCATTGACGCCGCTCAACAGTTCTCTCTCATGACGGGATGGATCGCTCACATCCATAGCAACAAGTGAAAATCTAACCTGGAAGAATATCTCAGATTGGTTGGTGTTAGAAAATATTCTGCCATTAACCCGTCCTACATTCTTCGCAAATAGCGCATTGCTATTCGTGGATAAGTTGAGTCTATAAATATCTCCGCTATAGCCAGGCACATCGTAATCCGGATTATAGGCAAAGTAATAATAATAGGGCTGCGAATAAGCTATCGAACTAACGGCAAAAGCTAGTAACGCTATTCTTGTTATCATATATAACTCCTCGCAAATTTTGATTACCAATCGCTTGGTGGCCGGTTGCTCATCACCTCATTATATATATTTATCGCAGGTCCACCGTAATCTCTTCCATAGCCACCTTTAGCTTTAGGCTTCCCCAGGTTGGGATCTTTTTGCCAACTCCCCCCACCCCTGTTGGGATCGGCAGGCACCCAAATCCAATAATGATATCCATTATATAGTTGAAAGGCGTCCGTCAGGAATTCCTGTCTAGTAAAGTTTGTCGCATAACGGTATGCACCACCTTTTCTTCTCACTTTCGAGGGATACTTTGTCGCGAGGTTTTCCTTCTTTGCGAAGCGAGACTGGCCTTCCTTTGCGTTCGCTTTCCAATCCCAGACCTCCTCATTGTTGTCCGGCGGGTCCAGCTGCATCAGACCATATCCATGCGGAGCACCGAATATAGGGAAACTCTTGTCGTCCCGGAATTGCCTGAATCTGCTTTCCATATACGCAATAACCTGTTCTTCAACAGTGAGTAACGCCTTGACTGCCGTCCTGTCAGGATTGTCTCCCTTAATTACAAATCCATGATTCACGGTTTTATCATAAACTTTTCCACTTGCTGTAGCTGTCACATCAAGCGTGATTTCATCTCCGCCCCGTATCATCTTGTCCCAATCAATTGGCCATGAACTTACATTTGAGTATTCCGCGGTCGTATTCCCATGAAAAGAATCGTCAAACTTCCTGCCGTCGGGACCTTCCCACTGCACTCGCAGATTCCATTCGAAATTCACTGTGCCACCATTGTAATTCTCGAGTCGGGCTTGAGGTGTAATGTCCGGCATCTTCGGATCTTTGGTAATGTCTTTCTCGTCTTTAAGTTCATCGGTCGGGTACACCACTACCAATGTGGGAGAGCCCCCTTTCACAACCAATGTCCCTTTTCCGGTGAGAGTCGGCTTGTCGACGGCGTCGACGGTGAAGTTGATCGTCGCGTTCGTATCTGTCGGCGTGCCGTCGGCAGTGTAGTATACCAGTCCGGCGTTTGCATACCAAAACGGGACCTCCGTGCTATCCTCGGTTGCCGAAGTCAGCTTAACGGACTGCATGTTCCCTGCGACTTCCGGAGTGCCGGTCTCGAGCGCCGTGCCCGACACCTTATGAGCGTTCCTCCCCGGATGCTTTGCCTTCATGGCTGCGCTCGGAAGAAAATAGTAAAGATGACCGTACTGCGACGGCGATGTGTATATCTTCACATAACCGTCGTAATAGATGCTCTGGTTGTACGCATCCTCCGCATCTGCATATATCGTAGACGATGCCGAGTCTTCTATCGTGTCGGGCAACGGGTGAACGGCAAAGTGATCGAGTCCGGCAAAGACCTCTGCCGAGTCAGTCTCGGTCATGCCGTTGCTTTCCGCTTCTACCGTCACCCAATCACCTGTAGAATCCGGAACGGCGCCGTGCGCGACAAGCGAGTACTCGCCGATTTCATCCCCGAGCGTCGTTATGCTTGAACCCAAGTCCGTCACCATCCCTGTCTGAGGATCCTTTTTGTGGAACGATACAAACCTGCTTCCCGAAATGACCGTCAACGTGACCGGGTCGGTGTGCGGTGACCAGACCGTGTTGCTCGTATCGTAGACCGATGCGAGCGCCATCCCTGTCGAGTCGCCGGACATGAACTCGTTCGTCCCGACCGAAAAAGAGAATTTCGACACATATGGGGTGGTGAATGTTGCTCCGTCTTCGAAATACCAGGCATAATGCCAATCGCCGACATGTGCTGTCCCTGAACTGCTGTCGACCAGGGAATCGTCAAGGTATATATAGTAGCTGTAAGGGGCCTGTGAGGAATAGTTCCAATAAAGGGCAGGCAATATTTGATATTGATTGGGTTTCAGTCCGTGTATTACGATCGTGATCGAACCTGACCCGGAGTAGACGTGGTATCGAATTCATAATTGCCGTCGTAGAGGTATACATTATGGATTTCCAGCTTGCCCGAATCCTGCGTGGTCCAATTGAACCGGACACGGAGCGTATGCGTGTTAACTGTAGCAATGCTTAACCGCTTCTGTTGCAGAGGGGATATGGAAACCGTCTCTTGAATGTGAACCTGCGCCATCGCGTGCATGAAAGTGACACAGACCATGAAACCCGAAGCTATCTACCAGGTAACACCCATCTGTCGAAGTTTTCTCCCGATACCCATACTTCTCCTTCTCTTCCCTTGCTCCGCCAGCACTTATCTGTGTTTCCGCGGCGTTTTCCCTCCGCCGCACCCGGCATCTTTTTTCGAAGTTAATTCGCCACTCTTGGGAATCCAAATGATTTTTCTGAGGTGAGACCTGCGTCACACGCGCGTTGGTTCTTTTCGGCAGTTGGGAACTTCACATCGTATAAACCTACTGCTTCGTATGAGGCTGCTATACTTGTCGGCAGGCCCTAAGCCTCTTAAAGAGCAAATCGATTCCGAGTTTTCTTCGTCGCTTACCTCAAGACCGGCTCAAACGGCTCTACCCCTCCAGGTACAGCTGCCTGTCCAGCGTCCTGTACTGTATAGCCTCGGCAATATGTTCCGGCATGATATCGCCGCTGCCGGGAAGGTCCGCTAGCGTTCCGCCCAGGCTGAATTTCCGGTCCAATCGGCCCCACCAATGACTCTTTGCTTTGTCTGCGTGAGTCTAAAAAAGTTGGATTCGAGGGCGCCCGTGTTACTATTCTCAAGATGATCGCCGACGCGAAGAACAAGCCGCTGAAGACGATAATCAAGAGGAAAATTCAGGGGGGCTGCTAGAGGCGCAGTCGGGAACTCAAAGGGAAGAATCACACAGAGTGACACGGAGAAAAGACAGAGTTCCACAGAGAAGAAGGCTATTCTCGGTGTCTCTCTCTTTATTTCCTCCGTGGAACTCTGTGAAATATTGTTCAAGCTAGTTCCCAGGCACGTCTCTAAAAACGGATGATACCAGAAGAGTCCCGTCAAAAGACGGGACTCTCTGTTAAACGGATATATACCGAGCTCTTATTTGATGAGCATTAATTTCTTCGTCTCAACGAAGTCTCCCGACTGCATCCTATAGAAGTATACTCCGCTGGGAAGATTATGCCCGTTGAACACGACGGTTTTATCGCCGATGGCCTCATCTCGGTCGACGAGCGTGGCTACCTTCCTTCCAAGTATGTCATATACTGTTATCGTCACATGTGTAACAGGCGACCACGGTGAGGATACTTCGTACGGGATTGTAGTGGTCGCGTTGAACGGGTTCGGATAATTTTGTCCAAGTTCAAGTGCAAAGAACGGAAATGCTACGTTCCACGCCTCATTCGAGACATGGCTCTCTACCCCATCGCTATCCACAGCACTTATCCAATAAGCGTATGCAAAACCGTTCTGAACTGTGCTATCAATGTATGCGGTCGTGCCGGCCGCCACCGAATCGATAACTGAGGCTCTGGCCAGATCACCGTACCCCCGGTCATACGGACCATCCCGATAAATTCGATACCTCTCCACGTTCGAACTCGAACTTGGCAGCCAGCCGAGCTTGATTTTCCGCGGAATATCTTCGCCATTGTCGCAGTGTATCAGCTCGGGTATCCCCGGCGTCTCTCCAATGTCGATTTCATAGATCCTCGGTCCGCCGACCCCTGCCATATCGACAGCCCACAAGTAACCTTTAGCTATCGCGAGTCCAGTTAACGGCCCCCTGAACGGAAGATCACTCCTCGGTAAATCCAACTCATAAAGAATATGACTGGCGGTGTCTATCTTGAATATGTATCCGTTATTGTCATCGCAATACCAGAGATTTCCCCGATGATAAACCAGACCGTTGATATTTCCCGTCGGCGGAGGAAAGGAATCTATCACGGCTCCATTATTGGGACTGGCTTTGTAAATCATACTCTTCTGTCCAGCAGGAGAAGCAAAACATACATTTGTACCATAGTACAAGTTTCTCCCGTCCCACGCTATCCCTGCCCAATAACAAGAGCCAACCGCTGGAACATAATTCAGGACCTGTCCGTCAGTAGACATACGAACTATACTGCAATCGTTATGGGTCGGATAAAGACTTCTGACCCAGAGGTTAGTTCCATCCCAAGCAATTCCGTCAGGACTTTCAGTCGGCGATGGAATTGAGTCAGTTACCTTGTGTGTCAATATGTCCACCCTATAGACTCGCTGAGGCCCATAATCCAATGCTCGATTTGGAATCCAGAATGAGGTACCATCTGAACAGATACCGTCAGGCAGTGGAATCGGAATGAGGAAATTATCAACGACATTACCGATGCGAGAGGTTTGCGCCTCGGCTACCGTTGTAGTGATAAAACCGGAGACATTAAGGATCAACAATAGCCAATAAACGGATAGCTTTGCCAAATATTCCATTCTTAATGTGCGCTCGTAATACAAGACCGAATCGCCCGTTTGCAGCCTCACTTCACCTATCTCTCCTCGTCCTTCTAAAATCTCATTCTGTTCAAACTGAATTGGAGCAAAGAACAGCAGACCGGTCCACGGTCAGTGTCCACACTCTCGCTTTGATTTTGGGAACCCATTCCCCTTTGAGCACGACGTTCTCGCACTATTCCAGCCCTTCAATTTGTCCTGATCGATCTAACGACTGCTTCCAAGCCCCCTTTACTAGACGCAGCTCAAGTCTTGATAACTAGACAGTCCCACGCAGAGGTCACTTCTTGTCCTACTAAAGAATCGTTCCCTTGAATTTGCATACCCGGTCCGCCAATCACCGGC
This sequence comes from uncultured Bacteroidota bacterium, assembly GCA_963806435.1. Taxonomy (GTDB): domain Bacteria; phylum Bacteroidota; class Ignavibacteria; order Kryptoniales; family JAKASW01; genus JAKASW01. The sequence continues at coordinate 20,909 of CAWEBD010000113.1, forward strand.
CCTGAAACACCGCAGGCAAAATATCCCCCCCCCCATCATAAAGTCAAGTCGTTGAAAGAAACTTCTTGGATGGTTTCATCCCTCCAGATATAATTGCCTATCCAGCGTCCTGTATTGTATCGCCTCCGCAATATGTTCCGGCATTATGTCTCTGTTACCGGAAAGATCAGCGATCGTTCTCGCGACTTTCAGTATCCTGTCGTACGCTCTCGCACTTAATCCGAGTTTTGTTATCGCCTGTTTCAACAAGTCTTCTCCAGATTTGTCCGCCTGACAGAACTCCCGTATCTCCTTGCTCTGTCCGTCCGCACATTTGTGCGGCCGGATCGCTGCGCGACATGTCCGCATTCCTGAATTGGTCCATTTGCCAAGTGATTCTGTGAAAGTCCCCTTATCCCTCCAGGTACAGCTGCCTGTCCAGCGTCCTGTACTGTATCGCCTCTGCTATATGTTCCGGCATGATATCGCCGTTGCCGGCAAGGTCAGCGATTGTCCTCGCAACCTTCAGTATCCTATCGTAAGCCCTTGCGCTCAGCCCGAGTTTCGTTATCGCCTGTTTCAACAAATCTTCTCCAGCTTTGTCTGCCTGACAGAATTCTCTTATCTCCTTGCTCTGCATATCCGCGTTTTTGAAAAGGCCTTTCCGCCCTTTGAACCTTTCCCTCTGAATCTCTCGTGCCTTCTTCACTCTCGATCTCACCGCAGAAGACGCCTCGCCTGACTTCTTACTTGACAGCTCGGCATATTTCACTGCCGGCACTTCGACGTGTATATCTATCCTGTCGAGCAGCGGTCCGCTTATCTTCGACATGTACCTCTGTATCTGCATCTGGTTGCAGCTGCATGTCGCATTCGGATTGCCGTAGTTTCCACAGGGACATGGGTTCATCGCGGCGAGAAGCATGAACATCGAAGGATAATCGATCGAAAGCTTGGTCCGGCTTATTGTCACATGCCCGTCCTCCATCGGCTGCCGGAGAACTTCCAGTACACTTCTGTCAAATTCCGGAAGTTCATCGAGGAACAGCACCCCGTGGTGCGCGAGTGAGATTTCCCCCGGCTTGGGAATGGTCCCGCCGCCTACCAGCGCGCTGTCCGAAATTGTATGATGCGGTGAGCGGAACGGCCGCGTCGCAACAAGTCCAGCGTCAGACGGCAGCAACCCCGCAACGGAATGTATCTTGGTGGTCTCCAATGCTTCTTCGAATGTCATGTCCGGCAGAATAGTCGGGAGCCTTTTCGCAAGCATCGTCTTCCCGCTTCCCGGCGGACCTATCATGATTACGTTATGTCCACCCGCCGCCGCAACCTCGAGTGCGCGTTTCACATTCTCCTGACCTTTCACATCCGAGAAATCAAACTGATATGCCTGAGTCTGACCGAATAATTCCTCCTTGTCTACCCGAAAAGGTTCGAGGAGTTTGTATTCCCCGCCGAGGAGATGCACCGCCTCCAGGAGAGTCTCCACCGGATAAATGCTGACTCCCTCGACCATCGCGGCTTCCCTGGCGTTCCCTTTCGGAATGATCATCGCGGGTATTCCCCTGTCTCTCGCCTCCACAGCGATCGGCAGTACTCCGTGCACGGGTCTGACCGATGCGTCAAGCGCGAGCTCGCCCAGGACTATGAACTTACCGAGGTCGGTTTGATCTACCGCCCCGGAAGCGGCAAGTATGCCGACGGCAATCGGGAGGTCGAACGCGCTTCCCTCCTTCCTCACGTCGGCCGGAGCGAGGTTTATGACGATCTGGTGCCCCGGATACTTCAAATTCGAGTTTTTTATGGCCGTGAGCACCCGTTCGCGGCTTTCCTTGACCGCGTTATCCGGGAGTCCAACCATATACCACGCGAAAAGTCCCCCGCCGACATGCGTCTCGATCTCGACCATGAAGGCGTTGACGCCGTAAGTTGCCGCGCTCATAACATGCGAAAGCATCATGCCCCCCGACATTTGTTTCCGACTATTACAGGCACGCCGGACGCTATCCGCCGCTGTCTGCGCTATATCTTAATGAATGGGTTGGAAAAAGCAAAGGCTGTCGGCATCCGATGAATCGGACAGCTCTATCGGCAGAAAACCCTCCGGGTTTCGTGCTTCGTCAGCCGTTGATTTGAATCGACGCCACTTCTAATTATGAATCGAAAAATGGATCCGAACGAGACCATGGGAAAGCTCAAAAGAAAAGAACAATGTCATTTCGAATACCGCTTTGCGGGATGAGAAATCTTCCATGGGAGACTACCAGTCCAAGTGTACGGGTCTCTCGCACAGGATTCCTCCGCTCGTCCGTCCGCCGTTCGCGCACAGACTCACCCGGTCGGAATGACTTTGGTGGTCTCGCGACAGACTCGAGTATAGACAGCCTCCCTAATGAACTGATCAGAGAGCGGATTCTATCCCTTTTCTATCTTCGCCCAGGTGTCGCGAAGCGTGACGGTCCGGTTGAACAAAAGACTGCCTGGCCTGGACTCGTCATCCACGCAGTAATAGCCGAGTCTCTCGAACTGGAAACGGTCCTGCGGCTTGGCCTTCGCCAACCCCGGCTCGACCTTGCAACCTTTCACAACTTCCAGCGAATTGGGATTCAGGGAGGCTTTCCAGTTTTCGCCGCCCGGATCGGGGACATTGAAGAGCCTGTCGTAGACTCTCGCCTCTGCGTCCACGGCATGTTGCGCGGACACCCAGTGAATCGTCCCCTTCACCTTCCGCTGACTCGCGGGCGAACCGCTCTTCGTATCGGGATCGTACGTACACTTTAGTTCGGTAATGGCACCTGTTTTCGGATCCTTCACGACTCCGGTGCACTTGATAATATACGCGTAGCGCAACCTCACCTCCGCGCCCGGCGAAAGTCTGAAATATTTCTTCGGTGGGTCCTCACGGAAGTCATCCTGTTCGATGTAGAGCACTTTCGAGAACGGTATCTTGCGCGTTCCCATCGACTCGTCTTCAGGATTGTTCACGGCTTCGAGCTCTTCCACCTGTCCGTCGGGATAATTCTCGATCACGAGTCTGACGGGGTGAAGCACGGCCATGACGCGCTGTGCGCGCTTGTTCAGGCCAGCCCTGAGACAGTCTTCGAGAACGGAAACATCAATTACGCTGTCGGCTTTCGAGACGCCGATACGGTCGGCGAAGAGCCTGATCGACTCGGGCGTGTATCCGCGCCGGCGGAGTCCAGAAATGGTCGGCATGCGAGGATCGTTCCAACCGTTAACATGCCCTTCCTGGACGAGCTGGAGAAGCCTCCTCTTGCTCATCACCGTGTATGTCAGATTCAGCCGCGCGAACTCGATCTGTCGCGGATGGAAGATCCCGAGTTGTTCGACGAACCAGTAGTAGAGCGGCCTGTGGTCTTCGAACTCGAGAGTGCAGATCGAGTGCGTGATACCCTCTATCGAATCGGACTGACCGTGAGCCCAGTCGTACATAGGATAAATACACCACGTGTCGCCGGTGCGGTGGTGAGTTGCGTGAAGGATCCGGTACATCACCGGGTCGCGCATGTTGATGTTCGGCGATGACATGTCTACCTTCGCTCGTAATGTCTTTGAGCCGTCGGGGAACTCCCCCTTCTTCATCCTCTCGAAGAGGTCGAGGTTCTCCTCGATCGGGCGGTTCCTGTATGGGCTGTCCTTGCCCGGTTCTGTAAGCGTTCCTCTGTGTTCCCTGATCTGGTCGGCATTTAAGTCGTCGACATATGCCTTTCCCTTCTTGATCAGTATGACCGCATAATCGTATACCTTCTCGAAGTAGTCGGAGGCGTAATACAACCTGTTCTCCCAATCGAATCCGAGCCAGCGTATGTCCTCCTGTATCGACTCGACATATTCAACGTCTTCCTTCGTTGGGTTCGTGTCGTCGAACCTGAGATTGCAGAGACCCTTGTAATCCTTCGCGGTACCGAAATTCAGGCAGATGGATTTCGCGTGGCCGATATGGAGATAGCCGTTCGGCTCCGGGGGGAACCGCGTGTGAACAGTTTCGTATTTGCCGCTCTTGAGATCGTCGTCAACGATATCGCGTATGAAATTCCTTTTTTCGGGCGTCGCGCCTGCGGATTCCTCAGATGCCAATTTCTTATCTTCTTCCATGGATGTCACTTAATTCTTTCGATAGCCGAGTTAATTCTTCGGATCGTTTCTTCTTTTCCGATGATAGATACAATATCAAACAAGCCTGGGCCCTCGCCCATGCCGGAGACGGCCAGCCTCAGCGGATGAATCAATTCACCGTTTCCGACTTTCAACGACTCCGCCGAACGGTGTAAGGCTTCTTCATAATCCACCTTTTGCGGATCTGTCAAGTCTGAGAACGCTTTGCTCAGTTCTCTCAAGTATTCTGCCGATTGCGGCTTCCATCTCTTTTTGATGACAGCCGGGTCGTACTCCTTCGGCGCGAGGAAAAAGTAGGGGCTCTTCTCGGTGAAGTCTTTTATAAAACTCACCCGTTCGCGCATCGCGGTAATTACATTGAGAAGATATCGATCGCCGAGCTCCGCAAAAGCTATCCCCGACTTCTCGAGATGCTCCTTAAGCATGGTAAGGACTTCATCGTCCGGCTTCCGCCTGAGGTGCTGGAAGTTAAGCCAGTTCAGTTTCTCGACGTTGAAGACGGCGCCCGATTTGTTGACCTTTTCGAGCGAGAATTCCTTTTCCAGCTCCGCGAGCGAAAATATCTCCCGCTCGTCGCCGGGATTCCAACCGAGGAGCGCGATGAAATTAACCAGCGCCTCTTTAAGATAGCCCTTGTCGCGGTAATCCTCGACCGCTACGTCTCCCTGGCGTTTGCTGAGTTTTGATTTATCGGGGTTCAGAAGCAGCGGCAAATGAGCGAATTTCGGCAAGTCCCATCCGAAAGCGTCGTAAAGGAGGACATGCTTGGGGGTACTTGAAAGCCATTCCTCACCGCGAATGACGTGCGAGATTCTCATGAGATGATCGTCGACGACATTCGCCAGATGGTAAGTCGGGAAGCCGTCTGATTTCAGCAGGACCTGATCGTCGACCCGTTCGCTCAAGAACTCGACATCCCCTCGTATGATATCGGAGAATTTCACCGCGGTGTTGTCTGGCACCTTCATTCTCACGACGAAGGGCTTGCCCGCGGAGATGTTGTCGCGCAAGTTCTTTGTCGGAAAGACGCAGGCAGGTGCGGTCGTATTTATACTGGAGCTTATTTTTCTCCTGCTCCTTCCTCATGGCCTCAAGTCTATCGGGCGTACAGAAGCACCGGTAGGCCGTTCCTTTTTCAAGCAGGAGATCGACGTGCCTTCGGTAGATGTCGAGTCGTTCGCTCTGCACGTATGGACCATACTCGCCCGACGGCATCCGGTCCTTCATCGTAATCGAGCCCGGCCCACTTCAGAGTGTTAATGAGGTTTTGAACCGCTCCCTCGACGTACCGCGCACGGTCGGTGTCTTCGATCCGAAGTATGAATTTGCCCCCGGAATTCCTCGCGAAGAGAAAATTGAACAGGGCCGTTCTGAGTCCCCCGACATGAAGAAACCCCGTGGGGCTCGGTGCGAAGCGCACCCTGACCGCGCCGGAACTCATTCCCGCGATCCTTCGAACGTTTCCTTTTTCGGCTGATACTTGATCTTAAGCTGCTGCATCCTGTAACGGAGTCGCGACCTCGTCAGCCCGAGGATCTTGGCGGCCTGGATCTGGTTGCCCGCCGTTAGATCCAGCGTCTGAATTATTGCCTCGCGCATTATATCATCCATCTTGACCCCCTGGTTGGGGACGGCTACAATGGTCTTCTCCTCAAGCATCTTGGTGGAGTTGAACCCCGGATGGTAACTCAGGAAGGCGAGGTGCTCCGGCTTGACGACTGTATCCGTCTCGAGAAGCGCCAGCCGCTCGATCGCGTTCTTCAGCTCGCGCACGTTGCCGGGCCATGAATATTTCTCCATGACTTTAATCGCCTCGGGAGTGAAGCCCTTGATAGTCTTACCGAACTTCCTGTTGAACTCCTCAAGGAAAGTGTTGGCCAGGAGAGCGATATCTTCCACTCGTTCCCTCAGAGCGGGCACGTGAAGCTGGGCTATGTTGAGACGGTAGAACAGGTCTTCCCTGAAGGTCCCCTTCTCCACCGCCGCTTTCAAATTCTTGTTGGTCGCGGCAATTATCCTGACGTCCACCGCGATCTCCTTCGACCCGCCGAGCCTGTAAAACCTCTTCGTCTCCAGAACTCGCAGGAGCTTCACCTGCAGTTCCTGCGTGAGTTCACCTACCTCATCCAGCAGGATCGTACCACGGTTGGCAAGCTCAAACTTCCCTTGCCTCATCTTGTCCATGGCGCCCGTGAACGCCCCCTTCTCGTATCCGAACAGCTCGCTCTCGGCGAGATCCTTCGGGATCGCGCCGCAGTTTATGGAGATGAACGGCCCATCCGACCTGTCGCTCTTCTCGTGTATCAGCCGTGCGATCAGCTCCTTTCCGCATCCGCTCTCACCGATCACAAGCGCGGTCGTGTCCGCGTGGGCCAGCCTTTCGGCGGTATGTACAACCTTCTTGAGAATCTCGCTCTTCCCGACGATGGCGTACGGGCCGAATTTCTGCTGCAGTTCGTCCTTCAGCAGTTCGTACCGGCGCTCCAGGTTCTTCCGGTTGAGCGTCTTGTTGATGAGTATCTCGAGCTGCTCAAGGTCGAGCGGCTTGAGCACGAAATCTTCGGCACCAAGTTTTATCGCGCGCACGGCGCTGTTCACATCCGAAAACGCGGTAATGAGTATGACCGGCGTTTCATTCTTTTCGCCGCGGAGCTTCTGGAGGATATCGAGTCCCGTCATGGAACCGAGATAGAGATCGAGCAGGACTATGTCCGGCTGAAATTCGATGATCTGCTGAAACGCGTCTTCAGCCTTGATAACAGAGAGAACGTCGTACCCGCTCCTCGTAAGGACCGCGTTTAACGAATTGTTTAGCAGCTCGTCGTCGTCCACGATCAGGATTTTGCTGCTCATTTTTACCTCGCCCGCTGAAAATGGATCGTGACGGTGGTGCCTACGCCGGCCTTCGTTTCAATATTGACCGCGGCGTCGTTCAGCTCGAACAACCGGTTGGAAATAGAGAGGCCCATCCCGGTTGCTCCCTCTTTCGTCGTGTAAAATGGTTCGATCGCGAGTTTCACGACGTCTTCATCCATGCCCACGCCCGTATCGGAAATGCGAAGTATGATCTCTCCGTCGGGGCCGCTATCCTCAAGCCTGAAAAGGAGTTTGCCGCCATTCGGCATCGCTTCGATCGCGTTCTCGACGATATTGAGGATACCGTGAAGTACCTGGGATTTGTCGGCAAATATCGTGTCATTCGTCTCCCCCCTTTCGATGGAGAGATTGATCCTTGACTTCTGGAGCGAGGTCTTCGCCAGCCCGGCAATCTCATTGAGGATGCTCCCGAGCCTGATCGGGGATTTAGCGGGGGCCTGGGGCTGGGCGAAGTTCATCGTTTCCCTGATGACCTTCTCGATCGCATTGACGCCCTCGAGCGCGGGTTTGGTGAATTTCTTCTCGGCTGAATTTTCCTCCATGCTCCGTTCAAGATACTGGAGATTGACAGACACCACGTTCAGAGGATTCCTGATCTCATGCACCAGGCCGTGCGAGAGCCGGCCGAGCGCGCGCAGCTTGTCGAGCGCTATAAACCGCTCCAGCCACTCCTTGCGCCTCGTCACGTTCCTGAGAATTATGAGGTAAAGATTGTCGTCCGTACCGACAGGTGCGCCGCTTATATCCAGGACAATTCTCGAACTGCCGTGTTCATACGTACTCTCGAACTGGACCGATTCGCCCCGGCCAATCTTCTCAACGAGAAGTTCGCCGAACGGCTTCAGCTCATCGAGCTTCTTTTGCGAAATAACTTTGTCGGTCAACTTGAGGATTTTCCGGGCATGAATGTTCGATTCGGTGATTTCGTTCGTAAGCTGGTTAATCAGCAAAATCCCGTCATTGGCGGACGCGAACAGTTGCCTGTATTTTCTCCGCTCATGTTCAAGCTGGGTGTTCCTTTCGACCAGTCTACGGTTGACATTCTCCAGCTCCGACATTTTTGACTCGAGCCTGCGAAACAGGATGGCATTGTATCCCTTGAGGTATTCCCCCTCTTCGAGCGAAGCTGATTCTCCCGGGACGCTCTTCGGCGCGGCCTTGCGGTTACTGATATGATTCAGAGTGGAGAGGAGTTCGTCAGCGTTACCCGTCTTCCTGAGAACCTTGGTGGCCCCGACGCTCATGGCAAACTGTTCATCCGCATCCCCCACGTATTCCCCCGTCAAAATGACGACCGGCAGGTTCTTGTGAGTTTCATCAGCCCGGATTGTTCTGCACAGAACAAACCCGTCCATACGGGGCATCAAGGCGTCAGAAATGACGGCGTCAAATCTGTTCGTACGAATCACATCCAACGCTTCGTAGCCGTCGGATGCGGTATCGACTGAATGCCCTTCGGCCTTAAGAATCTCCGACAGGGCGATACTATTTTCGGGTTCGTCGTCTACCAGTAAGATGTGCATTATTCAGCAAGCATTGACAAGTATTTTAACTAAACACGGCAAAAATTGCAATGAAGGTGGGAGGGACGAATCAAGGACCGGAAGCAACCCCGCGGCACTCTGCCCCACTAAACGATCACCGATCCCCCAACCGACCGGAGTTCACCGGCTGTCAAGAAAGTCTTTGACCAGTCGATTTACCTGCTCGAACTCGATTAGAAACGCGTCATGTCCATGGACCGATTGGATTTCCGCGTAACGCGCGTTCGGAATCAATTCCGCAAGCCCACGTTGCTCGACGGCAGGATAGAGTTCGTCCGAATTGATGCCGACACAGATTGTTTTCGCCCGCACGGAAGACAGGACATCAACGAGGTTCCCACGGCCGCGCGCAACATCGTGCAGATCCATCGCCCGCGTGATGTATATGTACGTATTCGCGTCAAACCGCTCTACCAGCTTTACTCCCTGGTAATGAAGGTAGCTTTCCACCTGGAAAATGTTCTTCGGGTCGAAAAACTCCCTGCCGTCGCCGCCAAGCATCCTCTCTCTCTGAAACCTCATCGTAAATGATTCGGGACTCCTGTAGCTTATCATCGCGATCATCCTGGCAAGCGCAAGCCCGCGGGAAGGCTGACCCGAGGCGTAGTAATTGCCGTTCATGTACGCGGGGTCGTTTAGTATTGCCTGGCGCGCCACTTCGTTCAACCCGATGCCCCACGCGGTATGGCTGGCTCCTGTGGCGATCGGGACAGCCCGCTCGGCGAAGTCAGGATACATAATCATCCATTCGAGTACCTGCATCCCGCCCATCGAACCGCCGATTACCAGCTGCAGTTTCTCCACGCCGAGCCATTCGAGCAGCCGCTTCTGAACCCGCACCATATCACGAATTGTTGTCGTCGGGAAAGAAGTCCCGTACTCCCGCATCGATACCGGGTTCATGGACGACGGGCCGGTAGTGCCGTAACAACCCGACAATATGTTCGAACAGACGATGAAGTACTTCGTGGTATCGAGCGCTTTCCCGGGGCCTATGATTGCGTCCCACCAGCCGGGGACCTTATCCTCCTCCGAACTATAAGAGCCGGCGTGCGCGCTCCCGGTCAGCGCGTGGCAAACCAGTATGCCGTTGGTTCCCTCGCTGTTGAGTTCGCCGTACGTTTCAAACGCAACGTCAATCGGACCCAGCTTCGCGCCGGAATCGAAGTGAAAAGGCTCGGCTTCAGTGTAAAGCCGAACCTTCTGAGTTCTAATAATAGACTTCGATAGTGTCTCTATCATGCCTTTCCTGTCATGCTAAGCGGGGACTGTTCGCTTGACTGAATCGAGCGCCTCGTCGAAATCGAGTATGATGTCATCGATATGTTCAATACCTACCGAAACACGGATCATATCGGGAGTGACACCGGCTGAGCGCTGCTCCTCGTCCGACAACTGCTGGTGAGTTGTGGACGCGGGATGTATGACGAGCGTTTTCGCGTCACCAACGTTAGCAAGCAGGCTGGTCAGCTTCAAGTTATTGATGAGGGTCTTTCCGGCTTCGAGGCCGCCCTTGATACCGAAGACTACCATCGAACCGAACAGCCCTTTCCTGAAGTACTTCACGGCTTTGGCGTGGTCGGGATGGTCTTCGAACCCCGGATGAATCACCCAATCGACCAGAGGGTGTGATTTGAGGTGCTTCGCGAGCTTCAGCGCGTTTTCGCAATGGCGCTCGACCCTGAGAGACAGCGTTTCAAGTCCCTGAAGGAACAGGAACGAATTGAACGGGCTCAGGCACGGCCCCAGATCGCGCAGGCCCTCTACTCGCGCCCGGATTATGAAGGCAATATTTCCGAACGGGGATTTCGGACCGAAGACGTCGTAAAACTTCAATCCGTGGTAGCCCGGGCTCGGCTCGGTGAACACAGGGAACCTTCCGTTGCCCCAGTCGAACTTGCCGGAATCTACGATGACTCCGCCGATCGATGTGCCGTGTCCGCCGATCCACTTCGTGGCGGATGCGGTCACGATGTCCGCGCCAAAATCTATCGGCCTGCATATGTAACCGGCCGCGCCGAAGGTGTTGTCGATCACCAGCGGGACACCTTTCGAGTGTGCAACTTTAGCAATCGCCTCGATATCCGGAATGTTCAGCCTGGGGTTCCCGATCGTTTCCAGATAGACCGCTTTTGTCTTTGCGTCGATAAGTTTAGCGATTTTATCCGCGTCGTCCCCGTCGACGAACCTGACCTCGATGCCGAGCCTTTTGAACGTCACCTTGAACTGATTGTAAGTGCCGCCGTAAAGGTTGGACGTGGAGACTATGTTCTCACCTGCCTCGGCAAGAGTCGTCAATGCGAGCAGCTGTGCCGCCTGTCCGCTGCTTGTGGCAAGGCCCGCGACCCCTCCTTCGAGCGCCGCGACCCTCTGCTCGAACACATCCGTGGTCGGGTTCATTATGCGCGTGTAGATGTTCCCGAACTGTTGGAGCCCGAAAAGTGATGCGGCGTGTTCGCTGTCGTTGAATACATAGGATGATGTCTGATATATAGGTACCGCTCTCGAGTTCGTCGTCGGATCGGGTTTCTGACCTGCATGAAGTTGGAGAGTCTCATAGTGGTATTTCCTCTCCTTGCCGTTGGTGCTCATCTATTTCTCCTCTTCTGATTTTTAGTTTTCCTTAAACGAAAAAACCTCCTCCTGCACTGAGAATGATGGCAAGAAGAGGTTCTGATTCTTGGCTCATCTTCCCCGTGCAGCCCTTCCTCGAACCATGGACGGGTACGGGCAGGAATTAGCACCGGACCCACGACACTTGTCGAGGCGGTTGCCAGGGTTTCGTTGGGCCTGATCCCTCCACCCTTCTTGATGAAATGGAAAAACTCTTTAAAAGAACTTCTTTAATATACTAATCTGGAAATTAAAGTCAAGTATCAGGCCTGGGAATTTTTTTCCGGACTTAGTTTTCCTTTGCACCGAAGCCTGCGGCGGTTAAACACTGGAATTTAAATCAATAATGAAACCACCGATCCGGATTAATACGAATAGCACGAATGAAAAGACCTGGTGTAGTGAACCACAAACGCCTTGGCTTTTTATTTCACGCAAAGTGCGCCAGGAATCGCAAAGCGCGCAAAGAGAGAATAATTTTTCATCAGCGATCTTTGCGATTGGTTGAAATCTTTGCGTACTCTGCGTGAAACAAATTCTTAGTGCTATAACTGAAAACTGGTTCAAAAGTAAAGAAGCGTCGGGGACACTACACTATTCGAATGGCCGAACAATACGAATTATGGGCGTTCTACTAGCGTTGTTCGTAAAATGCCGTTCCGCGGCGAGCTGATTTGAATTCGCCTGATTCGTGTCCATTGATTAGTCTTGTCGACTGTATCGTCTCCGAAAATAGCTGTGGCTTGACTGGACCGGATTGGCTATTTTCGTTCATGAAACTTACAGCATACCTGTCTGGCGGAATGGAGTACGCGGACAACTACGGGGCAGATTGGCGAAGCGATCTTGAAACATGGTTGAAGGATAAACTGGCACACGATTGTTTCAATCCCGTGCGGGCAAGTGAAGTGTTTCTGGAAACGCGTTATCCCGGTGTGGACTTCCGCGTGTCAAAGCTCAACGATTTCGAAAAGCACAGACAAATCGCGAAAGAGATTGTGCAGCTAGACTCGCGCGAGATAATTCTCCGCAGCGACTATGTGATCTGCTATTACGACGATAGCGCTCAGCGCGGCGCCGGCACCAAAGGCGAGCTGACGATCGCGGCGCTGCTGGGCAAGCCGGTGTATTTTATCAGAGGAATGGATATCTCCGCCATCCCGAGCTGGGTGATCGGCTGCGCCGACGAAATTTTCGACAGCTTCGACGAGCTCAAAAAATTTCTCGGCAAAGAATACTCCCGGTGATCCTCACTTGAGGACCACGATCTTCCTCACCTGAACATAATCCTGATTACCTGAAGCCGCCATCAACCTCACGAAGTAAACGCCGCTCGCGAGCCCGCTGCTCGACATAGAGATTGGGTATGGCCCCCCCTTCGGATACGTCCCGTCGGCGAGGGTCCGGACTTTCTCACCGAGCACGTTGTAAACATCGATAGTGATTCTTGATTGCGCCTTCAATGCGAAGGAGACGACGGTGCTGGGGTTGAACGGGTTAGGATAGTTCTGGTATAGTTCGGCCAGAGTTGCCAATGTCGGAGGAGTCGTCCCCCCTCCGGTAATCCCGTTGATGAGTACCCTCGCGACAGCCACGGCCTTCTCCAGGTTCTGAAGCGTGTCGCCAGCCGCAAGGATGAATGAGAGCACCGTGTCAGAACCGGGCCCGATGGAGACTGGTCCACCGGAAACAACCATTGAAATGTCGCTCGGACCGGCGTGGTTGTCGGCAGTTCCACTCGAGAGTGCCTCCCATTTGTACAGCTTCGAAAACCCGTTGTAGATGCCGTTGGAAGCGGCGTTGTCTATCGCCATGTAATTGGGTGACGCCCCCCCGATTAGAGCGCATCCCGTATAAGTCCTCGGAACTCTTGTCGTGTTGTAGGCGTAACCTAACTGGTAAGCACTGTCGTACGCAGCAATGTTGTTCTGGCCGCTCGGCCCAATGTCCCAGTCGAGAAAGAGCCCTGCATAGAAGTTGTTTATTCTTGCTGAATCAAGATTGTGAATCTTATACTGGAGCACGATGAAATTATCTGTTGAATCGCGATGGTACGCATAGGTATGAAGAGTCACCTGGATTCCGATCCTGTTTGACGTGGCGTTACTGTCATTAAACGTCAGGATCGATTCCTGGTCTGCAGTCTGCCCCGGCGATTGCACGCTCACGAGACCCACCGGCTGAAAGTCGTTATCCTCTTCCGCGGCATTCGTCGTCGAATCCCGTGCTACATCGACGACCTGCGAAGCGGAAGTTCCCGCCATGAACGCGCCTTCGAACAGCAAACTATCGTTGTCCGGAAGGTAAATGAAGCCGTTTCCCTGCAAATTATTCGGGTAATCATTGAAACCTATATTCCCCTTCGCCGTCGCCGTCGTCGCAATATTGTTGATCTGCAGAGCTCTGAATGTCGGATTCAGGAGTACGGTAAATCCCTTGTAATCACTGTAGCTCCCGTCGTTGATTTCGACTACAAAAGTCGCGACATGACCGGCGGGAGTGCCGGAATTAACCTTGAAGCTCAGAGGGTTGCTACCCAGGTCATAAGTGCCGTCTGTGTGAAGCGAGCCTATTTGCTCCGTTCCATTCACGATCGTTACATACGGATCATTTGTCGTGAGAGTCAGGACCAGGTCGGATGTGGGGCTGAGCCAGTCGGTGGCTGTCCCCAGGACTCTCACCGTCTCTCCGTCTGTGAATACTCCGTCGTTGTTTCCGCCGATCGAATCGCTCAGTGTAATGCCGCTCAACTCGACGGCGGGCGAGGATACGGTAAGGGCCCTGTAAGCATTGACTCTTCCGAATCCGAGCATATGGACATAGCTCGTATTCAGATCGTCGATATTATCCGCGCTCACACGAACCTGTTCGAGTACTTGTTGTGGACTATAGTTTGGGTGTTCGCTTGCCACGAGTGCCGCCACGCCGGCCGCGCAGGGGGATGCCATTGAAGTTCCGCTGAGCGCTTCATACGAGTCAGTTCCGTATGTCGACCAAATCGCGAGGCCCGGCGCAGAGACTGAAACGTTATAACTGTAATTCGTGAAGTAAGTCGCGAGGTCACTCCGGTCTGTGGCAGCGACTGAAAGGACGTTGTCATAGTAGGCCGGTGTTTGAAATTCAGTGGAATGATCGTTTCCGGCGGCTGACACCACCAGCGCCCCCTTCGCAGTGGCATAATCAATGACGTCCTGTTCATATTGCGAATATCCGACCCCGCCCCAACTGCAATTGATGACGCGCGCGCCGTGGTCCGCGGCGTAAATTATTCCTTCGAATCCATAGACGACATACGGCTCGCCCGTGCTTGGATCAGTTAGATCCGCTTCGGTAACCTTCACGGCCATAATCCTGCAATGCGGCGCTACACCGGCAACGCCTATCCCGTTGTTTGCAACCGCAGCCACAATTCCTGCTACGTGAGTTCCGTGCTCATACGGCGGGGGAAAATCCTCCTCGGGGTTATCATCCGGTGTGGCACCTCCACTTCCCGTGCCCTTACCGCCAAAATCCCACCCGATGGAATCACCCGGATAATTTGTATCCGTTTGCCAGTTCGGATTGTGCCAGATGTTCGCGTAAAGATCGGGATGCATCCAGTTGACTCCGGTATCGACAATTCCGACGACAACGCTCGAATCACCTTCGGTGATGTTCCATGCGTTGAACGCCTGTATTAACGACAGCGCGTATTGATCCGCGATGAGAGAATCGTTCGGCGTAAAATTCACGTCGCTCACCTTGTAGATATAGTGCGGCTCGGCATACTGCACGTTCGGGTTCATGCTGAGCGTCTTCGCCATCAGAGCAGGAGTTACAGTACTTGAGTAATGAACGATGAATATGTTGCTCAACGCTTGCGATGCCTTGTCAAGCTTCATATGCATTGTTTGCAGAAGCGCCTGCATCCCTGTAGGGTTTGCCTCGGTCACAATCTTCTTCTCAAGGCCTGGGACCTTGAACAGTTCCTGAACCGACGGTGTGATTCCGGGCTTGAATTTCACGATGACCACACCGGGAAGGGCCAGTTTGTTGGGATCGATTGTCGACATGCTTCCGTGTATTCCCAGCGTGCCGGCGCCGCCTCTCACCGAAGCGTAAAGACTTGTTGTCTCCGCCGACACCAGCAGCACCACCGTGACCGCGATGAAGGCTTCTACCGAACCGAGTTTTAAGTTCAAGAATTACTCCTTGTGCTATGTCAATCTAAAATCGCAGATTATACCAATCAACAAACAAAAAGGGCTGCAAGGTTCAACCCAATACAGCCCAAGTCAGATCGAAAATGTATTTGCGCGGCGTGGAGAAGCGCCGCGCCCAACAGCCTAAATAGATATTCCGAGACCTACCGTGACCGCGTTCATCGCGCCCATACTGTAATCTCCATTTATCATCAGAGGTCCGAGTCCCAGGTTCAAACCCACAAGCGCTCGGAACTTGTTCTTTCCCTTCAAAGAGAAAGAAACGGGGACCGCCTGCAGGCCCTGACCGGGATTGTAGGTGTAGCTCACGTCGACGCTGGAGCTCTCCATCTGGAGACCTCCGTAAAGGGTCAGGATGGCAAAGGTCTTGCTCACCTCAAGGTTAGCGGCAAATGTCGAGGCTTTCAAGATGTTTCCGCCGGATGAATCCTTCAACGTAAAATTCTGGAACCCGATCTGCACAGCGATGTCGACCGGAACAAGAGGGATGTACTGGCTGATGCTGTGTCTCACGGCAATTCCGAAAAGTTGTACCGAACCGTAATCTGACAGCGAGATTTTCGGAAGGAAGCGAACCAGTACATCGGTGCCGAAAATGCTCCCGATACCGATCTGGGGTATCGGTAAAGGCGCGATGCTTGTATTTACCAAACCTCCGATCGTATTCATTGAATCAACCGGCACGAGGGGATTGTCAGGTGTAACGACAACTTTTCCCGGTTCTTTGCTCCCAAAAACTGTCGGAGCGTTTGTCACTGTATAGGTAGCTGGTTGTTTACCGAACAATGGACTATACAGCGTGTCCTGATAAGTCATGCTGAACGATTTATCGGAGCTCGCCATGAGCGCGCCGCTCACCTGGACGCCGACGTAGAGGTGCAGTCCAAACGGAAGAATACCACTCATGCTCGCCGAGTGAAATAGCCCTGAATTCATATCAACACCGAAGGCGTTGACCAAGGGGGCCACATACGCTTGGCCGTACTGCGAACCCACCTGGCCTAGAGAGCCTCCCAGATCCTGTGCTCTCACGACACCCGCGAGGGCAAAAACTAGCAAAGCTGCGGATACTGCCTTTCGCATCTTACCTCCTGATTTTTTGACAATTTAGTCTGTCTCCTGAAGAAGCAATGTGCCATATATCAATGTAAGAAGACGCCAAATCATCGCTTTAAGGCCTCATTCAGGCGCTTCGTTACTTCCTTAATTTCACCAATGCCATCGACTTCAACAAGCAATTTCTTTCGCGCGTAAAAGTCCTTCACGGGCTTAGTCTGATTCAGGTAGACATCAAATCTTCTCAGAATGGTCTCTTCTTTGTCATCGTCCCTCTGATATAGTTCTCCGCCGCACTTCGGGCACCTGGAGTCTTCCACCTTATCGACCGATAAATTGAATATCGCCCCGCAGTTCCTGCAGACGCGTCTCGAAGTCAGCCTTCGCAGGAGAACATCCCTGTCGACTTCCATACTCACCACTTTATTCACCGCGATGCCCGCCCTCTCGAACACTTTGTCCAGCGCCTCAGCCTGGGGAAGAGTCCTTGGAAATCCGTCGAGAATAAAACCGTTCTTCGCATCGGGCTCCTTCAGCCTGTCCTGGATAATCCCGATCACGACGTCATCGGGCACAAGTTCTCCCCTGTCCATAAATGTCCTGGCCTTCTTTCCGAGCTCGGTACCATTGGCGATAGCCGCCCTCAATATGTCGCCCGACGCAATGTGCACGATGCCGAGTTCGCCTGATAGAATTTTTGCCTGTGTTCCCTTCCCGACTCCGGGAGGTCCGAATAAAATTACTCTCATAGTTTCACCGTAGATTTTTTGTTTGCGCGAATGTTTTTCGCCGCAAGCTGGCCGCATGCGCCGTCGATGTCTTCGCCCGAATTTGAACGGACAAAGACCGTGACTCCATTTTCGCGGAGCCTGTCGGCAAATTCTTCCATACGGTTGCTCGGCCTGAGTTTGAGCGCTACGGGATCAACCTGCAAGCCAAGCTTGCCGAGATGATCCAGTGGGTGGTAGCGCAGAAGATTTATCTTAAGTGGGATCTCACGCGAGAGTTTCACCAGCCGCGCGATATCCGCATCGTTATCGTTCAGACCGTCGAAGAGAATATATTCAAATGTAATCCTATCGCGCCTCAAGCGGTGGAATTCCTTTACCGCCGGGATGAGCTGCGCCAGGTTGTGCTTCCTGTTTATCGGCATGAGCAAGGTCCTGACCTCTTCGTCGAGGCTGTGAAGCGAGATTGCCAGCCTGAATTTGACCGGCTCCCTCGCGATCACCGGTATCTTGTCCGCTATGCCGGCCGTGGACACGGTGATCGCCTTCGCTCTAATGTTGATGGCATTATCGTCTGTCAGGATCCTGATGGCGCCCGAAACCGCCTCGTGATTCAGCAGCGGCTCCCCCATCCCCATGAAGACGACGTTCGTAACACGCTTCTTAGCATAACGCTGCGCTATGAACACCTGCGCGATAATCTCACCCGGCGTCAGGTTACGCGTAAACTTCATAGCACCCGTAGCGCAAAACTTGCAGTCTAGCGGACATCCGACCTGCGTGGAAACGCAGACCGTCTCCCTCAGGGAGCCTTCGTCCTCCGGCGATTTTTCCCGCGGGATCAGGACCGTCTCGATTTTATACCCATCCGCGAACTGGAGCAGAAGCTTCAGTGTGCCATCCGTCGGGGACTCTTCCGCGCTTATCACATCGGGATATCTTATCTCCGCGACTTCTGCCAGCCTCGACCGAAGAGATTTGGTAAAACCGGTGATCGGAGCAAAATCTTCTATATGGCGCTTGTAAATCCACGTGAATATCTGTTTCCCGCGGTACGGTGCCTCTCCGATTTCACGGAAGAAGTCTTTCAACTCGGCTTCCGACTTGCCGAGCAGGTTGACCTTCCCGTCCTTCCGCCCGGAAGTTTTCTCCCCTTCTATCATAAAGGCAACTTCACTCCAACGTTCTGTTCCAACGCGCGTCGATAGACTATCCGGGCCAGCGCGACATCCCACGGCCCGATTCCCTGAGATTTGAACAGCGTTATTTCGCCGTCGGTCTTTCTTGAGGCCGCGCCGCTGAACAGATCGCCGAATTCGTATATGTCGCTCCAGTGAAGCTTCCCTTTTTCCAGAAGGGGGAGAAAATCACCACATTCCTTCTCCCCCTGTTCGCGGCTGTCTATCACGATGACATCTGCGCGGCGGACTGCCGACTCGTCAAGTTCACGCTTGACAAGCGTGTTCCCTCCGGCGGCGTTGATATGGCACCCTTCTTTAAGCATCTCTCCGAACAACACCGGGGAGTCGGCACTTGTCACGGTAGTGACGACGTCGCAGCCTGCAGCATCTGAGACGTCCTTCACGGCCTCGAGACCGGGCTTGCAAAGCCTCTGCATCTTTTCGCAAAACGCCTTCGCATGGCTGTAATTTCTGCTGAAAACTTTCACGGATCCGAACGATCGAACGGCGAGCGCCGCGGTCAATTGCGATTCAGCCTGGTAGCCCGAGCCTATCAAACCGAGTGTGGTTGCTTTCGGACGGGCGAGGATTCTGGTCGCCGCGCCGCTCGCGGCACCGGTCCTCAGCTGGCCGAGTTTGTCGGCTTCGATAATCGCCAGAGGGTCGCCGGTTTGGCTGTCGAACAGGTGGACGAAGAATCTGACCTTCCCTTTGAAGCTTGTGTAGGCCTTGTACCCGAATACTCCTTCCTTCTCCATGGAAGCGGGCATCAGATGGAGGAACCCGCCGCTCATGCGAAGTCTCGTCCTCGGAACAAATATGGTTTCCCCCGCAGACATCGACCGACCCACATCCTCTACGGCGGCAATCGCGTCGTTTATGTTCACGAGCCGTGCGACTTCATCTTCCGTGATGTAAATTGTCATTTCGCGCTCAGGCTTTTTGCTATGGCTTTTCCGTGTTCCCTGCCGTTCTCTATGAATATCTTGTTGCAGTCGTAGCCGGCTACTATCGAACCGGCGACGTAAAGCCCTTCGATGTTTGTCTCAAACGAGTCGGGATTATGACCTGGGATGCCGGTCTTTTCGTCGATTTCGATGCCGAGGTCCCTGAGGAAATTCACATCCGGATGATAGCCGGTCAACGCGTAGACGAAATCGCACTCGATTTCCTCCCTCTTTCCATCCACCTCGGCAACGACTTTGTCGGAAAGAATTTCAGCGACTTCGCATTTGAACCGGGCGTTTATCTCTCCGTTCTTCACCCTGTTTTCTATATCGGGGAGCATCCAGTATTTAACGTTTTTTCCGAACCACTCTTTCCTGTATAGCAACGTCACGTTTACGCCATGCCTGTACAGGTCGAGGGCAGCCTCAACGGCGCTGTTCTTTCCGCCGATCACGACTACCTTCTGGCCGAAATGCAGGCCGGGTTCCCGAAAGTAGTGCGATACGTTGGGAAGATTCTCACCAGTCACGTTGAGCATGTTGGGTTGATCATAGAAGCCTGTCGCGACTATCACCTTATCGGCCTCAAGAAAACTGCACCGCGAAGAAGCCTCGTTCTTTATTTCCAACTGGAAGTGGCTCGTCCCGTTGGATGATTTCCTCACGGACATTACCCGGGAGTTACCGCGGAATTCAATCCCGTGAGCTTTGGCCACACGCGAGTAATATTGCACGGCTTCGACGCGCGTCGGGTGTGAAGACGTCGCTATAAACGGTACATCTCCTACCTCGAGGACTTCCAGCGTCGAAAAGAAGACCATGCTTGTCGGGAAATGCTGTATCGAGTTCACGATCGACCCTTTGTCGACGAGGAGCACGGAAAGGGCGCGTTTCTTAGCCTCGACTGCCGCGGACAGCCCCGCAGGCCCGCCGCCGATTACTATCACATTATATTTCATCTGTTAGTTCACTTTATTTGGAATTAGGTTCTTGAGATTAATAGTCCGGTACTCCCTGCGAGTCATCGCTTCCGGAAATTCAGCTGCCGCCATATTCTTGATTGGTGTTGGTTGGTGTAATGCATCTCTTCCAAGGGAGTCGTTTCGCGACAATTCGGTTGTGAGATGTCTCTTATGAAGAAATTTCATTTTAAAGATTGGATCCGAACCCACACCGGAACTGGTTGGCGGTACAACGCCGGTCGACTCAGATCTCGGACCGGCCATAATTCTGTTGAGCTGAAGGTGGGATTTGAACCCACGACCTGCGGTTTACGAAACCGCTGCTCTACCGCTGAGCTACTTCCATTTGCGGGATTCTGCTTCGACTGTACAGAAAAGTGGTAAGGAAAACTCCGAGATGAATGCCAATAAAAAGGAAAAGCCCAAGCGGTGAAACTCTCAGGCCGTGCCAGCCGTGGAAGTCCGCCCAGGCTTATCCGAAAACTCTTTTTTGAACTTGGCACGTTCGAGGGTTTCATGGTACTTCAATGTAGTGTCCCAGGATAGGCGTGTCAAGTGCGAACGCCGCGTGAGTGCCTGTGCAAGATTTGGTGCCAACAAGAAATCAGGTCGGCGCATCATAGTTAATCCGGATCGGGTTGCCCTTCGAAAGGGCCAGATAAGTGCTTCTAATTTCATACGAGTACCACTTTTGATATTCCATCATTCTCTCTGGGACCAGCCCCCTGATGACAGTCTGAATCAACTCAAGTCCTATTGTAACCGCAAAGAAGCTCAGCGCCTGGGCCTCAGTCGGAAGCCGTAACTGAAGAACGGCCGCCTTATCTCCCCTTGCCGCAATTTTCCCCTGAATAATGTCCATTCCATGCGCCGCAGTGGACCATTGTCTATAGAGTATGTTGTAGAGAGCGGAGCAACCCACGTGCTCAGCAAGGCTCTCAATAGTCCTTGGACCGCCATATAACGAGTGCCATGCGGGAAAGCCCGATGTCTCTTTTTTTCGTCTGTGAAACTCGGAATTCGCGCCTCGATATTCCGGTTCTTTTAAAAGACTCTCCATGTTCGTGATAGCATCTATGATAAGCGAATGGGGTGCCGAAAACGAAATATTTCCGACAAGTTGGTCTTTCCGAATTTTCTCCTTGAATTTTCTCCCATCTTCAGATTCGAAATTTAGTTTCCTGTATTTCCTCAGTCTGTCATGGACATAGGTTACCATGAATGCCATGGCTCGTCGGGTTCTGTCCGACTCAAGTATGTATTTGACCGCGAAGAGGCTTTCGAGAGCCCCCCTTAATATTAGCCTGCACGGATCCACGCAGGAACTGCGAATATTGATAGATGATGAATCAAGTAATTCCAGAATGTGTCTCATGGAAAGTGTAACTGGTGCGGTTTCATCGCCGCTTGTTTCGGACATCATCTCCCATTCGAGGACGTGTGTTCCAAAATTCACGGTCTCGGTTATCAGGTCAGCGAAGATTCCAAGCGTCTTCAAGACCTCTGCGTTGTCTGGCGTGTACTGGACCGCCGGCGTTGTAGGCATACAAGAGACCCTCCTCACTGCTATCGTCGTCCTAAGATTGGAAAAATAATCCAGATTTACAATTGTGTCGACAGGATTATCCACCCCCGGTCCGACTGATTACGAGGGTTCCTCCTTATCTATTCCCTTTTCGACTTGGTATACTACTCACCCCCGGAGTTGCTTTTCTGATATCGATGGTCACTTCCTCGTCCGTCCCGTTCCATTCAAAGCCGGAGCTCCTCCCTTCTCAACTCTGCCATTGATAGAGAACGTTACGCTTGTCGTGTCGTCCAGCCACAATGTATGTTCACCGATTTGCAGGTCGCTTCCAGCTGGCCCAATTCCGAGTCCTCCACCATGCCTCTTCATGATATCAGCAACGACTCCACCCTTTCCACCCGTTTCCATCTGCGCTCCGGGATAGGGTGTTCCCGCTCCTCCTTTGTCTGGATACATCACCTCGTTGAATATCTCCCACATTCGCTTTACCGAATCGTCAAACATCGATGTCAATAAGGCCCCGTCACCAACCATCACGTTCTGAGCCTTCTGCCATTTTACCTGCATGTCCAGGAAACTTTCCTGTATCTTCTTTGCCGAATCTGCGGCCGACGCAAACAACTCCGCGGCCTTCGTCTCTCCTGGCGTTACCTTATTATTTAGGTCACTCAATGGGACCCCCGCGATCTCACTCAGCGTCTTGTTCCATTCCCCATTGGTTCCGACGGATGCACCCGTGAGCTTCTTCAAATCCGTGGCGCTTATGTTCGTCAGCCGTCCAATCATCTTCTGTGAGATATCGGGATTAAGGTCACTGTTAAGAAGCATACTCGGCAGCGCCATGTATCTCATGTTACGATTCGGCAAAAAGCTCAGGAGATCCGATAGATTCCCTTTTCCAAAGACTCCCTGTTTCATCCTGAACATGGTCGCAAACGGATCAGTCCTCTCACCTCTCCGTGCAGCCCCTCTTGTGAACGCTCCAAAGAGTAGTGCGTTCTCTGCCTCTCCCTGCGGTGTGACAAGTCGATTGAATGCCTGTAGCGTTTGTTGTCCCTCGGGTGTGGCGATATTGCCGTAGGTCGAATTGCCCGGATAGAGCCAGGCCGGAAGATTCATGGCGAACCCCGTGGCTTCCCCCACTCTTCCGGGTCCCACGTATCTTGCTGCTTGCTGTCCAATTCCAAGAAGTGCCGGTATCAGCTCCTGGTAGCCCGGCAATCCGATTTTCTTTCTCAGGTTCTCCAGTGCCCGCGCTTCGCCTCCCATCTTGGCTCCCGTCAACCTTCCGAACTTCTCGAGCGTTATTCCCTCGCCCATTGAGAGTCTGTCTCGAACCATTACGCGGATTGCATTACGAATCTCATCAGTATCGAACCTTCCTCGCGCTCCGATCAAGCCCTCAGCGTACTGGACCTGCTGGACACTCGGCAAGGCACTTCCTGCCGATTGCCCGAACAATTTCTCCATCGTCTCCGGCGCAACCCTCCATCCCATCCGGCCGGCCGCATGGTACGTCGACGCCTGCAGCTGCTCCAAAGCCTGCTCGTTTCTCCCGGCCCAGCCCCACATTGAACTGAATACCTGGAGCTTTTTCTGTGCCGGAATGTTCTCGAAGTTTGCAATCGTATCTCCGATTCCACCTGCCACTTCTCCGCCGAGGTACGAAGCAAAGAAGGCAAGTTCTGGATGTCCAAGTGCAGCCGCAATAAGTGGACCTCCGATCGATCCGATCGCTCTTCCCGTTCCTCCGTAGGCCAGCGTCCGCTGTGCCATTTCTCGCTGGATAAGCGAGCTCATCATTCCCTGTGGTGAATTCAGGTCAAACATTGTCTGAGAAACCCTCTGATACTGCGCGTAAGTCTTCGCGAATCCGATAGCCATATTTGCCACCGAAGCCACATAAGAGATCCGAACAGCCGATTGTTTGATTCCGTCTCCAACCTTCTTGTTAAACTCATCGATGCTTACTTTGAACTTGTCTGTCGTTCGCTCGAATATTCCGGGTAGGCTTTCCACCAGGTCTACGAGTTCCAATCCCGTTTGGCCTTTTCTTCCTCCAAGTCCCTTGAATCCCGTCCGGAGATTCTCAGCCATCTTCGCTTCGTCCCATGGCCCCATCGTCTTGCCGAACGTCTTCCAGCCTTCCCTGCCCAGCTGACCCAAGACGGTATTGAGTTTACGAGCCTCGGCTTTCATCTCCTCTGGATTCAACCCGCCAGTCTGTAAGTTGCGAAAGATGCTCTGTGCCCGTTTATATGTCGGAGTTTTCTCGATTTGCTCGAGCGCCTTCAATGCTGATTCTGAATACAGTTTGTAATTCTGGTAGAGCCTTCCAGCGTCCCCTTTGGTTCCAATCATACCTCCCTCGAGAATCTTTCCCGCCTCCCGACTGATTTCCTGACGCACATCTCCCATAATATCAGCCTTTGCCCTGTCGACGTTGACCTTCTTCAGCCTTAACTCGATATCTGCTCTAACCTGGTTGTTTGTCATATCGTTTCCTTTCAAAAGGGAGCCTTCCCCAATTCTTCTGCCTCAGCGTGGCCAACTGAACAGCCGGCCGTCTCCGCTTCATCTGTTGGTTTCGACTGTTCCATCTCGGCGTCAGACAGCATCGGGCCGTTTCCGAAATATGCGCCCCGATTGCCGTGGAAGGGAAGCTCGATAGAGATCCCGCTTTCCCCGTCACCCTGCTTCGCGATCTGCAGGGTTGCCTTTCGTTCTTCTGCCTGTCCGAAAGTGGAATCCGGCATCGGATTGCTGAGAAGCAGGATAGTCCTCGCGTCGTAGCTTATCATCCCTGAGTCTCGCATCTGTCCGAGGTGGGGCTGCGTGAAGTTCTCAGCCTCTTTGTTCAGCGCGCTGACTGTAAGAATGACAATCTCAAGTCTGATTGCAAGCTGCGTGAGCTTCCACGAGTAGTGCGCGATTTCCCGCTCCCGGTTCTGGAATCGTTCCCCTGGGTTGGGTGCAATTTTGCTCAAGTGGTCCACAACGACGAATCTTGCCCCCCGGTCACGGCTAAGCTTTTCGATTCGCAAACAGAGTTCGGTTATTGTCAAATCGGGAGTACAATCGAAAAATATCCTCCCCTGCCTTTGTCGAAATTCCTGTAGAGCACTGGCATAACGATGGGCGTCCGTTGGCGTATCAAAGAATGCGTGTGGATTTCGGATCTGGTGAATTGGGAGATGGGCCAACTGTGCCAGCGTCCTCGTCACCATACGTACCTTCGACATTTCAAGACTGAAATCCGCAACGGGGACTTGCCGGGAGATATTCAAAAGCATCTGGAGGGCGAGACTACTTTTTCCTGTCCCGGTATTTCCAGCGAGAACGACAGCATCCGCGAGTTGAAAGCCTCCACCTAACAGCTTATCCAGCTCGTTGAATCCAGTCTTGAGCGTTCCGATCTCGCCTCGGTTCATCCGGTCGACGTGATCAAGATAGATCTCCAGGCTCTGTTCAGCATCCGTGACAGATTTTGATTGCCTACGAAATCTCAGAAGCTGTTCCAGCAGGTCTCGTTGTTCATCGGCTATCTGAAACGGATCGCTCTGGCCACCATAACACTGCTGAATACTCCGGCTATTTCTTTCGATGATGGTTCTCAGCAAATATTTCTCAGCGACAATCTGCGAATGAGCTTCTACGTTCGCTGTCGACACCACTGAATTCACAAGCTCGTTCAGATACGCTGATCCGCCGATTTCCTCAAGGTCGCTCCTCTTTCTCAGCGCCTCCCTGGTCGTGATAACGTCTACAGTCTGGCCAGAGTCGTGCAACTCAAGTATGGCTGCAAAAACCTTCTCGTTGGCTCTCGAATAGAACGCTGAAGGCTGTAAAAGTTCGCGGACTACTGGAAGGCTATTTGTCGGGTCCAGCAACAAAGAACCAAGAACAGATTTCTCGGCCTCTACATCCTGCGGTGGGATCCGCCCATCTGTTTCAATGTCTGAGCTCATCATCCCACTCCTTTCTTGAGTAACCCAAGTCTCCGGCACTCCGCCAGCGCGTCCTTGTGCCCGCGATATCTTACGGTCTCAGTCCCGGGGATAACCGTGAACGCTGTGGACGGTTCGAATCGTCGCCCGATTAGCTCACGGGCCAGGTTCCGGTGAAGGTCCTGCTCCGTCATTGGCTCGTCTTCGACAGCGCCGAGGAGATACTCACGGAATCTCTCAGCTTTGCCGTAAAAATTATTCGCCTGAACCCTGAACTGCTTTTCTTTCGACATGCCATTCCCCGAGTACCGATCAATGCAAGCCAGTAGTTCCTCCTTGGAGAACTCAGAAAGTCTTTTTGTGATTGAGCGGATCGCGTCCGCCCTTGCCCCGGCTCTCACCTTTTCCGAATAGTGCGCGTAAATCTCAGCAGCGACTTTATCTACACCAGTGCTGTCGGTCTCTTTTCTATATTCTATATTCTTATTCTGTGTCACCTGGCTGTCACCTGGCTGTCACCTGGCTGTTCCTTTGCTGTCACTTCCGCTGTTATTTCCGGTGTTACTTTTGTTGTCACACTTTCATCGGCTTGGGCCTCATTTCTTTGATAAACACCCCAGTTTTTCACGGTTATTACCGTCCACTTGTTGTTACTTTTGGTGTCAATGTTATGTGTCCTTTTCAGTGTCACGATTCCTTTCCAAAACGTGGACGGTTTCAATCCACATTCAGCGGCACCCGCGAAGCGTCCCGTCACAAATGAGCCGGCCTCGATTTGCACTTCCCTTCCGTCGATCACAGTCTTTGTAGGGAATGGATTGGCTCGAAGTAAACACCAGCTCCAGATTCTCCACAATGTCTTTGAATGCCAAACCGAGCTATCGAGGCTCCGAGCGTAAAGTTTGATCCATCTTCCGTTTCCACTCATAACCCGTCTCCCTCTCCGCCGATCGACTCAACTAATTCAGATAGGTCGGAACCACTGGATCGCAACTCGAGAGCCTCCGTGCAGATACCGTGGACCTCAATCAAACTTTCAACTGACGTAGACAACAGATCCAGTAACCGACGTTTCAGCTTGCCTTCTTCGCTGTCGGTTATCACAGCGACACCTAATCCGCGGTATTGGGCATCCACAGCGGGAACGAGCTCGCCCACCTTGGTCTGTAACTCGGGTAAAACTTCAAGGAATCTCATGGCCGCACCTCCGATCCAAACAAGGAACCCTGCACGGGATAGCCAACAGGCGCGGACTTCTTGTCCTCTCCGCAAATTATGCTCAAGGGAAGAATCACCTGTGACTCAGCGTTATTTTGATAATGCCTCCAGAACGTACCCTGAGTCATCCAGGTGTCTCGACTGACACGACGTATCTCCTTGCGGTCTGGATGCTTAATTGTGATCTCGATGTAGGTGTACCGGAAATGCTGGCTGTCTTTCAGTAGAGTTGAGTTCAATCCGTAGCCCGCGACCGCGAAGTGAAAGTGACGGGATTCGTCCCGGTAGATCCGGAGTGTGTCTCGAGTGATTGTGCCCAGCAAGCGTTCCCCCTGCCGGGATGTCAAAAAGATGTTCAGACCTCTGCTACTTGGCCTGACCGTAATTGGATTGCTCATATCCGTTCCCTCTCCTATCCATATCAAAATAAGTGCGGCCGGGGAAATGAGCGTTGATAGGTTTGATAGGAGCCGGCCGCATCAAAATCTTTGTTGTTTCGTGTACCCCGGGATTGCTCATATCCGTTTCCTCTCCTATCAAAAGTAAGATGGACCCGTGTTCTGGTGGGGTGGGGTCTAATTTACCGAAGCAACCAGCCGTTGCAACATGCTACTTCGTCGCAAATTGCAACTACGGATAGATAAAACAGGGACTAAGTGATTCTTGGAAGAAGGCTTAACCTTGCATAGTGGTACAGCTTCAGATGCCGGAAGGCGGCCAGATAAACAGACAAGCTCCCCACACGAAAACCAGCAGCAAGATACTCCACAGCTTTCGTCGGTCGGTGGAGCATCGATATACAGCGTAAAGCAAGACTTGAGACTCCACGCCCAGCGCGATAAAACTTCTCATGAACGGGACCAGGAGAATTGAAGTTACGCAGGCAATCCACAGCCACCCCGGAAGAGAAACCTTCTTCGCTGGTGTAGGCCGGAATAGTTCTCCGAAATCGAAGTGGTGATAATTGTTCTGCTGGAAGAAGGTAAGTTGCTGCTCAACTTTCTCGGGAGTCTCGCGGTAAAGTTGAAACGTTCTTCGAGATGGAACAGCGCAAAGCGGAGATCCGCAATTCGGGCAATGATTCCAGTCGGGCTGAATGTCGCGTCCACAAACGTAACAGCTCGCGGACCGAGTCTTCTTGATCTCCATGCCATTCAATCCTCGAATGCCTCCTCTCTAAAACTTGACGCCGAAAGGGCTCGTCCGTCGCATCTTTTGAGCAATCTGGATATCCAGCAGGTCCTTCAACGGTTTCGCATCTTTGAGGAGTATCTCAACCTTCACGATATCCTCACGATACGTTTCCCCATTGTGTTTCCGGATCAGCACCTTGCTGTCGGTACGCCACCTATTTATGTCTGCCGGATACGTGTCGGTCTTATTGAGGAATCCTGTTTGCGCATCCAGGTAGTCGAATCGCGGAACAATTCTCTCAGCGAAGGCACGCCTGTCAAAGCTTCCCGGTGGATGAAAATCTCCAAGAGGTGTTCCGTACGCGATATCAATCTCGCACAGTCCATTATCAATAAAGGTGCATCCAAAATTCAGCGGGCAGCTATCGTGAACAGTTGTTGCACGCACTACTTGAAGCGTGTGTTCACTAAGTCTTCCATCCATTTTGACAATCAATTCCGAATTATAACTGACCGTCATTGCCGAGATGGTGTCGGATGCGAATAAGAGTTTTGCTTGGTCGACTGTCATTCCCCATTTCAGACTGTCGAAACCAGCATCAAACCTGCCCCCATCTTGAGCGTTACAGACCGAGAAGAGCAGCAGCAATACTACAAAACACTTCTTCATAACGGTTCCTCCTTTTTGCGGGAATGACGGGGAGCCTTTTTCAGAGCCTTCCGATCCGCCACCACAACTGCGGAGCCCTGCAGAAAAGTCAACAGCATCAGAGTTCTCCTTTGCCGTTCCTGCCGCCCCTCCCTCATTCAGCAGCGGCCAGATGTGCCCTGATACCTTCTACGCATCTCTCGTGGTCTTTGCTGAGAGCGAAATTTCCCTGGCTCTGCGATCCCATCTTTGCCCTGATACCAACTTCAACAATGGTCTTTCCATCTGATCGAGATTTGACCTGTATCGGGTAGAAATTCCCGTAGCTCAACAGGCCCGCTCCCTGACCTAAAACAATTCGTCGGCTCCCCTTCTCGTTGGTGTCGATGGCGTATCCATTGTACCGGGCAAACTCTAATACCGTGTCGAATGCTTTGTCCATCGACAGACTCGTGATGATTGGAGTCAACCGAGCCGAGTCGGAGACCTGAACCCGTGACCCTTTCTTGCTTACAGCAATTATCAGGATTATAACGGTGACGATAACGGGAATTAGAAAATCCATTCACGACTCCTTCTTCCTGACTTGAAACAAGTTAACATCCTCAACCTTCTGAATACAGCACCTGCGACTCCCTAACCATCCCTTTGTTTTGCGTAAAAATCCTACCCCCTTTTTACAGCATTGAATGGAAACGGGAAGCAGAAAACAGGCTGAACAAACAGAAAGTAACTCCGCACGTCTCGATGTGTCGGGGGAACGGGACTCCCGTACTGCGCAAGGGTATCCTTTCTTTTGCGGGGATGACGGGGGGCCTTTTTTACGGGCCCTCCGGTCTCCAGTGGTTGACCGCGGGACCATACCGAAAAGCCAACGGCATCGGACTTGTTCTGTGCTGTACCAGGGTAACATAATGGTGATTCTCTCTGCATGCCTTCGCTTGTTTCAATCTGCATTCACTGAT
Source organism: uncultured Bacteroidota bacterium (assembly GCA_963806435.1). Taxonomy (GTDB): domain Bacteria; phylum Bacteroidota; class Ignavibacteria; order Kryptoniales; family JAKASW01; genus JAKASW01. Next base: position 50,575 of record CAWEBD010000113.1, read on the forward strand.
TTTGAGAATCGGTAATTTCGCCTATTGATTCTGGTCCGTTTTCGCTTGCTGTGCCACTTTGTCATTTCCGATTTTCGGGAGACGCACGAACCATGCCAGAACCCGCGATTCGTCAGCACCGACAACCGGATATGAAAAACTTTTCAGCGACATGAAGTCAACTTGGTTTCTCATCAACGAGTTGCACGTACCGATCAAGAGGGCCGCCTAACGAAGTCCATTAAGTGCGTCCTGTTAGGTTCTGTAACTCAATGAAGCGGCACTGCTTCTGCGCGTTGATTCGCATGCAGAGGATGATAAGTACACCACAGTACAAGGGCCTGAAGCGCTTCGTCGGGCCAACCGGTTTCCTTTCCCTCCTGCGCGTCGCTGGCACCGCGTGGCTTCGTGTATCTGATTCCGCTTCTCGTTGGACCGTGGAACAGGTAACCCGGGAGATGGGAGTGCTTCCTCGTTTGAGCGTTTCCTGTTTCTTGGGTTTCCCCGTTGTTTCCACGTGAGTTTCCTTTGCTGCTTCACGCACTCCGGAAGAAGCCGTGTCCAGGTGAAGAGGGGTCAGCGAAGACCCCTCTCGCAACGGTTACTTCGGTTGAGCTGGTCAGCTCAGAGCAAATCCGCGAAACTCATTTCCATTCGGGCCTTGCATTGCTGTACCTTATCCAGCACGTCCGCTGTAATCACACGTAAGCCGTCGACGTCCTCTCTTGTCGGACCAGAGCCGTGTAACCCATCTTGCCGATACGATTCAATCAACCTTTCACATACCTGCACACGTTTCTCAATGAAGCACATTTCACCTGCGAGGTCCTCAAGGTCCAGAATCGTTGTTGGGTTGTCACTCATGATTTTATTACCTCCTGACATTTCCAGCGTGATTATTTCGGATTCCGTGAATGCTGGTCTCCACGGATCCGCTGTGAAATCGGGATCGGGGTGCAGAGAAGTACCCTCACCCGAAACTTATTTGATGGCGAACCTCCCTGACGCCTTAGAATTAATTTTAGACGGCATACCCTCAGCGTCTTCAAGAGAAGATAACGCTGTACCATGACGAGTGATAGAGAAAAAAACATCGTAACCGTTCGTTTCAATTCGCTTCTTCATTTAGTTGCTCGGTTCCAGAAGTCTCTCGACCGTAGCTGCAAGATTGTCGTTTGTCAAGTGAGCATATATCTGGGTTGTCGTCGGCGTAGAGTGGCCCAAGAGTCGCTGCACCTGGAAAAGACTCACCCCCTGCATTACGAGCCATGACGCAAAAGAGTGTCTCAGGCTGTGAAAATGTAGGTCCTCGTTCAACTTCGCTTTCTTCACATACTTCTTGAACCGTTTGCTCAGCTTCGTCGGATCGACCGGAACACCGTCCAAAGTGAACACAAATTCATTCGCGCTCTTGTCTCTCCTCTTCTCCAATACTTCCAGCGCCAACTTGTTCAGCGGGATCGAACGAACCCTCTTTGATTTCGTGACATGCTCCCTATTTCCCAGCGTCATCCTGCATCCCTTTAAATCGACCTCATCCCATCTCAGGTTGATTATCTCCCCCTGTCGGCAACCAGTATTGGCGGCAAAGATTACAAGCTCTCTTATCTCCTCGTTGTCGATCGCGGTCAGCAGCACCTGGAACTCTTCCCGGCTCAGGAACAGCGGTAGCTTTTCCGGTATTCTTATCCTGCCGATTCCCTTGCAAGGATTCTCGGTTAACTGACCATCTCTCAGCGCCTTGTTAAATGCCGAATTGAGATTGATGTAATCCTTCCGTGCGGCATAAGCTGATGATTCCCGGATCCGATCAGCGAAGTATCGGTCGAGCTCCCTCGTTGCAATCTCAGACAGCGGTACGTCTGCGAACCACTTTTCCAGCATGCGGAAGGTAACCCGGAAAGCTCTTGTAGTTTTCTCTGTGTGAACGGTCTCCGAATACTCAAGATACTGTTCGACAAAAGCCTTCAGCGAAATCGGTGCGCTCTCTTCTTTCTTTCGCAGCTTCATTTGCTGGTCAAACGTGCGAAGGAATTCAAGCGCCTCCTGTTTGAACTTTTTGTGGGTTGAGATTCTTCTTGGTTTCCCTCCATCTTTGGAGTACTCCAAGTAGTAAATGCCATTTCTCTTGAACAGATACATGGAACCTCTGCGGGTTGAGGCATTCTCCCCGAGTTCTCGCTGTACAGGTCGCTGTACAGGAAAACGCATTGCTGTGCTGAAGAAACCGGCCGATGTGTACATGGAAGGCTTGGACTGGTGAGAATTTGAGCTGAAGGTGGGATTTGAACCCACGACCTGCGGTTTACGAAACCGCTGCTCTACCGCTGAGCTACTTCAGCAAGAGACAATTTGGAGCCTTTTCGAAACTCATCGCAGATTTGTCAAATCATGATACAGTTTACCGAAAGGCACGCTCTAAAGATCTTGTCAAAATTCGAAAGGAACATCTGAACGTGATAAATTCGCTAAGAAATCCGAGAAAAACAAGGTTGGAATAGGTCCAAAACGCCTTGCTCGCGCGAAAACGGTTCCTATTTCTTTAATCCAACTGACTGGTTCTCGCCTCGCTGAGACTCACTGCTACGGCAAAGCGAACCAGAGGTGCGGATAAGGCTGTGAAGTCGAAACAGATTTCGCTCTGAAGACGGTTAATCGTGGTGAGTGGGATCGTGGTGGGACTGTTCACTTGAGGACACTAAAGGGGGAGAGTGTCAAAGAACTGATGAGGCGTGAACAGAGGACGAAAAAAGGTAGGAAGGCTTACCTGAAGAACAAGGAGACGGTGGAGCCTTTGTTTGAAAAGCTAAAGCAAGTAGGAGGTGTTCGATAATTTCACTTAAGAGGATTGGAGAAAGCGAGAGCCGAAGCCCGGCAAATCCGCCTCATAACTAACTAGTGTAGTGTCCGACAAAGGCACCTTCTTTTTATATCAGACAAAGTACGCCAAGAATCGCAAAGCACGCAGAGAAAGAATAGATTGTCCTCAGCGAGCTTTGCGATTGGTTGAAATCTTTGCGTCCTTTGCGTGAAACAAATCCTTAAAGGCTTAACACTTATGGACAAAATCAATTTTCAGTCGATCCGTGTCTGCCGACTCAGGTTTTCTTTCTGTGACTCTCATAGCGCGGAGTTCGTTCCTTCTCCCCGCTTGCGGCGTCTTCAGCCTTGTCAAAGTCCGGTCACATACTTCAGCGGCGGTTGATAGTCTCAGCGACACTAACGATGCGTCCTGTTTCCGCGGACTCGAGCATCGCCTCAACCACCGCGAGATTTCTTAGCCCTGATTGTCCGTCGACTTCAGGAGTCTGGCTGGTCAAGACGCAATCGGCAAACTCTTCTATTTCCGCAAAATAGCTTTCCCCGTCAAGTTTCTCCGCCGCAGACAGTGTCTCGGTTTCTATTTTCCCCGCTTGACGCTTCTCAACGAGGATACTATTGTCACCGCAAGTTATTTTCGCATTCGTGCCGGAGACCACGATAGCGTAAGTGGATGTTGAGACGTAATCGGATTGTATCGCCCCGATGACTCCGTTTTCGAAGCTGAGCGTTGCCGCCACGCTGTCCGTCACACTCTCCCCTTTCTTGTTCCTCATGAACGCCGACCGCTGGACACAGGTGACCAAACCGATAGGACCGATCAGATACTGCAGGGTATCGACGAAGTGTATCCCGAGTTGAGTCATCGGCAGGAGCTGACATTTTTCCTTCTGTTTCTTCCATTCGGGGACATCTTTGGTAAGACCAAAGTCGAACGACATATTCGCGTAAACACTTACTATTTCACCCAGCTCTCCCGACTCTATGAATCTCTTGGCTTCCCGGAACGATCTCCTCTTTCTTGTATTGTGCCCAACCTGGAGAATTTTGCCTGCCCTGGCAGCCGCTTCCACAATTAGCCGCCCCTCGCGCACATTTGTAGCTAAGGGTTTCTCGATAAAGACGTGTTTCCCTGCATCGAAGGCTTTGACAGCCTGGTCGAGGTGTACAAAGTTGGGCGTTATTAGAGCAACCGCGTCCAGCTCCGGATCTGCCAACAAGACGTCGTAACTCGTTTCGGCTCTGCAACCCGTTTCGGACGCGACTTTCAGACTGGCTTGTGAATCGATATCGTAACACGACCTGAGTACAAGCTTATCACTCGCCCTTATCATTCTGAGAATTGTCCGGCCGTGGTTCGCTACCCCGACGAGCGCAATGTTAAGTTTTGATTTATTCATTTCCCTTTTTCTCCGTCCACCTTCACTTCTTCTACCGCTTGCTTTTCCTTATTCGCCATCAGAGACTCTTTATATATTTTGGTGTATACTGGATCCCTCGGCACACATCCCGTCGCAAACTGTCCCAGCTCGTTATTCTTGGAGCGCATCAGATCCGTGCAAAAACTCGCGCCGTAACAAACCTTGCTACTTTTCAATTCGATTCCGTTCAGAATATCTCTTGCGTAGTTTGGATATGCTATGGCTCCGCGGCCGATTCCCACGATCTTCACTCTCCCTCTTCTGATGTTGGATTCACCGGCGTTAATGAAGAATTTCTGAAGCCAGCTATACCCGGTCCCAACAATAGGTAGATTTGGGAAGGCTTCCTGGATTTTTCCTGTAATCCTGAAATGACGTTCCACGCCGACGAGCGGATGTTCTGGCGAGTGATAGCCGTCGACCGGCGGGCGATCGAAAGGCCGCCCGATGTGCATGTTGTAGTAAGGACTTCCGAGGGAAACATTAAGGAGCTCGACGCCAGATTCTGTCAGCATCTTGACAAAAGGCAACACCTCCGAAAGATCTTCCTGTAAAGGGTTAAACTTATCGATGCCGAAGCTGTATTCGTATGGTATCTCGTAGCGCGCAGGCGTTCCAATTTTCGTTTCCGGATCCTCGGCAAAAGGGATCCCATCGAACGCGTTTATACGGGAGCCCACGATTATTCGGCTTCCGACAGCATCTTTTATCTTCGCCAGAACGTTACGGATAAACCGCGTCCTGTTCTCAAAACTTCCTCCGTATTTACCTGGTCGCACCCTTGCGCCAAGAAGGGCATTCAGAAGATACGTGTGACACTGTTTGATATCCACGAAATCGAACCCAATAGCGGCGGCTTTTTTCACCGCGTCGGCATAGACATCTTCCAGCCTCTCAAGATAATCATCCGAGAGAACTGGGTAATCCGCCGCTACCCTGATCCCGCGGCTCTTGTCGGCATAAGTCATGCTGTCGACTTGTGGATGGTGATACGCGATGAGTGGTTTTGGGTAACTATAACGCCCCGAGTGCGTCAGCTGTATGCCGACCATAAGATCGTCATCCCTACCGAACACCTCCCGGTGTTTGCTCCGGGTTCCATTGAGAAGTCTGCTGAAGTCGGACATGGTTTTATCATTCAACAACAACTGCCGGGGATTAGCCCTTCCCTCAGGCACGATCGCGGTTGCTTCTCCCCAAATAAGTTTCGCACCTCCCTCTCCAAACCGTTCCCACCTGCGATATGTAAGTTCGTCAGGCCGCCCGTCGAGCGTTCCGTCACATCCTTCCATCGGGTGAATTGCAAGGGAGTTGCCTATCGTTTTGGTCCCGATACGGACGGGTTTAGAGATCGCTTCCAGCTTTTCCTCAAAAGTTACGTCGACTCCAATCGTTTCAACTTCGTGTCTGAGCTCGTCCAGGGTTTTGTATGAAAAGTGCTTTTCGGTCATTTTATCCCTTTGTTATCCTTTAATAAATCGGTGACTCAAGAAAGATGTCTGTCACCACGTTACGTTCCCTTAAATTCCGACAGCAAGGTACGGAGAACATCAACGTTTCGCTTCGATTTCTCGACCAGCGGCAGGCTATGCGTTTCGATGGTCACATGCTCTACGAGCCGATCCTCAAGAAGTGCACGCAACTGTCCCCGCCAGTTTATAAGCCCTTCGCCGACAGGAACACATTCGACCAGCGCTCCCTTACGTGTATCTTTCACGTGAACATTGGCAACGAACTCCTTAATAGCGGCATAGCCGTCAGGGAATGGTTCTTCGTCCAAACCAAACGCATTGCACGGATCCCAATTAGCCCGCAGAGCCGGGGACGAGATTTCACTTAGAATACTGGCGGTGTTGGTTCCCGTGTCGCACCAGAAGCCAGGTTCATTTTCTATAAGTAGTGTCATTCCGGCCTTTGAGGCTTTCTCAGTGGCTTCCCCGAGATAATCGATTACCATTTTGAGATTCTCCGACGGCTCGCCAGAATTCCGTTGGAAACCGAATACGATTAATTTCCTTGTTCCAAACATCTCGGCCACCCTGATCGTGTCCGGCAGCAGAACATCGAGCTGATGCCGAATCTCCGCTTCATTCGAAACCGGCATTTTGAACATGCCGGGTGACAGCGCAGATATCTCTACTCCTTCGGAGCGAATACAATCCAGAATTTCCTGAATTTCGCGACCCTCCACGTTCGGTACCCGACCGGTTTTCAGTGTTCGGATCTCGTATTTGGTTATTCCCCATGATATTCCATAATTGAGAGCCTCCCGGAACCCGGGAGCGATCTCATCGCTGACAATTCCTAAATCCATTGACTTCCTTCGGGGATGGGATAATGATCTGTTGTGACTGTGGCAAATATTTCGGTTACTTGCTGCCGTCGTAGCCGATTAGTTTGGAAATATCGGCTCCTATCTTAATGAGGCCTTCAATAAGAGACTTGACTTGTTTCTTGTTACTCCTGGCGACATCGGGATGAATGGCTGTCATCAAGGAACCGACAATTCTACCGTGATGGTCTCTGATGCCTACCGCAAGGGCAAAAAGGTCTGTCTTGTAATCACCGTTGGCAACCGCATAGCCCAGTTTGCGCACTTCGGCCAGCTTTTCGACCAACGCGCGTTTGGTCGTGATAGTTTTCGACGTGAATTTCGTGAGGCCCTTTCTGCGAACAATCTCGTCCAACTGTGCCCCCGAAAACTCGGCTATGATGGCTAGCCCGCTCGCGGTACAGTGTACCGGAGAGCGCAGGCCAAGTCTCGTTACTATTCGCCAGATGTCGGGCGTATCGGCCCGATCGACCAGTATTACCTCGTAGTCGTCAAGGATTGCAAGATAGAAGCTGTGGCCTGTCTCAGCCGCTAATCTGACAAGATATGGGTGGACCAGACTCTTAAGGTCCACTCTGTCAAGGACCGCGCTTCCCCATTCAACGAGCTTCATACCAAGGCTAAAGGTCTGCCTCTCGGGATCTTCAACGACGAGCTGGTGATGAAGAAGCGTCGTGATGATGCGGAACAATGAGCTTTTAGGAATGCCGGTCTCGACAGTAAGCTGCGCGAGAGAGGCGCCCCTCTGGTGTTTAATCAGCGCTTGCAACACCTGAACAGTCCTATCGACTGCAGGTACGGTGTAATTGGGCGACATTATTTATTCACCTTCCTTCGGAAATAGTACCTTCCAAGATATCAACGACCTACAAAGCAATTCCCTGCTTGGACGCGGTAGGTATTCCTGCGCGTCATAAGCATCGGTTATTTTTCTTCAAGATCATCTATCTTAATACCCTTGGGGCGCGCCGTCTTCAGCACGGTCTCAGGGTAAGATACCACTCTGTTGTAATGCTCCTGGTCACCCTTAGTCAGCTCTTCAACCCATCGCTTTCCAATCTGGACATGCGTGACTTCATCCATCAAAATGAACTCTATCAGCCTCGCGGATTCTTCGTCTCCGGTTGCGCGAGCTGTTTCGATCCAATTACTCATGTGCTTGCACGCCTCGCTCTCAAAAGTCATGTTCGAAATTGCGAGTCGCTCGAGTGGATCCGGACGGTTTACATCTACCTCCCACCCCCAGTAATTTACTGGATACTGACCGGTGTTTCCACCGAATTCTTTCAATCTGCGTATTTGTGCCTCCGCGTGGCGCGATTCATCCCACGCCTGCTTGGCGAGTTGTGTCTTCATTTCCCATGGAAGATCTGGAAACTCGGCGAGCATTCTGCCGAGCCTTTCAATGCTGCAGAGCTCGCCATCGATCAGGTCATGAAGTAACCTTCTCTTCCCCTCGATGTTGTCAAAGCTGTTATTCTTCTCTGAATATGAATCGGCGTCTTCGACAATCTTCCAACTCGCCGGCCTGACCGGATGCTTGCTGTAGGGAAAAGACTTTTTGAACGGCGTCCCCGGATCATCCGACGCCATGAAGCCTCCCGATGCTGCAAGCTTTGCCTTGAGCGCCTGCTTCGTGTTTTCATCCAGTATCCTGCCGTGCGGATCAAGCTCCGCAATTGCGCTATTGGCCCAGCTGATTCGTGCGTAGTCGTCGCTTACAATTCTCCTCAATATCTCCTCCGACGCCTTATCCTCCGGTACCGACGTGCGATCAAGCTGTTCCCGGATAACATCAACAACCAATGACCGAATAAGGACATCGACAGTATACAGTTTGACGACTGTCTGATCAGCAGAACGCCAGATGTCCTCCAGGTAAGAGATGAACTTCTTGTTAGGGTAAGCCACCTGTCGATTGTCGGTCCTGGCACCGAGATAGGTGAGCCTCTGTTTGAGCAGATCGGAGTGAACGGCATCCGAATGCAGCTGCCTTCCGGATTGTATCTTAATTTCGACTTCAGGCAGCGATTGGACCCATCCTCCCATAATTTCTAAAATCTGATTCTTTATGAATCGATAGTGTTTAAACCTATCGATTACCTCCTCCTTCGATAAGTACTTCATAATCTCCTCCTCTAGATGTTAATTTTCAGCGTTACGATGGAATGCGCGCCGGCGTTGAACTGCATCCCATGATTCTCCTCCTTCAAACGTGACGTCTCTTCCTCCTCAAGATTCGCCACACTCACGGACTTAAATGGAACACTAGTAGTTAGCTCCCCGCGTTGAGGAATGCTGCCTATGTTGCAACATCGAAATATCAGGCCATTACCATCCTCAGATTCCTTCAAAGCGCTGAATGCGAGTCCCTTCCCTCCGAGCTCGAAGAAAGAAGCTTTTCGTTGAACGTCAACATCATGTTTCCTGCTGACATTCATTACAGGACTATTGTATTCTTCGGCCAGACGATTTATCTCGTCGAAGTCCTGAGTCGGCCGGTGGACCAGGATGCTGTACTCAAATGTCTGCGGCCCCAGGCACTGCGCGCCGGGTGTCTCGTTTTTCCATCCGGCATCCCCGCCGGGACGCGTCTTCAGGTTCGAGCTGGAAAGGTTTCCGACTGACCTCAGCAGCGTCAAAGCCAGAGTTCCCAGTTCGTCAAGTTGCAGCTCATATTCCGGCAGTCCCTTTGTGAAGACCGTGACGGCCCGGCCGCCTTCCTGAACTGTGACAAACCTTTGAAGTATTTCCAGATTTTGCGGAAGCTCGTACGGAAAACCAGTCATGTCGTACTTCCGATGTTTGCGTTTCACGACGCAGAACTGGGAATCCGCGTAGGATATGTCGGTTTGGATTCCGCTCTTGAAAACGGCTCTCAAGCGGTGATCGCGTGCGTTGTTGACGACCCGGGTCTTTACGTCAACCCTTCTTGAATCACAGGCCAGATAAACCGTGGTTTTCAAATCGAAATCGACCAAATCTCCGCTCCGCTCGCGAGTATCTTTGTTGATCCCGGCCGGCAACTTCATCGGTATGGTTATCTCAATCGCACCACGAAGCGGCCCGCGCTCCACTACGCGGACGGTGGGCCTGGAATTCACCGAATCGACGACCACACTTTTATCGGGAGGACAGTAGGTATACTCATCTCCGATGTCACCGGAGTCTTCGAACCTGTTCAAACCGCCGTAAACTTCGCCGGTAGCTTTGTCGGTGATCGGAATCGTTCCATCAGCGCCGGCCTTGACGATCACGAAATCATTTTCCATGAAATTGTCGCCAACCTTAAGACCGGTTTCAAAATGTCCTGTTGATTCCGCCCTCTCTATAGAGTACCCTTTGTAGCCAAGCGCCGGAAGATCATCCGCCAATACCAGGAGCTTCCATTTGTCGACTTTTGTCTGATGGGGATAAGAGTACTTGGCATAAGTTATACCAAAATCGTCCGTACGATCGACCAACTGGAACGGCATCTCCCGGCCGTCCGGACCCACCAACCTGAGCCCTTTGGTGCGAGGAGCATCGGGATAGATTTTGACATCGGGGTTTACTCCAATGATGACGTCCTTTATGAAGAACTCGACGTCGGACTCTACAACCCCGCTTCTTTTGTAAGGAAGGAGGTTGAACAGGAACAAATGCTTGTCGTCTTTATACTGCGCTCCGTCGTAAGGTATAAGGTCATTCACGATTTGTATCGACGTCCTCCTGGCAATCTCTTGGACTTTGGCATACCGCACCATGGTCTCCTCGTAGACGCTGTCGATGCTCGATCCGCAGATAACGTCGTGATCCTGCGATTGAAGGACGTATTTCCAGGCGTGTTTTATCAGCCCCGATCTGCTTCTCTTTCCCGATGCGACCGCGATCGCGTTCAACGGTTCCAGCAGATGCTCCAGCTTGTTCTGGCAATCGTAGTTAGCCTGCTTGACGTACATTCGGCTCGATGCGGTTCCACCGATAACGGCGAAAGCATGCCTGATCCCGAATCTCATCTCTCCTTCCACAACCGGCAGCGTATCCATTTTGACTTCCGCCTTCAGCCTCGACATGTAGTCCCCAAGGTTTGTGAGGCGGACATTAACACCGAGTTTTTCGGAAATCATCTTTGCAGCTTTTGTGACATTCGGATCCGACCAGTGGTGATCGCCGCCGTTCAACACAAGTCTCTGCGAGGTTTGCGCTCTTGGATCAATCTCCTCTCTCAAACGCTGGAACCTACCAGGGATATCGTCGTCCTTGTCCGAACCAAAATACCCGAAGCTGTAGCCGTCTTTCGGCAGATGCTCCATCAAAACCGTTGTCCCGTCGGGGGACCGCCAACGGTACTCGGATGATTCCTGACCGGGTTCACCTCCGAAACCGCGGTAGACAACAGCGAAGTCAATATTGAACCCTTTCATAATCTGCGGCATTTGCGCGATGTGACCGAACTGATCGGGGACGTATCCCACCATCATCGGCTCTCCAAGTTCCCGCGCGAATGCGAGGCCGTAAAGTAAGTTTCTAATATGTGATTCCCCACTCGGAAGGAACTGATCGACTAGAACATACCACGGACCGATGATAAACTTCTTTCTCCTTATATTCTCCTTGAATCGATCGAGCATTTCCGGCCTTACCTCGAGGTAGTCCAGAACCATCGCCATCTGCCCGTCGAAGAGGAACGAGTTGAATGCGGGATCCTTATCAATTCTGTCAAATAATTCGTCCACCATATCCACCAACCACGTCCGGTATTCCTCAAAACCGAGGTACCATTCCCTGTCCCAGTGGGCATGTGTAACGATATTGTATGTTGGCTCAGAGCTCATAGAATTCTTTTCTTTCATATGTTCATGTTTCGAATGCGGTTATAGATAATGCTGTTTTACTCACGAAGGCAATCGGGTACCGCTCAGGATCCCTTCCATATTCTTCCCAAGTATCCTGACCTTATCGTTCTCGGAAATCCTGGAGTATGCAACCCAGCCGAGCTGGGGTGAGGCATCACGCATTGGCTGGTCGGTACCGAAGAGGATTTTCTCCCCACCCACCTTCTCCGTCATGAACTCTATGACTCCGTCGGTCACATCCGTGAATGTCAGTTCAAGGTAGACGTTCTCATGCATCTTCGCCAATTCACTGACCTCCGAAGCATGCTTAAAGTTCATGCCCGAGTGGGCAAGGAGCAATCTTAAGTTCGGGTATCTCACGGCAATTTCCTCCGCTTCCGAAACAAAATGGTCAGACGGGTGAAGGAGAACGAACAATTTGTGACGGTCTCCAAACGAAAAAAGTGGATGCCATTTCTGACTATTGTAGGGTATTTCATTTCGAGGGTAATACGGCTTGATTCCCAGGAACCGCCTCTTAAGATACCAGTGGTTTAACAACTGCTCCCAATCCTTAACAAAAGTCGGATCGAAGGCACCGTATCCGACGAAGTGGTCCGGGTACCTGGTCATCGCGTCAAATGTCGCTTCATTTCCCCTGTCATGGTCGAGCCACAGCCCAAGCCATTCACTGACACATGTCTTGCGAATACCCAGCCTCCCGTCACCCTTCACCATGTCGTCCGCCCCGGAGAAGAGAATCGGCGAATATGCCACGTGTTCTCCCTCGGGCACAATATGCGCATGGGCATCGATAACATTGAATTCGCTGAGCGGCTTGCCTGACTTTACAGCGACCAGGATTCTGTCGCCTTTCTCGTTGTCCACTTCGCTATCGGGAATGGGGACTTTGAGGAGCTCTGCAAGATTGACACCGGCTATTAGCCGTCTTTCGTCTTCTTTGATGTCCGCGTAATCAAGGAACATGCGTGCGGCGCCGATACTCATTACAGGAAACTGGGTTCCGAAGATCAGGCGTTTCGCTCCGAAATGATGGACGAAGAATTCGAACCCCCTATTCACCTGCTGAGAAGAGAACTCAAGCATTATGTTCGCGTGCTTCTTCATCAGGAAGAATACTTCCCGCATTCCGTCCCATCTTGAACCCTGCAGGACTATCCTGAGTTTCGGGTGGGCAGAGCACACTCTGTCCAAATCCTCTATCGATGCCTGGTTGAAGCTCGGGACAAAACGTCGACCTCCCTCGATGAAAAGGGGGATCTCCCGGCGTTCCAGGTTATCGAAGATCTTCCCGCATGTAAAATCGTCGAACCCGTACATTTGGGTTTTCGGATATAACCTGACGGCCCTTATGTCGTGTTTGTCCAGGTATTTCTCAACCGGGGGGAATTCACCGAGATCGTCCGGCCTCATGACGAAGCACGGCACGAAGTTCTTCCTCCCGCCGATCTCCTTCAGCAGTAATTCATTCCCCACCACGGGGTCATATTCTCGCGACAGGGTATGCGTCAGCAGCGCGCCATGGATTCCACAACGCCGCATTTCGGAGGCTATATCGTCAACGCTGTGGATGTAGTTCTGCAATTCGCCCATTCTTTTACCGGCGAATGCGAAACTGTCGAAATAACGTATCCCGCTCATAGTATCGGCTTCAATTTTTCAGACACCTTTTCAAAGCTCGCTCGAACTTCCCGAGCGTCTCATCTATATCGGCTTCCTTGTGCGAGAAAGAAATGAACCACCTGTCATAAACAAACACGTGTTCCTTGAGGAGTTCCCTGTTGAGCTCAACCTGGAGCTTCCTGTTCTTCTGACTATCAGGATAATTGAAAAGGCAATAGGACGCGACCGGGAATCCGCCGACTTTGACTTCAACCCCCACGCGTTTTGCTATCTCTGAGAACCCGGCCATCAGGCGCTTCCCCATCCTGTGGATGTGCTCGTGTACCTTATTCTCTTCCATAACCTTCAGGGTGGCAATTGCCGCTGCGATCGAAAGAGTCTCCCCTGCATAAGTTGCCGTCAGGACAAAATCGTTCAGCTTCCCCATCAACTCCCGCTTTCCTCCATACGCTGACAGCGGGAAGCCATTTGCGATTGCCTTCGCAAAGGACGTAAGGTCGGGCCGGACACCGAAATATTCCTGCGCACCGCCGATCGAAAGCCGGAACCCTGTCAGGACTTCATCGAAAATGAGTATCATTCCATATTCATCGGCAAGCCTTCTCACCGCCCTGGGATAGTCTCCGGATATGTCCTCATTGAAATCGTATGGCGCGCAGAGTATGCAGCTGATATTAGACGCGTCTCGCTTCAGTATCTTTTCCAATCCCTCGACGTCGCCATATCTGACTTCGTAAACATAGTCGGCGAGGAACTTTGGAACACCGTTTCCCTCAATTCCTGTGGAGAACCAATCGTGATACCCGTTGTATCCGCATCGGATTATCTTATCCTTTCCGGTGTAAGCTCTCGCTATGCGCACGTTGCTCGCGTTCGCATCTACGCCGTTCTTTCCATATCGGACCATTTCCACCGAGGGTACTATACGGCAGATGGTTTCGGCCAGCTCGATCTCCACGGGGCTCGCCATGCTGAATAGAACGCCCTTCTCCAGCTGTGCTCTCACTGCTTCGTCAACCGCCGGATATCCGTAACCCAGGATCACCGGGCCGAGCGCAAGGCGGTAATCGATGTATTCGTCTCCGTCAACGTCGCGGAACCGGCATCCCTTCGCGCTCTCAATGAAGAACGGCATCTCACCGGCATAATCGAGGATAGGCCTCTTGGCGTTGGTTTGGGTTCCCCAGGGAATATGCCTGAGAGCCCGATTTAGCAAATCTTCAGACACTGTCACTGCGATTATTCTCCTCCCTCTTGATTTACAATTAATGGATCATAACCGACCAAACCTGAGCTCCATCCAGGAAAAGGTACTTCCAGGTCTTCCCGCCGTCCACGCTCTTAAACACGCCGCCGGGTATCGTGGCAACATAAATATCCTGCGGATTTTCAGGATCGACTGCTATTCCATGAAGCGTTTTTTCTGTAAGGCCTGATGAGAATGTCTGCCATGTTTTGCCGCCGTCGGTCGATTTCATGAAGCCCGTATCGTAACCGCCAGCATACATGACATTCTCATCGTGTGGGTCGAACCCAACCGTGTAGATCGCAAGCGTATCGATACCGCCTCCCGCCTGGCTCCAGGTCTTTCCGCCATCACGTGAGGTGAAGATACCGGCATTTTCAGTCCCGGCAATCATCAACTTGGGGTTTGTTGAGTTCGTCGCGAGGTCGCGTAAGCCCTTCCCTTTGAGGGCAAAAAGTTTCCACGACTCCGCGCCATTCGTGCTCATATATATACCGTTCTCGGTTCCGATCAGGATTCTGTCCGGGTTCGCCTTGTCTATGATGATAGGCCCGATGAACGTGGAGGACGTAGTCCCGGTTTGTTTCGGACTGATCCCGTTGTTTTTCTTGCTCCAGGTCCAACCGGCATCGTTAGATTTGAAGACTCCATATGGTGTCGCTATATACAGGATGTTATGATTTCCCGGGTCGATCACCAGCTGACTAACTTCGGTCTCATGCCAATCAGTCATGATCCGCCATGTTTCGCCGGCATCAGTTGATTTCAGCACGCCGTTGCCTGCCGCTAAATACATGATCTTTCCGTCCGAACCCGGGTCAATCGTGAGTGAGTAGGCAATGATATTGGTCCACCCAATGTGCTCCCATTTATCACCGCCATCGGTCGTATAGAAGACCCCGGCTGGTGGATTAAGGCCACCTACAACCATCTTTTGATACAAGTGAACCACTACATATACTCTCTTCTGGCCGGCAAATGTGACCGCTGCCGAAAGGAGTACGAAGACTAACAATCTTTTAAGCATATTTACCCTTCGAATCTTAGTGATGAGATTTATTTAACAGTCTGCTGAGTTGCAGTGAAATTGTTGAAGTCCAACGTCCGTACGGTATTCCCGTAGGTAATCTTGAGCACACGGCTGTTAACGGCAGAATGGAGATACTTGCTGTCGAACAGCGGATAGTTTAGGATAATCTTCTTGCCATTCAACTCCCTATCGTTTGAGTAGCGGAAATACAGCCGGTCACCGTTGATCGTGCCGTATTTCACACTGATCTTCTTGCTGTCGAAAACCACTTTCGTCTTCTTAACCAGTCTCATAAAATTCTCGAAGCTCCCATACTCTGTGGACGATCCCGCCTGCAGCACACAGCCATTGGCGGTCGAAAAGCTCCTCAGTCTCAGATCTATCGAATGTCTGTCGAGTGTTTCGATGCCGAACGAGCCTTCATCGCCGCCAAGCAACTGGAGAGAGGCGGTGTCTTTCTCAAGGAAGTATTTCTGGAGCGGATAGTACGCGAAATATGCGCTGTCCATCCTTCCGAAGATCCACCCGCTTTCACTGACGATGAATTGATCCAGGGTCAGCGGGAAGAAAGCATCGATTTCATGCCACAGCTCCGTAGGATTCAAATCGAGATCGTACAAATCTATGAGCGTGTTGCGATACTGGAATGTCCGCTCGTGGGGCGAACTCGAGGACCACTTGTCAACGTCGCCGTAGTAGCCGTGTGAATGGGCCACGAAGCCGTAGACTGGCAGGGCCTCCTCGGGAAAGAACAACCCCAGCTCCTTCGGCGACCTGTAGGGATTGAGAGCGAAGACCGTGTTGTACGGCCGCCGTGTGGCGAAGGTGATATCCCATACGTGTTCTTGAATAGGCTGAAGTATTCCGCCCTGCGCGCTGCCCAGACAGTAGTACTTTGTCATGTAGGTGTACTTGTATACCGGCGGCGTTCTCTCGGGGCCATACCTGATGACGAACCTTACCCTTTTCCTTTGCCTGGATACATAGGGCTCGGAGCGGTCCGTGGCGATGTCGTGAATGATGGCAGGAAGCCTAAAACTGCTCAACGCCGGAAAGATGACCGAAATCGCCTCGCGGATCCTCGGGTTGAACTCGGTGTTGCCGAAGTAGAGGTATCCGAATATTCTCGATTGCGCCATCTGGGGATTTACCGCGATGTAAGGATAATCTCTGCTGTGTGCGCCGCAATAGCAGCCGTCAAGATTCTCTATACCGTAGTCCGCGAACATGTACTCCAACATCATCTCCGCCTTCTTTCGCATGAGAGGATCTTTCGCAAACTGGTAGAGGAGCACCAGCGGATCTACGTACGTGATGAAGTATGTCGGCGAGTTGAATTCGCCCTGACCCAGGGAAGTAGTCAACGAAATCCAGTGATCGATATAATCCTCGGATTCCTTCAGTGTTTCTTCGGAGCTCTTGCCGTTCGACCAGCGTGGGACGTTCCACTCCTGAGCGGCAAGATACCATCCTGTGTAATACTGGAGCCAGTGATTTTCTGTGTCGCCGCGGTAAATAGTTGATGTCTCCAGATTGTCTCTAACCTTGTCGCCGAAACCCGGTGGGAGGGAGTTCCTGCCGAACAGGTATGTTCCCATGAGTTCATAGATGTAGAACATACTTCCTACCGAGTGTGTCATCAGGGTGTCGAGCGCGGCGATAGCGACCGGCACGTCCTTGCCTGCAGCCAGTTTGGCAACAATGATGTCGAAATTGGGGCGGGAGTAATCCGGAGCATCTGCGCTGAATGAGATGTTGACCGAATCGGCGTAGTAGCTCAGTATCTGTTCTCTCCTGGCGTCGAAATCTTTTTTTTCAGTGGGCCGGGCAACGAGACGGGAAGCGGCTGGCCCAGTCATAAGCAACAACGCGTAGATGAGGATTTTCTTCATTCGAGTATTTTCCTTAATGTTGACAACGTGATGACAATGGTGCGATATCAGTAATCCCAAAGTGTAGCCAGCAGGACGATTCGTAGATTAGATGGCTGCTCAGAATTGATTTCACTTCATCCCTCCCTGGTCGAGGGCGGCGCATAACGCGGCAATGTCGCCAATCTTCTCTCCAAGTTCAGCGGGAACTATTTCACAGGCATCGATGGCTTCACGAAGGGCTTCTTTCCTGAATACATCCATCGCGGGTTCCAATATCAGTGGTCCAAGCCTGACTCCCAGCGCGCCGAGTATAATCTTATCAGGGTTTATCAGGTCCGCGAGAATCGCGAATGCGCGTCCCAGATAGCGTCCGGAAGTATCGAAAACAGTCATCGCCTGGGCATCTCCCTTCCGCGCAAGGTCAGCCAGTTCGCGGGCAGAAATGGGTACAGGCCATCGTTCCGGAAACAACATCGTCCCCAATTTCTCAATACCATTTCCGCTGCAGTATCCCTCCATCGATCCTCTCTTGCCGTAACTGTCCGGACCGTCGTCCGCAATCCTGATGTGGCCGATCTCCCCCGCGACGTAGCTCGCACCCCGGTAGAGCCTCCCGTCAAGTATCAGTCCTGCTCCTAAACCGGTTCCGAGCGTAAGAAAGACTACACTCTTCGCCCCCCTCCCCGCGCCAAAGTAATATTCCGCGAGTGCCCCGGCATTGCCATCATGTTCGACGTAAACCGGAAGAGCGAACTTGTCTCTCAATATTTTCTTAAGTGGGATCTCCACCCAGCCAGGCAGATTTGGAGGCGACAGTATTACTCCCTCCAGGACATCCAGGGGTCCACCTATTGAAACGCTGATGGCTCCGGGCTTTCTGTCCGAACCGCGAAGAACCTCAGAGATTGTGGCGAATAGTTTTTCAAAATATCCCTGAGATGGATTCCCTGCCAATGTCGGAAACTCGATCCGGGACAGGATCTCTCCTTTGGTTGTCCCGCGAACAACCGCTGTCTTTGTCCCGCCTATGTCAATTCCAATTATATGTTCTTCTGACATTTATTCAGCTCCGACACTCGCGCGAAATCTAGAGTGAGGATCCGCGAAGAGGCAACCTGTCCCGGCAATCTAATGAGCCGCCATTCTGAGGATCCACTCCGCGACTTTCCTGAAGTGGTTATCTTGAGTTCCAATCTCACGGAAAGGGATAGGTTTGAAACCGTCCGCAAATGCATTCTTCGAAATATCGAGGCGACCATTAGTAATCCTTGCGAGGCTGGAGTTCTTCATGAATTTGTTGCCCGAAAGTTCATTCCTCGCTTCCGCGTTGTCCATCCTCATTACAACATAGCCGCTGTCGGTCTGCAAGTTCAAGTAGTATGGGTCCCAGCCGACTTGATTCGCCAATCTTCGCTTCAGGAGTTCCGGGTCCGCGATCACGTTGTCTTTGATCTTCACGATATTCATATCGAACGTTCCGAAATCGTGAACCTCCATCCACCTTCCACCGCATGAAACATTCCTGACAATAACATTCCCACTCGGGTTCGCGGGGTTATCTTCGGGTAGGGTTGCCAACTTTGGATAGGCACTCCTGTAAGGATACTTCCGGTATTTAACCTCAATCATTTTGTCAAACAACTCCGTACCGCCTTCACCATTGAAGTAGTAACTAGCCCAGCTAAATCCCCGCCCGTCGACGCTGACAGATGGCTCGCAGCGAATGAACACATTGTTCTCCACAAGATTGTCCCTGCCGCCTCCGATGAAAACTGCGTGGTCCGCCCTGTCAAAGACATTGCCGTAGACTGTGAACCCTGTCGCCCAATCATCAAGATAGACGCCCATTACGCCGTGCAGCCCCGGCCCCTTCAGATCGTGGAAGTAATTATACTTTATGACGTTCCCACGCCAGGTCCAATCGCGGCCTGTATGCAGGGCACCCGCATCGCCCGAAGCTCTGCAAATGTCGTGGAAGTCGTTGTAGGCAACGAGATGATTGTTTCCAGAAAGGTACAGCCCTTCAAACGGCGCGTCGAAAATCTCATTGTGGGTGGCGATGTCTCCGACTCCCGATAGAATGACGCCGTGCACCGTTTGAAGCCAGGTTCCAAAATGATCGATGTCGTTGTTGATCACGTAGTTTCTGCCCGCGGCAAGAGTCTCCCTGTCTCCCCCTTTTATAATAACCGCGTCCAGACCTATTTCGGAGACAATAGAACTGCTGATGCCATTGTTATGCCCGCCATTCACCTCGACGGCATGAGCACCTATATTCCTGAAGAGACATCCCTGGATGGCATTGTCTGAGCCGCCTTCAATTACGACCCCATCCCCGCGCGAGATGTCGAAGTAAATTCCGCTCACGGTTACACGGGAGCAGCTGGAGAGACGAAGCAGAGGAGCGTCGGTCACCGATACGGTCGTTTGTCCTTCCGAAATCTGACGCGGCGGCCAGAAATATAACAAACCGGTGCTGTCATCAAGATACCATTCGCCGGGCGTGTCCAGCTCTTCCGGAACATTCAGGAAATAGAATCTCTGCCCTTTGGTGTACCCGTACGGATCGGCCACCGGCGAGAGGCTCAATGTGTGATTAGATAGATCTAAAGAATCCACCTTCTTGTAAGAATCGAACCAGTCCCAAGTCCAATAACCCCGGACATATACTTGATCACCCTTGCTCCAATCCGCCGGTCGATCGCCGGGGAAATTGATTTCCCCGAAATTCCTTCCAACCGGGATACCGTCGTAGCGCCTCTCCCTTTCGAGACCGAGATTGTAGAGGACAGGTCCCGATTGAGGGACGCCGGCAATCGTCAGCCAGCCCTTGTTCGGATATCTCGCCAGGGTCATCGCGGAATCACCAAAGAAGACCTGGAGCGGCGGATGACCGCGCTCGCTTATCTTTCCGTAATCGTAAATACCGGCCTTCTTCAGATCACACACGTAAACGTCATCGGCATATTTCGCCCGAATGTGGGGATTCGTCACCTGGGCATGAAGCGGTATAAAATCTTTCAGCCTTACTCCGCCTGTAATTGTTACAAATTCCCCCGTATAATTCCTAATCTCAAGCCTGGATCCTCTCTTGGACGCGAAGTGGACATCAACTCCGTCGGGAACATAATAGCTCCCTCCGCGAATCACCACTGCATAACACATGCCGGCAACTGTATTCTCAATATTCAACCGGCTTATCTTTTGAAAGGCGGCTTGAAGAGTGCGCACAGGGCCGTCAGTCAAATTCCGGTTTGAATTCGGGAGCAGACCTGGCCAGGAATCATTCCCCCGCACAGATACATATACGGCCATTGAGTCCGCGGAACTCCCCGTCATCGCGGCTGCTTCCAAAGGAATGGATACGATGACGGCGCTCATGATCGCGATGATCAATAGGTCGATGCGGGCTCCGCGAGCGGTGCGCCTCAGCTTGACCTTAGCGAACCAGTTTGCAAAGCGCAGCGCTATGCTCACAGTTCTTTCTTCCACTTGATAGTGCCGTCCTCGGTCACGCCGGAGACAGTAATTATTGAGCCTTTCGTAGAATTGCTCGTCCAGGCCACGAAGATAGTATGTTGTATTCTGTCGAACACGATCTGAGGATGCGATTTCTCTCTTGCCGATCCGAGCAACAACCCTGTTCTCCCCCACTTCAGTCTGTTGTCGGGTCCCGTATGTTGTCCGAATATCTCAATCTTTCCCCCATTATACTCCACCCACACTGTAAAAGACCCGCCGCTGCCGTCAGCGACGCTGTTTGGCCAGAACTGGGCGAGCGAGGGTTTCGAGATGCCGACAGATGTTGTCATCTCTACCCGCCTTTCAATGTCTATTCTCCGCTGGAACATGCTCGCACCTTTTCCATACTGGAGCCATGTGACAAGGCCCGATGTGGAATCAGCCACGCAGAGCGCTGGACCGTATTGCGGTCCGACTGATGCAGCCACAGATGTTCCGTCCGAGCGGAGAAGCAGACGGCCGTCGATATCGACAAACTGCGTGAACACTTTTGCATGCCTGTCCCTATAGTCTGCCCAGGCGACCAGGAAAGTGCTGTCGTTTAGTGAAGCGACCGCCGGCGATTCCTGCTGATACACTCCGGTACAGATCGGTAGTCCATCAACTGGCCATCTTAAGCTGTCGTTCCGGTCCACCAGTTGCGCGTAGATGCCGGGGGAATCGTAGCGGTGATCAACCCATACCAGACAAGCGCTTCCGGAGTTCGAAGCCGCGACCGCGAGATCCGTCTGATCATCTTTCTCAGTACAAATAGTGAATCTGTGGATAACTGTTCCATTCGGGTTCAAATGGCAGCCGAAAATGTCGGCATTGCCGTTTCTGTAGTCAGTCCAAAAGACAAAGCCCCCTCCGTATTGATCGGCAACTGCTTCCGGAAACTGCTGCTGATGTTCAGCGGTGCACACAGGAACACCGGTGCTTTTCCACATCGGCTTGCCATATTCATCAAGCCTCTGTGCATAAATGTCGGTATTGTACTTCCCCTCACGCGAATCTTCCCAGATGACTATGACGCCGCCCTGCGAATCGGCGACCGCGGAGAAATGTGCGTCGGCGGTTGATTGACGGCAAATTTCAACGCCTCCATTTCTCCAAATCTGTTTGCCGTCCGTGTCTAATTTCTGGGCATAGATATCCGACCCCTGCGGCACAACTTCTCTCCATACGATAATCACATCGCCTTGACCTGCCGGCACCATGGCAGCCGCTTCATGGCGGACGTTCTGAGCCGGTTTCACGTCCGCTTTCGGTCGTGCCTCTGCACCACTCCAGAGCATGGCTTGGCAGAGGCATGTCAGTGCAAGCGTCAATATGAGAGATGTTTTCTTGTTCATTCCTTAGAGGGTGCGAGCTTACAAGTGCCGATGACCGCTGCGGAACAACAAAGACTTGTGCGCAAACCGTATTTCAATGTAACGTCAGCCTTTTTCCGCGGTACTCCGGGAGACGCAACGCGAAGGCCCAGTCACCTATGCCCTGCGTAATCTCCATTGTCAGAGTACTCCACCCCTTCGGAAGCGTCACAAGGACTCTGTCTTCATCTCTGACGAGCCCCCGGGCGACAAGGTTTACCCAGACCAAGTGGCCGTTCAGGTATATCTTGAGCCCGTCATCAGAACCCGCAAAGAGAAAGATCTTTCGTTTTACGGGCGAGAAGATTCTTGTTCCGGCGTACGCTATTGTGTAATCGTGCTTCTTGAAAAGCTCGATAAGGTTCACAGTTCCTGTGGAATCCGCGCGAATCGTTCTCCACGAAACATACTTCCCATCGATACCTCGGAAGTGACGATTGAAACGGAGATCTCTTTCGGGCCCGAAGAGTGTGTAGTTGTGGCGAAAGCCGGAATCATCAAATGGACCGACAACCTTCCAGGAGGTAACGAACCGGCCTTCCGGCGTGGGCTTCAAATCGTATGACGTCAATGAAATCTCATTCCCGTTCGAATGCCGGTCAGGCTCGGCGGCGGAGACGGTGATCGTATCGTGCCCCCGTTTGAGATCTGCAGTCCAATGCAACTCTTGCCCGGGATTGAAATCGGGGCCGTATGAGTCGACGGTATCTGAGACAACAGTGTCTCCGGACTTCACAACAAACTTGCCACCGCTTGGCAGCGTCGTGTATTGCATGTCAATTTCATATTTGCCGGAGATCGGCGGGTTAAGAACGAAGCTGACAGATCCGGACGTGTCCGCAGGCTTGAAAACCACGTCTGAGATTCCCTTCCAATCTTGAGATGCCTCACTCCAGGGCAGTATTGAAAGACTACCATGCCGTGGATCGAGAGCGCTGATTTGTTCGGCAAAGTATTTGACGCCTTTCTCTTTCCACACGGCTCGCAGCGGCAACGAGAGATCCGCCGCTTGCAGAGAACGATACGCTTCGCTTGTGTCCGTCGTCTGATACCAGTAAGCGACAGTCGAGTAGTAGACTCCAGGCCGATTGTTCCAGCCCCCGTGTTCGATGAACATTTTGAAATTGTCCGTGAACGGGATCATGTCCGTGATTTGAAACCTGTAGGCCGATATGCTCCCGGTCCAGGCGCTCTTTTCGAGACAGCCGTTGAACGGAAGGAAGAACGTCCCAAACTTGAAATACCATCCTCCGTCATATTCGTCTTCGGTACCTGTGCCATGCCAACTCGGAACCGTATCTCCGTCAACATAAACAGTCTCATCGCCTTCGAGATAATCGATTCGCGATCTCCCGCTGTCCGGGTTATACAGTTTTCCAGGGAAAGACTGCATCGTTTGTCTCATCCCGACAAAATGACCTTCACCACGGGTTTCAAGAATGGTGATGGGTACGTGCTCGACCGAGGTGTCTTGCCTGAATTGCGCATGGAAATAGAGAAGCGTGGAATCATTCGCGGAAAGCAGTGTATCCTTCCTCACATCACAGCTAAGTGCAACCGGGACGGTGTTCCCGTTTTCTATCTCAATCCTGGCGGACCGTCTGAAAGGCATCGGGAAGTGGGAGTAGAACTCGCCTTTCGTGTAGCCCGTCGGCAACGATCTGTATGAGGCTGCGCGAAAGCCATCGCCGAAAAAGTCAAGGAGTGGAGACTCTACTGACGGCTGTTGGACTCCATCCCAATAAATCCTGACTATGAGTTTCTTGAGTACATCCGCCGCACTTGTGTCTGGCCGCATGAACAAGCCGGTGATGTATTCGCGACCGTCAGCCGACCATACCGTCTTCGTCTGTCCGGCTGGAATCGTCATTTCTTCCCCGCCGGTTGGAATAGAGTCACCGGCCTCTTCGAGATCGCGACGCGCCGACTCGAGCTCTTCCGTCGCATTGGAGTCCAGGGGGAGCGCAAATGTGGTCACGCTATCGCCCGATGAAAACTCCCGATAGATGATGTGATAATATCTGGCAATACCCGTCGTGGTAATCTTGCAGGACCTGTGAAAGGGCATTGGGAGAAAGCATACGAAGCCGCCGGACGATAGGGTGTCATTCTCCACGAACGGTCTTACGAACGGATATCGGTTCCCGCTGAAGAAGTCGTGTACGTCCATGTCTATCTGCGGTCGGGCGGCGCCGTCAAAATAGAAGTGGAGGTGCCCGGCTGTCGCGAGATTGGTAAACCAGATTTGCACAACCGCGCCCGGCTTATGCGATTCCATGACGACGTACTCGCCGTTCTTGTCTATTCGTGTGTACGAATACTTACCGGTGTTGCCGTCGTTATTCCCGCCCGTTCTGTCGTAACTGGAAATTTCCAGCGTGCGACCCGGCTGTCTGTACATGAGCCATTCCAGATGTGCGAGATCGCTCACGTTCAGCCCGTCCGGCTCCCTGGCAAAAGAAACAAACGCTTCCGTGAGAATGAGAAACGCAGCTATGCAAACAACTCTCAAAATAGGAGTCTCTCCAGAATTCTTGTTGCGGATTCGACCTGCGAAAGATCGACAGATTCCGTCGAAGTATGGGCGTCTTTGATATCACCCGGTCCGAATACGACAGTTGGTAATTTTGCGTCGTTGAATACACCGGCATCCGTCGCGTAATTCGCCCCCTCGCTGATTGGCTCACCGCGGACCTCCCTTATAGCTGAAGAAAGAACGTCGACTATCTCCGACCCCGGGTCAACACTCATGGCAGGCAATGAAAGGTACGGATCCTCAACCACCACATTGGGCATGTCCGCCAAAAGGGATCTGATCGAATCGAGAACCGAGTCCCTGCTCTCGCCGGGCAACACGCGCCTGTCGACCTCAATCCAACAGGAATCCGGGACAATATTGACAGTATGGCCGCCGCTGATAACGCCGACACTCAGCGAAGGAGCGCCCAGAAATTCATCCGGCACTCCCTTCCGCAGCCGGGACGCGTATTCTTCGATCCTGTTCAGAGCTTTAGCCATGGTGTAAATGGCGTTATCACCGAGCTCAGGATATGCAGAATGAGCCGCCTGCCCGTTCGCTTTGATCTTCCATCTCATAACTCCCTTGTGTGCCCTAACGATGCGCAGCTGTGTTGGCTCTCCTACGATCGCGAAGTCCGCTTTCAGACCACGTTCTACGGCGGCTCGTGCGCCGGTGAAACCGTATTCTTCATCACAAGTGCCCAGCAACATCAGGTTGTACTTCAGGTCACGATGACGTATGGACATATTTGCAGCGGTCCCGAAGAAAACTGCGAGCGATGCCTTCGTATCACACGAGCCGCGTCCATAGACGCGCCCGTTCTTCAGGACAGGTTTAAACGGTTCGATCTCCATGTTGTCCGCCGGCACCGTGTCCAGATGCGCCTCGAGCATCAGTGTTTTCGCTGCTCCGGCGTTCACGAATCCGATGAGATTCTTGCGGCCCGGCATAACTTCATAAGTCTCGCAGTCAATTCCATTCCTGGAGAGGACTGATGCCAGAAAGTCTGCCACAGAACCTTCGGAGTATTCAGGTCCCGTCCGGCCGCTTCCCATCGGGTTCATGCTTGGAATCGCAATCAACTCTTCGAGAAGTTTAACGATATCGGTCATGTGTGATCGGATGAGATGTTCCGAATCAATCTACCTTCCGGAAGACGTAAATAACCGGACTTCCATCTTCCCTTGTGTTCCTTGTCGTGGTAACTGTCAGCGTCTTCCCATCGGGAGATAGCTTATACAGGCTGTGCATTACCACTTTATACGTGCCTTGAGACACGACGGCATGAAAGGTAAATGTCGCTTCAAACGACGATTTGTCGTCGCCCTGAACGGCCTTCGTTTCGACAGATTGGTCTTTTCCGATAGCAACGGCCTCATACCCATAATAAGGCAGGTCCCCTTGTGCCCAGGTAGAAGTAGTCTCGGGCCCGTTCAAATCGATGCTCGTTGTCCCCACCGATATAGCATACTCAGTCGTGGTGCTCTGTTCTATTGTCATCCTGTTACCGTCCATCGGGGAAATCTTCAGGACGATACTTCTCTGGTCAAAGAAATCGGCGTGCTTACTCTGTCCAAAATCCAGGTTCCAGGTCCCTGAGAAGTCCTGGGCGCTGCTTGATTTGGGCAGCGAGAGGACGAGGAATGCGGAGACCGTGATCATCCAAGCATGAGTAATTCTCTGTTTCATTTTACAGCCTCTGAGTTTAGCGTGTTACGTGACAGCTACAATTGGCATCATAACCGTGAAAGAAAATAGCCGGAAGCTCCGATTGATAAAGCTACATCGACAATAACAATTTTTTCATGAAAGTATCATTCACAGCCGGCCACGCTCCTTCTGATCCTTTGGGGAAGCCCGGCCTTACAGGTGGCGGTGAGATGCCGGGCCGTTCAGCAAATGATTTGCCCGGGGAACATCTCCCCCGGGCAAATGAAGGTGAATCATGTTCCGACACTCAGTTTTCCCGTTGGAAAACGTAGACTGCCGGCTCATCGTTTACCCTGGAGTTCCGGGTCTCGGTTACGGTGAGTGTCTTCCCGTCTGGCGACAACGCGTAGTGGCTCTTGAGTACGACATCATACGTGCCCTGCGAAACAAGTGCTTTAAAACGGGAGGTTAGATCGAATTGAGTCCTGTCGGAACCTTGCACTGCCTCTGTTCTAATGGTCTGGTCGGGACCGATTGCGACTGCCTCAAAGCTGAACCTGGCAATGTCTCCTCTCGGGAACTCAGAGGTCGTTTCGGGTCCGTTGAGGTCCACGTTGAGTATCGACCTTTTCCAGCCGGCTTCTGTCCTCGATTGCTCCTCGATCACCATTTTCCCGCTACCGTCGGAGGTAATCACCAGTCTGTAACGCATCTCTCCGGACTCAAAGAAGGCAGCGACGTTTTTGCTCGCAGACTTGTCGAAGTTCCACGTGCCTGCAAAGTTCTGTGCGAAACTGACGCCAGGGATATAAGCGGCCAAAAAGAAGACGGATAATACCGTCCACCGGCAAAAAGCTTCTTTTCTCATTTCTATAATTCCTACAATTAACGCGTGAATTGATATTGTGTTTTGAATGTCGGTGCCATGCCCGCGAGTTTAAGAAACACGTCCAAAGGCACGATCTTGAATTCGGGACCGAGTGGCTTCATAATATCCATTACGCCCTTTACGTCGGTATATTCGCGCACGTGGAAGCAAATGAAATACGGCCGCTTCGGATTCATTTTCGCCAATTCTTCGAGATCCGCATCGGCCTCCTTTACTGTCCTCGTCGGCGGCAGATAATAGTCGAATGACATGAACGGTCTTCCGTCCTTGACTGCAAAAGTGTGGGCAGGACCGTAGCCGTTGATGAATCCAATTGCGTCCGGCATGTACTTGAAGTACTCGTCGACCACTGTCTTCGGAAGGTCCCTGGTCAGAGAGTCGGATGCATCGAAAATCTCGAACATGTTGATGTCGAGGTCTTTGATCAGCTTGGCAGCCATTTTGAAAGCAGTAGGCCTGTATTTGTCCGGGATCGCCTTCGGGTACATATAGCTCGGCCCGCCGAGTGTCCCGATGAACTCATCGTTCGGAGTCGCCTGCGAATAATAGTATTGAAGTATCCCCGGCGCGTAGTTGTACCAGTACATGTTGACTTCCCAGGCGTAAGGAATCTGCCCTCTTCCCGGCTTCAGCCATGCGCCGATGCCAAGGCCGTCGCTCTGAATGAACGCCACGTATATCTTGTTCTCAACCTTCAGATTTTTCAAGTCGCCGTGATGCGAGTGGAATTTGTATCCCGGAGGAAGTTTGATCCATCGATGGAAGGTCATGTTGGGAAGTGTGTTCAGCCCCTCCACACGAAGGCCGTAATTGGAAGCCAGTGTCACAGACGTATGCTCGGTATCCTTCATGTAGGAGTGCCAGCCAAAGATGAAAGAGAATGGTTTCATCTTGCTGTAAAGCTTCTTGGCGAGCAGGTACTGCGAGCCGCCGGTATTGGGGTCGGTGGAAAGATCGAAGAAGAACGCGCGATTGGCAATCCCCATATCAGCGATGCCGGGCTTCATGTATTTGCCCTCTACACCGCCCATGTAAATCAGCTCCTTGTGAGAGCACTTATTCCAGAAATGGTCATACGCCCACTGGTATATCTGCGTGGTGTCCATGTTTTCGAACTTGCCGTCATAATTGGCAAGCTCCTTGAAGCCGAGCTTCTTCATCATCGGGACTTGATCGGGAGCCACAACGACACCGTCCATTATTCCGGCGGCAGTGAAGGAAAGCACGATTGAGTCCCTTATCTTCTGATCATATACGATGTACCCTTTTACGTACTTGCGGAACTTCGCAAGGGCATCCGGGATTGATTTAATCATGGTGTACTCTACGTGGTGGTCAGCGTGGTAATAATCGAGAAGGGCCTGCACGTTGCCATAATCGTAATCGCTCCCGTACAGCAAGTAGAGCCTGGGGCCGGTCCTGTTGACAAGTCCCTGTAAACTGATGAGTAGAGCTTCACGCGGGAGATCACCGTTTATCTCCCAGTTTCCTTCCACACTCATTACTGAGCAGTGTATGCCTTTTTCTTCGTTTTTCGCCCATGCCGAACCCCGGGCCATTAACAGCCCGACGGCGACGAGGAGAGAATACATAAGTGTTCTCATCAAGATTGACTTGCTATACTTCATCTTTAACTCCTGTCCTATTTCTAGCTTCTTTTATTGAAGAATGTGACAATAAATAATCAGACCGTAACTCTTGCATCGATCGCAGAATCGAGCCGACCGACGGGTTTAATCCGCCCTGTGGAAGACATACACGGCAGGCTCGTCGTCCTTCCTCGAATTCCGGGTCTCAGTTATCGTGAGCGTCTTCCCGTCAGCCGACAACTCAAAATGACGGTGCAATACGAGGTCATAAGTACCCTGCGAAACCAGAACCTTGAAGTACGAAGTCAGGTCGAACGACGATTTGTCGCTCCCCTGAACCGCCTTAGTCCTGATCCTCTGGTCCGGTCCGATAGCAACGGCCTCAAAACTGAACCTACGGAGATCACCCATCGGAAAAGTTGAGGTAGTCTCCGGACCGTTTAGATCCACGTTCAGCTTAGTGGTTCTCCAACCCACCTCGGAACTTGAGAGACCCTCTATGATCATCTTCCCGCTGCCATTGGGGAGGATGTTCATTTTATAGCGTACCTCTCCCGATTCGTAGAATCCACCTACGTTCTTGCTCTGGGTATTATCGAAGTTCCATGTGCCGGCAAAGCTCTGAGCATTGCTGACACCCGGCAATGAGGCAGCAATTAGAAGTGCGGCAGCGATAATCCATTTGCCAACGAAATATTTTTCCATTTCTAACCTTTGAGATTCAATGCGTGAATTGATATTGTGTCTTGAACGTCGGGGCCATGGCCGCAAGTTTCAGGAACTTGTCGATCGGAACCAGCTCGCAGTCGGAGCCCATCTTGTCGATGATCTCCTTCACTCGCTTGATGTCGTTGCTTTCTCTGACGTGGAAACAGAGAAAATATGGCCTCTTTGGATTGAGAGTGGCCAGCTCCTTGAGATCTCCGACGGCTTCGTCGACCGTCCTTGTCGGCGCCAGATAATAGTCGAACGATACGAACGCCCGCCCGTTCTTTGCCGCAAATGTGTGAGCCGGGCCGTATCCGTTTACGAAACCGACAGCTCCCGGCATATACTTGAAATAGGCATCGACGACCCGCGGCGTCAAATCCCGCGTGAGTGAGTCTGACGCATCGAAAATCTCGAACACGTTCAGGTCAAGGTCCTTCATTAGCCGGCCCGCCATTTTGATTGTCGTCGGTAGAAACTTCGGCGGAATCGCTTTGGGATACATGTAGCTGGGCCCGCCAAGTGCCCCGATGAAATAATCGTTCGGCGTTGCCTGTTGGTAGTAATACTGCAGGATCGCCGGCGCATAGTTGTAGAGATACATATTCACTTCCCATGCATACGGGACCGATCCGCGGCCGGGCTTGAGCCACGCCCCGATTCCCAGCCCATCGCTCTGGATAAGCGCAATATAAATCTTCTTCTGCAACTTGAGGTCCTTCAGGTTGCTGTGATTGGTCTTAAATTCGAATCCACGTGAAGCTTTGATGAACCTGTGAAAGCTCATATTGGGAAGTGTGTTTAAACCTTCGACTCTCAACGCGTAATGCGACGCCAGCGTAACGTACGTGTGCTCGTAGTCCTTGCTGTATGAGTGCCAGCCGAACAACATCGAAAATGGTTTCATCCTGCTGTAGAGGAATGAGACAAAATTGTACTCATCACCGCAGGTCGTCTTGGTGCAGAGATCGTAGAAGAATGCCCTGTTGGCAATCCCCAGGTCTGCTATTCCCGGCTGTATAGATTCGCCTTCTGCACCTCCCATGTACACAAGCATTTTGTGTGTACACTTGTTCCAGTAATGTTTATAGCCCCATTTGTATATCTGCGTGCTCGTCATTCCCTCAAATTTTCCTCTGAAGTCGGCGAGCTGCTTGAATCCGAGCTTTTTCATCATGGGTATCTGGCTTTCAGCTACAACCACTCCGTCCATGACGCCTGCGGCCGTGAACGACAGCACTATCGAATCACGGATCTTCTGATCGTATACGATATAACCCTTGACGTACTTGCGGAACTTCTGAAGGGCTTCGGGAATTGAATCAATTTTGGTGTAATCAACGTGGCGTTTCTCATGATAGAAGTCGAGGAGAGCCTGGACTTCGGTCCATGCATAATTGGGCCCATAAAGGAGATACAGCCTGGGTCCGGTGCGATTCACTAATCCCTGAAGGCTGATTAGCAGAGCCTGGTCGGGAATGTCCCCATAGATTTTCCAGTTCCCTTCCACGCTCATTACCGAGCAGTGAATGGTATTCTCTTCGACTTTCGCCCATGCCGGAACGCGCGCTATCAGCAACCCGACAGCGACGAGGAGAGAATAAGTGAGTGTTCTCACTAGAATTGACTTACCATACTTCATCTTTGACTCCTGTCTTCTTTCTCGCTTCTTTTATAAAAAGAATGTGACAACAAGTGATATCATATCAGTTATCTATTATGGCCAGGACGCGGGCAGGTGAACCATCAGCACCCTTAATAGGGAGCGGCGCAGTAATGAGCTTCACTATCCCGGGCGCCAGCTTGGATGTATTATTCAGATTCGTGATAAGTGGTATGCCCCGCTTCAGCAAAATTTTGTGGAGATCCAATGTGAATGGAGTATCGGACGCGAGGAAGGGAATCTTCTTCTCGACCAAATATTCGGCGGCATCATTATCTATGGGTGGGTAAGTCTTATAATAGTCATGACTTCCGAAATGTACATCCCATCCCGTCTTCACTATAACGCCGACTCCGGGTTTGATACCCTTCTGTCGGAATTCAGCCAGCGTGATATTTTGTCGCGGTTGACGCGGCGTGAAATCCAGAACCTGCGCATCCGCGTACCATAGATTCAAATCGTACTCGTCGATCGCATGCATCCCCTCGAAGATGTGAACCGGGGCGTCGACGTGCGTGCCGGTGTGTGTGCCTATGCTCAGCTTGTGCACGACGCACTGGTTTTCGGCATAGTTGGCCGTCTGTTCAACTGAAGTTCCAGGGTGCCATGGAAAGTAGATCGGGATGCTGTCGGTAATCGGATGCGTTAGGTCTACAATCGTCATAGATCTCTGTCTTCCAAATCGGCTTCATTCCTGGAGACATGACGTCCGTTAGCGTAATCCGGCACCCAAACGAACGCATCTGTCGGGCACGCTTCGAAACAGAGCCCGCAACCGGTACAATTATCGGGATCGACGAGCGCCACTCTTTTGTATTTGTGCTCCGGTCTATCTACCATCACCAGCGCATTAAAAAAGCAAAGCGGTATGCACCGATCGCACCCGATACAATCTTCTTCAACCACGAGCGCCAGCGGTGGGTGGGCTTTTGCGAACTCAGGTGGGATCGGATTCAAGCCGACATATTTCTTCTTACTCCCACTCATTGCGCGGCCCCCTCTTCGGCTCTCCACTCCAGCGAATTATGCTGTCTGAAGGAACTATCTGCTTCAGCGCTTTACCGCGAATCTCCTCGAGCGAATTTATCTTCTTCCTCTCCATATATGCGCGGATTCCGGATTCTATATTGGCTACTACATCCCAGCCGTTGACCATAATTGCGGAGAGTATTTGTATCGTGCTGGCGCCGAGGAGAACATACTTGATTGCATCCTCCGCGCTCATTACCCCTCCGGTGGCACTGATCGGAATCTTTATGGCACCTGCCGCCTCCGCTACATGCCGGAAATTTTCGTATTTTGCCCACGGACCGCCGACACCGGCATATGACCCGTGCAGTATGGGACGCTGGCTCTCGACGTCGACATCTATCCCGCGCGAGCGATTGCAGAGAGTCACCGCGGCTGCACCGCACTGCTCGGCCACCGCGCTCTGGCTTAAGACATCCGGGCCCGGCGCAAGCTTAACCAGCACCGGCACTTTTACTGCTTCCACGACGGATCTTATGGCCGCGACAAATGTGGTTTCGAAACCTAAGCTCCCGGGCCGATGGGGGGAAGATATGTCCAACTCCACCGCATCCACTCCGCTTTCTTCGATGTGTAAAGCGAGATTAACCCAGTCCTCCGGAATGTCCGCGAACGCGCTCCCGATGATCGGAATTTTTGTCTTTGCCTTGGATATCCTGATGAATTCCCAATAGTCGTTGAGTGTACCGCTGTAGCCTTGCTCGTAGGAATAAAGCGTGAATTGCCTGGATCTGCCGCCAATTTGCTTATCCCAGTCCAGCAACTTGTAGCGGGGGCGCGGCCAGTAACGCATGTGATCATACTTCTCTGAACAGACGGTCTTCAATACGACCGCCCCAAAACCCTTTTCCTCAGCGAGCTTGACTTGTTTAACATCATGGCTGGCAGGACCGGAGGCGACTATCAGGGGACTCCTTAAATCAAGCCCCAGAAATGAAGTACGGAGACTGGCGGTGTCTTTACTGGACATTGGTTATGATTCACTCTCCATCCACGAAGTCATCCGTTCTCGCCTTTCAAGCGAGAGAGGAATGAAGGTCACTTTGCATCCTTGCATAGATCAGTTAGGCGCCAGGACGGCTTCTTTTACTTTGTATTTTTGGACGACCATTGTGTCGATATCATATGACGAGTAATCTGACACTTTCAATGTGCCCTCGCGGACTTTCAACCTCGGGACAATAACATCATCAGTGAACCACCTTTCCGACGACTCTACATCGGTCGGGTAGGTGAAACCACGAAGGGTTGACAATGAAAGGGCGTGAATCCCTCCTATCCCAAGTTCCGGCATCGTGCCTGCCCAGACAGGGATACCAGCGTTCATGCACAAATCGTGAATCGCTTTGGCATTCCGAAAACCGCCGACGCGCTGGATCTTTATATTCACGATCTTGCAGCTCCTGAGTTCAATCGCGCGCCTGACACTCTCAACGTCGTCAGCCGATTCGTCTAAGCAGATCGGGGTTGAAATTGTTTTCTGAAGAATAGCGTGTCCTTCAAGATCTTTTTTCTTGAGAGGCTGCTCTATCATCATGAGATTAAATTCGTCTAAACGCTTAAGGTGCTCGATGTCCTCACGGTCGTACGCGC
>CAWEBD010000114.1:0-49463 GCA_963806435.1 uncultured Bacteroidota bacterium
ACGACCCGTCATCTCGCTCCCCTGGCAGGATGGTATAAAGCCTCTGTTCTTTCCCGGTAGACCTCGCCATTGTATTCGATCACCCGCACAGAGATGTCCTCCCTGCGTTGCTCACCAACCAAAACCGGTGTCCCCGGCTCCATCCCCGTTTTCCGGCCTCTTTCTCCCACATAACGTACCATCATGTCCTCCCGATTGGATCCATCCCTGAAAAGAACCTTGCATATAGGCGATAATGACAGGGTCATGATATCATAAAAAGACCAATCCAAACCAATGGGCATGAAAAATGATGATTCCGGTGAGCAACGGTATGGACAGACAAGCACCCAGCACACGGAGTTGCCGAACTTAACCCACAGTATGCTTCTGGTCGGATCCCCAATTGAGTTATATCGGGAGGAACAACATGAGAACGGGTATTCTCATCCTCTTTCTGGTCGATTTGCTTTTCCATCTGGTTGCAACAGGAAAAAGAAGCACTGTAGGGATGTACATCACCAAACCGTCTGCTTCTCCTCTTTTTGATGGGCTATGCCTTGCTTGGGGATGTTTTCCCCGGGTTCTGGGTGATTGCCGCACTGGCATGTTGCTTTATCGGAGATCTCATCTTGATGTTTCCATCCACGGAAAAGCGCTTTACAGCGGGTCTTCTGGCTTTCCTGTCCGGTCATCTTGCCTTCATCCTGGCATTTTTGACGCAAAATGCACAGGCCATTTCCACGCATCCCGCCTTCTTTTTGTGGGCAGTGCCACTGGCTTTATATGCAGCACTCATCTATCGGTTGCTAAGCCCCTTTGTTGGAGCGCTCAAACCGGCCATCATCCTGTATATTGTTTTGATTACCGGAATGGGGCTTTCCAGTCTCACCAGCCTGCTTGCCGGCAAGGGAATGCTGGCAGCCTGCGCCATCCTGGGTGCACTGCTGTTCATCACTTCAGACACCGGGTTGGCAATGGCACGTTTCAGGAAAACGAACATCTCGGACATCACCATCATGCTGACCTATGGCTTGGCACAAATGCTGCTCACCCTCTGGTTCTCCGGGTTGCCCTGAATCACAGCCGCATGGGCAGGCCTTGATCCTGCAGATAACGCTTCAAATCCAGAATATCCATCTCTCCAAAGTGAAACAGGGATGCCGCCAGTACCGCATCCGCACGTCCCTCCACCAGGGCATCGGCGAAATGGGACATCACACCGGCGCCACCGGAAGCGATCACGGGAATACCTACAGCATCTGCAACCGCACGGGTCAATGCCAGACGTCATAACCGGCCTTGGTTCCGTCGCAGTCCATGCTGGTCAACAGGATCTCTCCCGCACCCATTCGTTCTGCCTTTACCGCCCACTCCACTGCATCCAGCCCCGTATTGACCCGACCACCATTTAAATAGACCTCCCAGCCGCTGCCATTCGTTCTCCGTTTGGCATCGATCGCGGTCACGACACACTGGTTGCCAAACTTCATCGCCGCTTCGGTGATCAGTTCTGGTCGTTGTCAGGCTGCGGAATTGACGGAGATCTTGTCCGCACCCGCCTTCAGGATCTGACGGAAATCATTCCACCGTGCGGATTCCGCCGCCTACGGTGAATGGAATGTACACCTGCTCTGCCACGCGGGACACCATGTCGAGCATGATGGCACGGGCATCTGAGGAAGCCGTGATGTCGAGAAAGGTGAGCTCGTCCGCGCCGGCTTTGTCATACGCAGCGGCACAGGCCACCGGATCTCCGGCGTCCACGAGGTTCACGAAATTGATGCCCTTCACAACCCGGCCGCCTTTGACGTCCAGGCAGGGAATGATGCGTTTCGGTCAGCATGCTGTCACCCTCATTTCAACGCGTCCAATGCTTCGCGCACATCGAATGCGCCGGTATAAATGGCCTTTCCGGTAATGGCTCCTGCCGCTCCGGCCTTTTTCAAGGCCAGGAGATCCGCCACACAACTCACTCCGCCCGAGGCAATGACCGCCATGTTCACGGAGACGACCATCTCCCTCATGGCATGCAGGTTGGGCCCCTTCATCATGCCATCTGTGGCAATGTCCGTATAGACAATGGTTTTGACATGGAGAGACTCCATCTGCCTGGCGAATTCAATGGCTGGGTGGATGTCTGGTTTTCTCCCAGCCGTCCACAGCCACATAGCCGTCCTTTGCGTCGATACCCACCACAATGCGGTCACGGTATTCCTTTACCGCATCCCGTACGAGTTCCGGGTTCTTCACGGCGGATGTGCCCAGAATCACCCGCTGGACACCACCACCCAGCAATTCTTCGATGTCCGCCAGGGTACGCACCCCGCCCCCCGTCTGAACCGGGATCTTCAGTGCCTTTGCAATGGCACTGATGCACGGGCCGGTTGATGGCCTTGCCGGGCTGCGGGCACCATCGAGGTCCACCACATGCGACGCATGCCGCTCCGGTGGCTTCCCACTTGCGCGCCATGTCCACAGGATCATCCCCGTACACGGTCCGGTCATCAAATCGTCCCTGGGCCAAACGCACGCATTGCCCGTCCTTGATGTCGATGGCTGGATAAGAATCATGCGCCTTGTACCACCTTTACAAAATTGCGGAGCAGGGTCAACCCCACCTCGCCGCTTTTCTCCGGATGAAGACGTGCCGACACATTTCCCTTGGAAAGCACCACATGGGAAAGGTGCCTGCCCGTATTCCGCTTGTGCTGCAATGGCATGCGCCGGAACAGGCAACACCAAAGGAATGGACAAAATAGACATACGCTTCTGCAGGAATCCCTTCAAACAAAGGGCTTTCACCGCAAAACGCAGGGAGTTCCAGCCCATATGTGGCACTTTGAACCCTTCACCCGGATGGATCAACCGTACACGGCCAGGAAACACCCCAAGACCCGGAATATTGCCTTCCGGTCCCGCATGTTCCTCGCTTGTTTCAAACAACATCTGAAAACCCAGGCAAATGCCTAGAAATGGCTTTCCCGAAGCAACGGTCTCCCGTACAACGGATTCCATGCCATAGGCCTTCAGGTTGTCCATACGATCCTTAAATGCCCCAACACCTGGCAGCACCACGGCATCTGCCTCAAGGACAGTCGCGGGATCCGAGGTAATGATGGTGTCCGCGCCGATGTTTTCCAAGGCCTTCTGCACACTGCGCAGATTGCCCGCGTCATAGTCGATGATGGCAATCATGTTGTCCACTCCTGTGTCCAGGATGTCAGGATCTGTTATGAACGTCGAAGGTCTTCCCCGTCAGGCGTTCATAGGCTTCGATGCTACTTGGCCAGGGTATTCCGCACCCGATTGGTCCACGTATTCCAGGTTTGCAGAATGCTGGTTGACGCCGTGAGTCATCTCATGGGCGGCTACATCGAGCCCGCCGGCAAGGGGCTTGAACACCTGACCGCCGTCGCCGTACGCCATCAGTCCCCCGTTCCAGTACGCGTTCTCCATCCCCTGTCCGTTTGAGGTCACATGGACCAGCGAATATATCGTCATCCCGCTGTCGTCTATTGAATTTCTGCCGAAGGTGGTCCTGTAGTAATTGTAAGTCACCGCCGCGTTATATTCCGCGGAAACGGCTGCCGGATCTGTCCAGCTGTTGTTCGTTGATGTAACGTAATAGAATTGTGACTGGGCCGACAGATCAGTGTTCTTCAAATCAAGAGTAATGATCGCGCCGACGGGGTTGTCCGGCACCTGCGACTGGGCGGCGTTGTACATCGGTTCCGCCGCATTGATCATGTAATATGTCCCGCCGATTTGATAGCTGCCGAATGACTGTGTGACCCCGTTCAAATCCGCGCCCGAACTCGTTGTCGGGCCGTCGTGGTCTACGTTGTCGTAGGACCGCATTATGTTTCCGCTCACGGCGTCCACGAAATAATACCAGTCATGATCAAGCCCGGTTCTCACCTCCACAAACCAAGCGCGGTGAGGCACGTGCAGCCTGTCATGCCAGATGACTTCGCGCGCGGACGGACCGTTGTATTTGAGTATCCGCCTGTAAGGCGATGGAACACCGTTGCTGTAGCCCCTGCTCTTCAGGTCGGCGAGCACCGTCTGAATTCCTTCATCCGAGCTCAGGCTCGGCTTCACTCCATACAGTGACGACGGCGTGGGCGCATAGACCCCATTGAACGATACAACCTGTCCCTTGTTATTCATATGCACATAAACATCTTTTGCCCAGACTTCAACTCCCTGATAAGCCTGCTGAAATCTGACGTGCGTGAATCCCTGCTGATCCGTCTTTGCTGACAGAAGTGAAAATTCGGTCAACGGATCCTGTATCTTCAGCAACAGCTTGTTGGATTCGAGGAAGTTCTTCGCGATCGAAATAGCCTGCGACCTGTTCGGGACTGTTGCCGCCGTGTTTCCTCCAGCGGGCGGTGTGAATTGCATGTATCTCGGTGTCCCGAAAGCCTTGTTCCACCTTATTGTGTTTGGTATTGCTCCCGCCCCAGGCTGCACCTGCAAGGGGAGAGTCGGGAAGAAGCCCGCGGACGTTCTTGGAACGCTACTGGTGTTCCTATTGACTGCGGGAGTAACGCCGAACCTCGCGGCGAAATTGACGAGACGCTGCCCCGCATTGTAAGCTGCCGCCGCTGTGGAAGATTGCGGTTGCGACGCGACTTGTCCCGCATGGGCGGCAGCGACCTTCGCCTTCGCGCCGCTTCGCGCGCCTGACGCGGCGAAAGCGTTGAGACTGATACAGCATAACGATATAATAACCCCGTGACTGAGCCGACCCATAATGCCTCCTGTTAATTAGAAATGCATACCAGATGAAATTCGGAATCCCTGGAAACAAACTCCCGACTTCAAGGGTCAATCTACCACACGACCCGGAATACCTACTGCGACGCAGGTCACGTTTAGGTTTCCCCACCCATCGAAAATCCGTTGATTGAGCGGTTTTTGGGCTAAGGATAAACCGCGCTCAAACCCTAAGGCCCCCGCCTCAGATTAGCTCTGCCAGAGATACTGGATCTTGATGAAGAACTGCTGCACTGTTCTTTCGACGCCGTAAGGAAGACTGAATTTCGTAAAACCGTGATTCGAACCCACGTAGAATACCGTGAACGGATTCAGCTTATAGCTTATCATCGGGTCGACCTGTATCTGCTTTGCGAACTGATCGTACTGGCTGATCAGCCTTACGAAAAATTCGGACGAGAACTGGTAAGCGAACACACCGCGGATTATATATCCATCATAGAACAGATGGCTGTCGTTGACAGACCACAACCTCGATCTCGCGTAAGAAACGTCCACAGAGAGTTTGTCCGTCGGCTTAACAACCGTCTCGATCCAGAAATTGTTTCCCCTCCCGAGTTCCGGTTGGTCCGCGCGGTAGATAAACCTTCCAACAGAACCGTTGAAGTAAATCGCCAGAGTGCTCGAGAGATTGGAGTTAACAGTGAATTCGGTGCGGTAGATTTTCCCGAACGGGACGCTGTGAAAGATCTCGTCGTTGAGCGGCAGGAAATCTACCCAGACATAGGTTTGCCCTTTCAGTTGGAGCTGAAGTCCCACCATCGTCCACTTCTCCTTAAGGAAACCATCGTCGTTGAAATGCAGCCCGGAAGAGGTCTGCAGGGACGCGTTTTCGATTACCGAGTTATTGAGGTAGACCCAGTAACCATGCCAGTACGAAAGGACACGCGTATTCGTGGATGTTATGAAGCCGTCCTGCGCCTGAAACGTCGGTGAGACCGTGACATAACTGAGATCGAAGCTGTAGTCACGGGCGTTCCTCTTTAAATCCACCTGCATCCCGCCGCCGCCGTACTGTTCACCGTCAAACGCTGCCGTGTACTGCGTTGAACCGTAGTGGCGCTGGTTGTCGAAGATCGACAAATTGTTCAGCTCTCTCGTGTCTGAGAGCAAGGCCTGCCCGACGAAATAGAAATTGCCGGCGAACAGGAAATTCCAGTCCAGCCCGCCCATGTAATTATGCGCGGCGCTGAAATTTCTGGAAGTAAAAAGTCCGCCTATGAAAGATTCGCTGCCGAAATCATACTTCGCCCGGACAACGTTGCTCAGAGATTTCTCAGACGTCCCCACGAAATCGCTTCCCTCCTCGCCGGGGACTATGAACGGAGATTCCCTGTCGTAGGCTACGAGATAAGCGAGCGAGAACGATCCCGATTTCTGTGTCAGCTTGGAAGCGCCCAGGGGGTTGTTTATCATTCGGGAATAAAAAGCGCTGGCGAGTGTCCCGAACAGGTCCGCGCCCTCAAGGAAGAACGGCCGCTTCTCAGGATAGAATATCGAGAATGTGTTGTTGACGCTTATCTGCGCCGCGTCCGATTCTATCTGGCTGAAATCGGGATTCACTACGGCGCCCAGAACCAGGTCTGACGAAGGGGCATATTTCAAACCGATTCCAACCCGCCCTTTGATCGGGCCGGAGGTAAATTCAGAAGCCGGGTCTTCCACATCACCCATCGAGCCGGTTTGAGCCGCCATGGCATAAGGGAGAAGTTCGAGGTTGTTCGCCGCTTCAATCCCCTGTATGCCTTCGATAGTTCCACCCTGACAGAGTATACAGGGATTGTTTCGGTCTATGGGCGTCCAGGTCATCTGGTATCTGCTGTCGCGGGGCAGATTGCGGAGGAACTCCACCATCCAGTGCTGCTTCTCGTCCGGGGCGAACCTGAGACTTTTGAAAGGTATCGCCATCTCCGCCGTGTAACCGGTATCGTTCACGTTTCCGGCCGAATACCATACGCAATCGAAACTCCCGTCTTCATTGTTGCTTGTCCTCATCGCGTCGAACTGTATGCCGTACGTGTTTACAAAGAATTCATATCCGCTCTGCATGGTACCATAAGTATCGAGGATTACTCCCACAAAATCGTCGTCGGTCATCCTATCGCGGTCGGTTATGTGAGACCGGATCGCCTTGGGATCAGAATCGAATGCTCTGAATCCAATGTACAGCCGGTCAGAGCTGAAGAGTACATAAACCAGCGTTCTTTGCAGGGCAGGGGTGTTTTCACCGGGTTGTATCTCGTAATTCAATTCAACAGGCGTTGCGGACTTCCACAGGGGGTCGGAGAGCCTGCCGGTAAGCTCAATTTCGCGGTCGATATGGACTGCTGTTATCCGATATTTCTCGGGATTCGTGGAATCGTATGGAAACCCGTCCACGGGAAAAAGAGCGGTGGATAACCAAACAAGCCCCGCAAAACTTGCCACCCTGAAAGCTGCACGACCTCGTCGCTTGAACATTGCCCTGTCCTTTCGA
Organism: uncultured Bacteroidota bacterium; assembly: GCA_963806435.1. Taxonomy (GTDB): domain Bacteria; phylum Bacteroidota; class Ignavibacteria; order Kryptoniales; family JAKASW01; genus JAKASW01. Next base: position 7,241 of record CAWEBD010000114.1, read on the forward strand.
TGATAGACATTCAAACCATACGGGGCACATTTGACAAAAGTTACTCCGGCGGAAAGAGCCGAAGCACAGTTTCTTCAAATCACTATGCGCTAACCCGGACTTCGCCACGGATCGGTCGGCCCGGTCCAGCAGCGTATCCCCATAACTTGAATTTTCCTCGCCCGTTATCGATTTTGGTGCTTAAAATGATACATCGAGCAGAAATGAATCATACGATCGGAGAACACGAGTGATCGGGCGGCTGGCGGAAGTTTTCGCGGACAAACCCCTCACCGTCCGCCGCAGAGTCGCGGCGCTCTATCTCCTCCTGATTTCGGTCAACGTCCTCGTCTGGGCGATCGCTCTCACAATGTTCAGCGGGTTTCCGCTCTTGATCGGGACATCCGTTATCGCATACAGTTTCGGACTCCGGCACGCGGTCGACGCTGACCATATCGCGGCAATCGACAACGTCACCCGCAAGCTCATGCGCGACGGCAAGAGGCCGACCGCCGTCGGTTTCTTCTTCTCGCTCGGGCATTCCACCGTCGTCGTTCTTGCTTCCATCGCGATTGCCGTCACCGCCACAGCCATTCAGAAACACTTTCCAGAGTTTCAGCACGTCGGAGGATTGATCGGCACGTTAGTATCGGCAGGTTTTCTTTTCTTCATCGCACTCCTGAACATGTTCGTCCTGCGCGATGTATTCAGAACATTCAGGAAGGTGAAAAACGGCGGCTCGTATGACGAGGAGTCGCTCGAGGATCTCCTGGGACAGCGCGGGTTATTTTCCCGAATATTTCGCCCCTTCTACAGGCTCATCAACCGGAGTTGGCACATGTATCCCATGGGTTTCCTCTTCGGACTGGGATTCGATACCGCGACGGAGATCGGGCTTCTCGGTATTACCGCGGCCGAGGCGACCAAAGGCCTGCCTGTATGGTCGATACTGATCTTCCCTGCCCTCTTTACTGCCGGCATGTCTCTCGTCGACACAACCGACGGTGTACTTATGCTCGCCGCGTACGGCTGGGCATACGTGAAGCCGCTTAGGAAACTGTACTACAATATCACAATCACTTTCGTATCCGTGCTTGTCGCCCTTCTTGTCGGCGGCATAGAGGTATTCAACGTCATCGGCGGCAAACTGGGATTCAGCGGATGGTTCTGGAGCGGCGTGATGCAGCTGAGCGGGGACTTCGGGATGATGGGGTACTTCATCATCGGGATATTCGTTGTCAGCTGGATGGCCTCGACGATTGTTTACAAGTTACAAAAGTACGACGAGATCGAAGTTGAACGGAGCAAGGCCGGCACCAAGCCGTAGCGCAGGCTCACCTCCCGCCGAAGACCCCCTTTGCTGTGAGGGAGTTGTGCTCCGGAATCGTCCCATGGGTTTTGACACGAATGAAACGAATAGATCAACTTGGCTGCGGGATGGCTCGACTCGAATTCCAAGAATGGACACCCCTCGCTGTGACGGCGTTGCACTCCTGGACTATCCCGGCGTTGCACAACACTTCACCTGTCATTTCGATCCCGACCTTGTCGGGAGTGAAATCTTGTATGGACGCTCTCTAATGCTGGTTGCAGGCAAACCGCAGAAGGTTCCTCCGCTCCCCCGACTCAAATTAACTGAGTCGGGGTCGGTCGGAATGACACCAATCCCAAGCTGTGAGGGAGTTGTACTCCCGAATCGTCCCATGGGTTTTAACACGAATGAAACGAATAGATCAATTCAGCTACGGCACCGCTCGACTCGAATTCCACGAATGGAACACCCTTTTGCTGTAAGAGAGTTGCACTCGAGAATCATCCAGGTTGATCTCATCTCTCCCGATATTATGGAACTCTACACCAGCCACGGGGTTATATTACAATCATGAAAATTGCGAAGAATAGAAGAATTGCTGGAACGGTCACTGTGCTCTTCGTGAGCGGTTTGCTTGCGAGCGGGGTTGCGTGTGCGCAGGCAACAACTGGCAGGGCCGTAAGCATAGGCGGAGTATTAGGTGATCCATTGGGAGCAACGATGAGGTATCCCCTCGGAATGTCGGAAGCAGTGGATGTCGGATTTGGCCCCGACTATTTCGGCTCTCCCCGATTGCAGCTGGATTACGTCTGGCAATTTCACGCGTTCGGTTCGAAAATAATAGGGGAGTATGCCGGTCCGGGTCTAGCCGTGGCGTTCGCCAAGGGGATCAATTCGTTTTACACCCGGGAGCCGCACAGGGAGAGCTTCGCTTCGAAAGAAGATAATAGATTCGACATCGGAGGCCGGGCGATCATTGGAATAAGCATTACTCCGAAAGCTTCTCGGGTTGAATTCTTTGTGGAGTCCGGGCCGCTAATCCCGGCAGGCCGGATCTTCGATGTTGATGTCGATGGCGCCGTTGGGTTTCGATATAGGTTGTAATCTCTAATCCAAGGCTGTTAGGGCGTTGTACTCGCGAACCGTCCCGCGGGTTCTGTCACGAATGAGACGAACAGCTCGATTCAGCCGCGGGATGGCTTGACTCGAATTCCACGATTGGATCACCCCCTTTGCTGTGAGGGAGTTGTACTGCCGAATCGTCCCGGAACTTAACTCGAATTGCACGAATGTGTGACTGTCAGGGAACGGGCGGGCTCATTTCGAATTACACAAATGTACCATCTTCTCACCACCCCCCGCGCTGAGGGAGTTGTACTGCCGAATCGTCCCTATCCTATTGCCTCACTGACAGGTCGCTCCTGGCGGAGCTCGCTTTTTTGCTTTGATCCAACCACAAACATTTCGCACCTACGGTGCTCAACTATGTTTACCGTAATGGTATGACACGATAGCAAAGAAGCAGGGTCTGATCAACTCTATTCTTACATTGCCCCGTCAGGCGAACGTTACCCGACCCGCTCCGTCAGGAGCCGTATTGTTTGTAGGTCCACATTCGCCGAGATTTTCCAAGCCCCGTCAGGGGCGGCCTGTTCTCCCTCTCAAGCAGTGCTGCTATGCCCTCCCGAATCATTCCACACAGACCAAATACCCTACCTCGGCGTGAAACCATTCGAGAAGAGCGGGTCGGAGAGTGTGCTGTCGCGCGAGACGTCGACAACAAACCGAATGGTATATATTTGGAACTCCCGACGCGAATCGAATTGGCGGTTCGCCGATGCCGACCTACCCCTGCATCAGGTTATACTCTTTGATCTTCCTGTAAAGTGTCTTCCTGTCGATGCCGAGAATCTGCGCGGCCTTGGACTGGTGCCAGTTGGTACGCTGCAGTACCTTCACGATATAACGCTTCTCCACTTCGGAGAGAGGCATGCTGTCGGAGGCGAGGTCGTCAATGAGGTCGGTCGACTTCATCTGGAACAGATGTTCCGGCAGGTCCTTGCAGTCAATTATATCTCCACCAGACAGAGCTATGCTCCGCTCTATCACGTTCTCGAGTTCGCGCACGTTTCCGGGCCACGAGTAGCGCATGAGGCAGGCCATCGCCTCGCGCGTTACCTGGATCTTCTCCTTGCCGAATTGGTCTCCGTATTTCTTCATGAAGTGGTCGGTCAGGATCTGTATATCCTCGGTCCTGTCCTTGAGGTCCGGCACCTGAATCGAGATAACGTTCAGCCTGTAGAACAGGTCTTCTCTGAACTGGTCGTGTTTCACCATCTCCTTCAGTTCGCGGTGCGTTGCGGCAATTACGCGCACGTCGATTTTCTTGACGTCGTCGCTTCCGACCGGGCGCACTTCGCCGGTTTCCACCACCCTTAGCAGTTTCGCCTGCGATCCGAGCGGCATATCGCCGATCTCGTCGAGGAACAACGTCCCGCCGTTCGCGGTCTCGAAGAGCCCGCGTCTCGAAGTGATGGCGCCGGTAAACGCCCCCTTCTCATGTCCGAAAAGCTCGCTTTCCAGAAGCGATTCGGGTATCGCGCTGCAATTCACCGTCACGAGCGGCATCCCCTTCCTGTCGCTGTTGTAGTGGATCGCCTTGGCGATCAGTTCCTTCCCCGTTCCGCTTCTTCCCGTTATGAGGATGTTGCTGCGCGCGTGGGAAATCCTCTGGATCAGGGAGAAGATGTCCTGCATCGGCTTGCTCCTGCCGATGATATTGGAGAAGGAATACTTCTGTTCGACCTCCTGTCTTAGGAACTCCACCTCCCGCTGGAGCCTCCGCTGTTGCGTCGCGCGCTCGAGCAGGGCGAGTATCTCGTCGATGTTGAATGGTTTGCTGACGTAGTCGTAGGCGCCGGCTTTCATCGCGTTCACGGCCGAATCGACGGACCCGAAGGCGGTTATCATCACGACCATCGTGTCCTTCTGAAGGTCCTTCACGCGTTTCAGCAGGTCCATACCCGACGTGCGGGGCATCTGGATATCAGTGATCACGATGTCATAGCTCTTGTCTTCGACGAGGGACAAAGCCTTCGTACTGTCGGAGGTTGTGTCAACCGTGTAGCCCGCACGTCTGAGGAACTTCTCCAGCATAGCCAGCATGTTAACATCGTCGTCGACTGCCAATATTGAAATATCTGCTCTCATGTCTATTTCCGATTAGGTCCCGATGGACCGGATTATTGAATGCTCAAGTATGCCCGGCGCGCAGGACCTCTGCGGCGTAAACCGGGAAACTCAATTTAAACACTGTGCCGTTACCGACCGAGCTGTCAACCGAGATCGTCCCCTTGTGATCCTGGACGATTCTCTGTGTAATAGCCAGGCCAAGCCCCGTTCCCTTTCCCACTTCCTTGGTCGTAAAGAACGGGTTGAAAATCTTTTCCAGGTTGTCATCGGGAATCCCGCAGCCGGTATCCGAGATTGTCACCTCGACCGTGCCTTCGTCCGGCGCTCCCTTTGAAGTTGTGGAGATGGTAAGCTTTCCTCCTTTATCCATGGAATGGATCGCATTCACGATTAAATTTACGAAAACTTCCTGAAGTTGGGCAGCGTCCCCGAAGACGTATGGGAGATCTTTCTCAAGTTCCAGCGACAGGCTGATCGCCGACTTGTCGAGCTGGTTTTTCAGCAGACGAAGGACGCTCTCAACCTCTGAATTCAACAGTACCTGCTTTGCCCTCATTCTCTTGGGGCGGGCGAAATCGAGCAGCTGCTGGATCAGCTTCGCGATCCTGTTCGTCTCCCCGATTATCATCTTGAGCTCGTCGTAGTCCCGCTCCCCTGATTTCATATCCATCATGAGGTACTCGGCGTTCCCGAGTATTATGTTCAGCGGTGTCCCGATCTCATGGGCGATGCCCGTCGAAATCTGTCCGATGAAGGAGAGCTTCTCAGTCTGCCGGAGTTCCAATTCGTACTGCTTGATCTGCGTGACGTCACGCATTATAAGCGCCGTCCCGATAAATGTCCCCTGCTCGTCCTGGAGCACCGTCCCGGTAAGGCTGACGATTATCCTCTGTCCGGACTTAGTCTCGCAGTCGAGCTCGTAGTTCTTGACGACCCCCTCGTCGCGGATGCGTTTCAGGATTACCTCGTCGTCGCCGATCAGCTTCTTCTCCATCGGCATCAGGACTGAAAACGGCTGTCCTGTTACTTCGTTGTGCTGCATTCCAAAGAGAAGCGCGGCCCCCTTGTTCCAGGATACGATCATACCCCCGACGTCGAGTCCAACGATAGCGTCCGCCGAATTCTCCGTCAATATCGAGATGTAGTGGGCCTTTGAAGTAACCTCTTCTTCGAGCAGAAAGCGTTTGAGTCCGTAGCCGAGCTGGTCGACCATCGCGAGGAGTATGTTCATGCTCTCTTCCTGGAGATCAACCACGCTGCTTTCCCTGAGCGGCACCGACGGATAAGCAAGGAGGAGGAGGCCGATAAGCGAGTCCCCGGCGGAAACCGGAAGCATCAATATGAGTCTCCGGTGTCCGAAGACCTCCTGCATCACGGCATAACTTCGGCGCGCGCTGGATTCGCTTCCGAACTGCCTGGCGAGCGCGCTCAGAAAATCGCCGCCGGCCGTCGGGACGCTTTCCGGTACGGCAAACCTGAACACGAGCTGCTGCGTGTTCTGGTCGAACGCGAAGAACTCTACCGCGTTCGCCTTGGATTCCTCCCTGACTATAGCGGCCGCGGCACGAAGAGCCTCGTCATAGGCGTTTGCCGATCCGAGTGCGCCGGTGAACCGAAGCAGAGTCTCCCTCTGTCTTTCGATCACCTTCCGCCTCCTCGCCCCGACCTCGCTCTGGTACGCCTGGTACGCGTTCGCGTACTCGTAAATGATCTCGTGGAAGCATCCGTCGATACGCCGTGAATACTCGAATAGCCTGTCCTGGTCGCGCATCTTCTCGCGTACCACCGACAGGATTGCGTCCTCTCCGAGCAGGAATGTCTCATGCACCGTAGTGAGGGTGAGGAGTCCGTTGTACGGCGGCTTGACGATTCTTTCGGTGAATTTCACGAGCCGCGATGGACCGCGGCTTTCGAGCAGGTCGAGGATACAGCGAAGAAGTTCCGTGATCTGGCTTTTGAAGAACGGGATCTGAGCGCTCCCGAAATATTTCGGCAGCGAACCTATCGTCCCCACCCACCGGTCGGTGATGACGTCGAAATCCGTAGTGACTATATCTACAACTTCATCCATTTCCGGTACACCGCGCCGATAAGAAGAACACTGACGTCTCCCTCATTTCATCCCGCAGTACGCGGTGGCTATGCCGAAAGTTAGGATGGTGGAGCTCACGTCTTTGAACTCGGAGCTGCGCATGACTTCCACAAAGTCCGCACCGTCGGGAAAAGCCGAGACCGAATTCGGGAGATACATGTACGCTCCCTTGTCGCCTGAAACTATCCGGCCTACAAAGGGAAGTATTCTTCTGAAATAAAAAAAGTAAAGCTGCTTCACCGGGAATCTCTTAGGTTTGGAGAATTCGAGCACGACGATCCTTCCCCCGGTCTTGAGCACACGCCGCATTTCAATCAAGCCTTTCCGAAGATCTCCGAAGTTCCTTGCCCCGAACGCGACCGCGGTGACATCGAATGTGTCGTCCGGGAAGGGGAGCTCCTCCGCGCTCGCCTGAACAATTTCCACTTTGCCGTCAAGCCCAAGTTTTGTTTTCTTAACCTGGAAACCCCGGAGCATATTCTCGGCGAAATCTATGCCGACGATTCTACCGGGGTTCACACCAGCGGCCTCGACGGAGAGGTCCCCGGTACCGCACGCGACATCGAGAAATGAATTGCCCGCTCCGAGCCGGGAAATTTCTATCGCGCGCCGGCGCCAGCGGCGATCTATCCCCGCGCTGAGAAAATGGTTCAGAAAATCATAGCGGCGGGAGATGTTGTTGAACATTCGCCGCACGTACTGGTTCTTCTCGGAGGTATCCCGCCGCGCCTCGGCGGGGCTCACGCCTTCAAGCCTTCCCATCTGCCCTGGCCGCCAGCTCCGCAATCTTCTTGCGGTAATACTCCGCCTGGTCGGGTTTCTTCTTCATCAGAATGTTGTATGCCTCGATTGCGGTGTTTATCTGTCCCTGCTGCTCGAAAATCATCGCCAGGGTATCGGTCACAATCTCCGGGGTCAACTCGATTCCTTTGTCCTCTTCAAGATCCCGCCGGGCTTCCTCCCGAGGTTTTATCGGGCCCGCCGAATCGAGCTCCCGCGCGAGGGCGTCGATGTCAAACTCCACCGTCTCCTGCGGCTCCGCTTCGGAGGTGTCCGGCCTGGCTCCCGGCTGGCTAAGATCAGCGGTTATCTTGTCTTCAAACTCGCGCGTAACCTTGTCGATGATCTCCCGTGCGTTCTTTGACTCATCACCCGGCTCGACGGCCGAGCCCCGCGGTTCCCGTGCAATCTCCGGCGGTTCGGCAGCTTGAGCCGGTTTCACAAACTTGGGCGACAGCCCGGACAAGTCCTCGCCGACTATCGACTCCAGCCCCGGTATCAGCAGGTCTTCATCCGTAGACTTGATCGGATTCGCCTTGAGGGTCTCTTCGACTGTCTTCATGATATCGCTGCCGGCCGTCTTGCGGTATTGGTCGGCAAGCTTTCTCCCGATGGAGTCTGCCTGCTCCTGTCTTTCCACTTCGGCAGCGAGCGACTCTATCATCTTCGAACCGGGATGCAGGTCCGCGGCTTTGAGAAGTTCTTTCCTCGCATCCCTGTAAAACCCAGCCCGCGTCATCGCCATGGCCAGAACGGCGTGGCCGGTTGAATAATTCGGGTGCACGATAACCCCTCGCTGTGCGATCGACAACGCTTCCGCGACTTTGCCTATTTCGAGGTAAAAGTATGAAAGCATCGCGAAGAACGAGGATCCCGGATCCTTACGCAACCGCTCTTCAAGATACTGAAGAAGGACAAGGTCCTTACTGCCATATTGAAAGTTCATTGCCACTATGAAACGAGGAGAATCCTCTTCAAGCCCGATATGCCTGCATCCGTCCCGCCCGGGAACGGTGCGCGGTTTCGGTTCGGGTTATTTGACAATTTGCTCCGCCGCAGGTTGCGCCTTGGGAGCCAGTTTGACAGAAGTCTTTCTTGCAAGAATAGCCTGCCTGATCGAAAGATAGGAAATAGACCCGAACCCCGTGAAGAACAGCAGCTGGAAAGGAACGGCAGCTATCTCGAGATCTACGATCGATAAGACGATGCCACCGAGGCAGTACAGCGCGAGGACGAACTCGGCGATGGAGACCCAGTTGATCTTCCGTTGTGTGTACTTCTTGTCCGCCCACGAACCGTTGTTGCCGGTGAAGCCGTACTTCGGGGTCCGTACAAACTCGGACTTTTTGTTGAGCAAACCTTCGATGACCGCTTTTGTATTGTTAACTGACAAACCCATGCTGCCGGCCATGAATACCGGAAAGAGGTATATTCGCCTCCGCCAGTCTTTGTAAACGTCCTTCTGACTGTACAGGTAAAAGAAAAACGAGCCGAAGAAAGCGAATATGAAACCTCCCATGAGCATGAAGGTCGCATCGTATGCCCCGGTATGCTTGATGAAGACTGCCGGGACCTGCAGTATGCCGATCATGAGGACGAACGGGTAGACCAGGCTTGCAGTGAGGTGAATGGTGGAGTGCAGCTTGACCCGCAGGGGAAGTTTGGATCTCCACACTCTCGGGAGGATCTTCCTAGCGGCTTCGATAGCGCCCTTGGTCCACCTGAACTGCTGCGAGCGGAGACCGTTCACGTCGGCCGGCAGCTCCGCGGGTGAAGTATAATCCTTCATGAAGACAAATTGCCATCCCAGAAGCTGGGCCCGGTAGCTCAAGTCAAGATCTTCGGCCAGCGTGTCGGCCTCCCAGTTCCCGGACTCCAAGATGCAGCTCCGGCGCCATATCCCCGCCGTGCCGTTAAAGTTGATAAAGAAGCCGGCCTTGTTCCTTACCTGCTGCTCGATCACGAAATGTCCGTCCAGCGCGATCGCCTGCGCGCGCGTGAGGAGAGAGTAGTCGCTGTTGATATGCTCCCATCTTGTCTGGACCAGGCCAACTTTTGAATTCGCGAAGTACGGGAGCGTTCTCCTCAGGAAATCAGTGCGCGGAATGAAGTCGGCATCGAATATCGCGACGTATTCGCCCTTCGCCTGTTCAAGGCCGAATTTCAGAGCGCCTGCTTTGTAACCCTGCCGGCTGCCCCTGCGGACATGCTTGATGTCGTAACCGATCACCGATTTCTCAGCGACCTTCTGGCCAATGATCGCTGTCGTCTCGTCGGTCGAGTCGTCCAGCACTTGTATCTCGAGTTTGTCCTTGGGATAATCGAGCGAGCAGACCGCGTCGATCACCCTGTTCACGACATACAGCTCGTTGTAAACGGGGATCTGCACCGTGACAACGGGGAGTTCCTTCAACTCGCCTTTCTGAGCGACCTGCCGGTTTCTATAACGGAAATAATAATATATCATCAAAAATCCGTTCGACCCGAAGATGAACGGGAAACTCAATGCGACTATGTAAAGAATTAAAAGTGCGTCTTCAACGCGCGGTGACATCTTCTATTACTCCTTCGCGGAATTTCTTCCGGCTAATAATTACCAATTCGTTACCAATGCTAACAAAATATCCTGACTCAGTTTATCTTCTGCCTGACCGAGGCCGAGGTCTCTGTTTGAAGGGCCCGCACTGGGATCGTACTCGCCCCAGTCTGAGAAATCCTTTGTCCAGATTGTCTTCTGCGTTTTCAGATTTTCAAACCTCACCGAGACGTTCACGGTGATCTGCCACTTGCCGACTTGCTCGTTACCTTTGACCGCGGCAGGCTGTGTGGATACACTGTTGATCGTCCCGATCACGGCGGCATCAGCCGCCGACATGTTTGTAACCTGAAGAGTATTGTCCGAAACGAGCTGTTGCGTCAGCATATTGGTCAAATTGACCCTGAGACCAGGGTCTCCGAAACCACTTTTATCGTCAAATACCTGAACCGCGACCGTGTGTACCCCTGGCGGAAGCGAGGCTCCGCGAAAAGAGTACGTACAGCCGCTGAAAGCCAGCAGAAGCGCTAAAATGGCGCATATCTTCATCAAACATCCCTTAATTTATATTCTTGAAGTTTGCGATACAAAGAGCGCATACTTATCCCGAGTGCCTCCGCGGCAAGCCTCTTGTTGCCGTGATATTTCTGGATCGCTGTCTTGATGAGATGCTTCTCCATTTCCTCGAGATTGAGCTCTTTCCCGTCAGAAGAATCGCCCTCCAGCAATCCACCTTCCGGCAGATGCTGCGGCACCGGGAGCGAAAGATTTCTCCCTACCACACCGGGGCTAACAAGACCTTTCAGGTCGACTATGTCGTTCTTGATCTCCCAAAGCGCCCGAAGGATGAGCTCGCGTTCCGATTCTTCAGGCGTCTTATCAACCCGTACCGGGAGAAACCTGCTCGTCGTCCCCCCCACATAAATGTTTTCCGATTTCGGGAGGTGTTTTTCTAAGACCGCAGAATTCACCTGGTTACCTCGCTCGAGCACGATTACGCTTTCGACAAGATTCTTCAGCTCACGCACATTGCCCGGCCATTCGAGTGCCGCGAGCACCTCCACGGCGTCGTGCGTAAAGCCGAGAAAATTAATTTTGTTGCGGCCGACAAATTCTTTCGCGAATTTCTCGACGAAGAGCGGTATGTCCTCGCGGCGCTCCCTGAGCGGCGGGATATAGAGACTGACCGAATGAAGCCGGAAATACAGGTCCTGCCGGAAGTATCCTTTCGCTACCTGTTCCTCAAGTGGCTTGTTCGATGCGGCGATTACTCTCACGTCCGAGGTCTGTGCAGAGGAAGAGCCTACGCGCATGAACTCTCCGGTCTCGATGACCCTGAGCAGCTTCACCTGCGTCGGCATCGGCATGTCGCCGATCTCGTCCAGGAAAAGCGTCCCACCGTCCGCTATCTCGAAGTATCCCTTACGCGACTCCACAGCTCCAGTGAAGGCGCCGCGCTGGTGACCGAACAGCTCGGATTCCAGTATCCCTTCCGGTATCGCGCCGCAGTTTACCGCCACGAGCGGCTTGTCCGCCCGGTTGCCTGCCCCGTGTATCGCGCGGGCGATGACTTCCTTCCCGACTCCGCTCTCACCGCTAATGAGCACGGTGACATCGGTCGGGGCAACCTGCATCACGGTCGCGATCACCTCTCTGATAGCGGGAGATACACCCACTATTCCAAATGTTTCCTGAAATTCTTCCGGAGTCATTTTTAATTCTTCTTATATAACGATTACTTGTCCGTCGTGAACGGACCGCAATTCTTTGATGCCGAATTGAACGGCAAGATCCCGCCTCCATTCGCCGCCCTCCTCGAGCTCCCTCGGGATATGCGTGAAATAAACTTCGGCGGAATTCCTCCCGGAAATGGCAGCCACCTCTTCGAGGGGAGGGTGCGTGGCTTCGACAAACGATACTCCGCCCTCCATATAACCGCTCGCCTCTTCCAGCGACGCCAGGTCGCTGCTGAAGAAGAATTTCTTCTTGCCTTCCGTTACAAGGACAGAGAAACTGACGGCGACTATTCCGAGGGGCGCGGCGTATTCCAGGTATTTGTCCAGATGTTTCGTCTGAATGAACTCAAGCCCGACGCCGCCTTCCAGCTCTAAGTTGCCCGGACTCAGCGGCAGCAAAGTAACTTCGAAAGTCAACCTGTCGACATAAATGAACATGTTGGCCAGCCAGAGCTTCGCGAAATCGATCTGCGTGAAAGGGAGATAAACCTTCAGAGGTTGCTTTCTCCCAAGGACATGCATCGCCGTTAGCACCGCGGGTAATCCCGCCGAATGGTCGGCGTGCATGTGTGTAATAAATATCCGGTCGACGGAAAAGAAATCAATCTCCGCCTTCTGCATGGCGCGCATGGCATCCGAACCGCAGTCGATCAGGAACCTGTTTTTTGCGGCCTCGACGAAATAGCAGCTATTGAACCGGCGGACGCTTGAAAATGCGGAACCGGAGCCAAGAACCGTGATTTTCATTCTTGCACCACGATGCAATCTATCGAACGGCTCTTGAGGTTCGCCGCCATATCGTCCGCGGCTTCCCTGCTCGAGAAGCTTCCGGCGCTTACACCGTAAAGCGTCCTCCCGCCGTCGCTTTTCGTGAACAGCGTGCCCGTAACGCCGTACATCTTCAGGCTCTGCACGAACTTCCGCGCGTTGTCGGCAGTGGTGAACACGCCGACCTGGACAAGATACACGGGAGGACGGGCGGCCGCGCTCGCATCGGTCTGACGTGTTTCAAGAGACTGCTGCAGCGGCGAGGCTGTTGGAAGAGCTTGCAGCGAATCTCTGAGTCCAAGCGGATCGGGTACCCCCGGGGCTACGGAAAACTTCTTCAGTTCGACATAGTCACGGTGGGCGGAATTGTATTCGCCCGCCGCGTAATGATACTTGTAGAGTTGCACGAGCGCTTCGCGCGCGATCGGCGTGCCCTCGTTCTCAGCGACTATTTCCTTGTACATATTCGAAGCTGTGACAGCGTCCTGTGTCAGGGCGGCGTGCACGAACATCGCGTAGGGATCCTGCGGGTCGGCGTCGTCCAGATAATCCCTGGCGTCGTCAAGTTTCCCTGCCTTCAGTGCGTCGTACGCCAGCCGGGCGTTATAGTCCGCAAGAGTATCGGCTTTCACAACAGGCCGCGACGGCCCGCTGCTCGTAAACCTCTGCGCGAGAATCTGACGGGGCGCGATGAAGAGCAGAAGCGCAATGATGCCAAATATGTATTTGCGGAAATGCCGCATGTCAGTTGAAGCCGCCTACGGACTCGCCAAAGAGTGTCGCGGAAGAAGCCCTGTCGATTTTCACCTTCACCAAATCCCCCGGCTTGAACGCGCCCACAGGAAATACAACCGTCTTGTTCGTGTCGGTCCGTCCGCTGAGCTGCAGGTCCGATTTCCTGCTGGTACCGTCGACCATTACTTCGACCGTCTTTCCGGCAACCGATTGGTTGACCTCACCGGATATCTTCTGCTGGAGAGAAATTATTTCGGCAAGCCTTCTCGACTTGACATCTTCCGGCACGTCATCGCCGAGCCTGTACGCGGGTGTTCCCTCCCGGGGCGAGTACTTGAACATATACGCGCCGTCGTACCTGACTTCCTCCATAAGGCTCAGAGTCTCCCTGTGCTCCTCCTCGGTCTCCGTCGGAAAGCCCGAGATAATATCTGTCGAGAGCGCGACTCCCGGTATCCGCGATTTTATTCTGTCGACGAGGGCCAGGTAATGCTTACTTGTGTAGGTCCTGTTCATCGCCTCCAAAACGCGGTCGGAGCCCGATTGAACGGGGAGGTGAATATAATTGCACAGGTTGTCATGACTCGCGATAGTCTCGATGAGTTTGTCGGACAAATCCTGCGGGTGCGAAGTCGTAAATCGCACACGGAGGCCCGAATCGACGCTGGTGACTGCCGAAAGCAGGTCCGCAAAATCACTATCGCCATCCCTGTATGAATTTACGTTCTGGCCCAGCAGCGTCACTTCACGAAACCCCTGTCTGACGAGCTGTTCGACTTCGCTGACGACACCGGCAAGCGAGCGGCTTCGTTCGCGTCCACGGGTGAACGGCACAATGCAGAACGTGCAGAACTTATCGCAGCCCCGCATGACGGATATCCAGGCCGAAACGCCCTCCGTCCTGAACGGAGTGATATCATCATATGTCTCCGTTCTCGAAAGCCGTACCCCGATCCCCTGCGAGCCCGCGAGGGCTCCGTCAAGAAGCTCCGGGAGTTTACGATATTCGTCGGGGCCGACAACAATGTCCACCTTGTGCCGGTCAATAAGATTGGAGCGGAGTCTTTCCGCCATGCATCCGAGTACGCCGACAACCAGGTCGGGTTTCCCGGACAGCTGCCTCTTGATGACGCTAAGCCTCTGGTGGATCTTTTCCTCGGCATGTTCGCGAACGCTGCAAGTGTTGAGCAGGACAACATCCGCATCATCTATAGTCTGAGTCGGCGAGTAGCCGGATTTGTTCATGATGCCGAGGACAATCTCTGTATCGGCAAGATTCATCTGGCAACCGTAAGTCTCTACGTATACTTTCAATCTATTTTCTTGGTTATCCATGTGCGCCAATTTGTCACTATTATGTATAATTTCGTCAATAATTTACTTTTGCCGGGACGAATAATCAATCCACGGTGAAAAGTGTATTCTATTGCCCCAACTTGCCACAACAAAATCATCCCCGGAATCGGCACACACACGGATTAGGTAGCAGGAATGCCCCGTCATTTTTCAACGCTCAATAATCGACTCGCCAACTTGCAGACACGAAACAAAAAAAAGGCGCCTGTCGGCTGGCAACAGGCGCCCGTCGTGGTCCCGAAAGACCGGGACGCTTTTTCCCCAGGTAGTAGGGCTTTAGATTCCCCCTCCTTGTATCCAAAATAAAGACAAGGTCTAAATAAACGCTTTGATGTTTTTCACACCCGAGTCTGCCCCTTCGGCACACTTGTGTTGGGCTCTCCATCCCGACCGGATCCGCGCCTATTGAGATAATTAATCCCGCATACGGACACTCAAGCAATACGCGCTTCGTGCTTCCTGCCTCGACGGAACGCTTAAATTTCCACGGTTTGTATTTTGGCGCATCGTTAAATATCTTGTCGCAGAATCCCCAAACGGGAAAAATTTAGGAGTTTCAGTGAAAATAGCTGTCTTGCTGGGCGGCAGCTCGCCGGAGCGCCTGGTTTCGATTGCTTCCGGTAAAGGAGTCATAAACGCACTCCGCGAGTTGGGACACTATGTCACCGCAGTCGATCCGGCGCTCGGACCCGCACAAATATCCGAATCCGAACTTCTCTCTCAAGCCGTAGGCACCGCTCCTCCGGCTCAGGAATTCCTCGATAGATTGTCACCTAGAAACTATCTGGCGGCGATAGACTCCGCAATTTTCGATAACGTAGAACTGGCATTCATAATCCTCCACGGAAAGTGGGGAGAAGATGGAATCGTCCAGTCGCTCCTTGAGCTTCGCGGCATTCCGTATACAGGCTCCGGCGTCATGGCCAGCGCAATTGGAATGGACAAGGTGATGTCGAAGAAACTATTCAGGCATCATGGAACACCTACAGCCGACTGGTTTGATTACCGTGCCAATTCCTCACCACGTCCGGCGGCAATTAAGAAAGAGATCGCGAAGATCGGCTACCCCAACGTTGTCAAACCGAACGACCAGGGTTCATCCGTCGCGATCACGATAGTCGGCGGCGAATCCGAACTCGACGCCGCGCTTGATGAGGCGGAGAAATTCTCGGAGACCGTTTTGGTGGAAAAATTCGTGGAAGGTGCCGAACTGACGGTTGGAATTCTGGGCGAAGTGCCGCTCCCGGTGATAGAGATAAGGCCTCACGGCGGATTTTACGACTACCATCACAAGTACACGAAAGGGATGACCGAGTATCTTGTCCCGGCCCCGATCGAAAATTCTCTCGCAAAGAAGCTTCAGGAAATTTCGGTCAATACGTTCCTTTCGCTCGGCTGCCGCGGTTTCGGCAGAGTCGATTTCCGCGTCGGAGCGGATGGCATTCCATATTGTCTCGAAGTCAACACGATACCCGGCATGACCGAGACTAGCCTCGTACCGAAGGCCGCCGCCGCAGCCGGAATTACTTTCAAAGATCTTGTCGGGAAGATTGTCGAACTGAGCATGCACGGCAAATGAAGGCTTCCAACTTCAATAAGTTCCTCAAGAACATCAAGAAGAAGAACGCTTTGATACTTCTCCTGATAGCCATCGGACTGGTGTACATCCTATTTGACCAGCGGGGCCTTATCCAGCGGATGCGGCTCGCGAGCGAGAAAGGGACACTGGAGGACAGAATAGAGCGGCTTCGCGTCCAAAACGATTCAATGCGCGTGGAAATCACGAAATTGCAGACGAGCGATAAGGAAATTGAACGGATAGCGCGGGAGAAGTATTTTATGCACAGGAATGGTGAAAAAGTCATCAAAGTCGAGCCGAAGTAGCCCCGTCGAAGCCAATCGCGCTTTGTCGGGATTGTTTTCTCCTCCTAAATCCGCAATCCCACTCGCCGAAAGAATTCGCCCGCAGAGCTTCGGGGATTTCGTCGGGCAGGAACACCTCGTGGGAGAAAGCGGAACTCTCAGAAAAATGATCGAGAGCGGCAACCTCCGCTCCATGATCCTCTGGGGGCCTCCGGGAACGGGAAAGACGACGCTTGCCCGGTTGATCGCCGGGAAATTGCAGGCGGATTTCTTCCAGATAAACGCGGTATCGTCCGGCGTCCAGGAGCTGCGAGAGATCATCGCCACGGCGAGGAAATCGCTCGAAGTCGGGAGACGGACGATTCTCTTTATAGATGAAATACACCGCTTCAACAAGGCCCAGCAGGACGCTCTCCTCGAGAGCGTCGAGAACGGCTCCGTGATACTTATCGGCGCGACAACCGAGAACCCGTCCTTCGAAGTCATCTCTCCCCTCCTGTCACGCAGCCAGGTATATGTCCTGGAAAATCTCGGCGAAGAGGATCTGAAAAAGATACTTCACCACACGATCGAGCAGGACGAAGTCATCGGTAAGATTCTCGCGAAGGAGGGAGCCGGCCCGCTGACACTTCCCGACGCGGAGGAAGAACTGGTCCGGTTGAGCGGCGGAGACGCCCGTGTGATGCTGAACGCGCTCGAAGTTGCCATCGACCTGGCGGGGAAGAAATCTCCGCTTCAAATCTCGCGCGACGTCGTGCGCGAAGCTTACCAGATCAGGCATTACAAATACGACCGCACGGGCGAGGAGCATTACAATTCGATATCGGCATTCATAAAGAGTGTCCGCGGCAGCGATCCTGACGCGGCTGTTTATTATCTAGCAAGGATGCTGGAGGCGGGCGAAGATCCCAAGTTCATCGCAAGGCGCCTTATCATTCTCGCCTCGGAAGACATCGGGAACGCCGAACCCTACGCGCTCACGCTGGCAACGGCCTGCTTCACCGCCGTGGATTATGTCGGCATGCCGGAAGCGCGCATCATACTTGCCCAGGCGACGACATACCTTGCCAGCTGCCCGAAAAGCAACGCCTCATACTTGTCCATCGAGCGGGCGGCCGCGGATGTGCGGGAGAAACCGTATCTCCCGGTCCCCCTTCATCTGAGGAACGCTCCCACGAAACTGATGAAGGAGCTCGGATATCACAAAGATTACAAGTACTCGCATGACTTCGACGACCACTTCGTGGAACAACAATACCTCCCGGACGTAATAAAGGACAGAATTTATTACGATCCCTCCGATATAGGAAGAGAAGCGGCGTTGAAGAAGTATCTTGAGTCGATTTGGAAAAAAAGGAAAAAGTAGGCCGTCTTGCCGGAGCGAGCCGGACTGCGGAAGGAATGTTCTGAATGAAATTCATTATCGGAGTTGACCTGGGCGGGACTTACATAAAAGCCGGGTCAGTCTCAAAAGACGGAAATCTCCTGAACGAGTCATCGATCCCCTCCATGGGTGAAGTCGGCCCGGAGGCAGTGGTAAGCCAGATCGCGAAAGCGGTCGAAGCGATAAAGCAGAAACATCCCGGCGAAGAATTGCTGGGCGTGGGGATCGGATCCCCGGGGATAGTCGATCTCGACGGCGGGACCGTAAAGTATCCGCCGAACCTCGCGAACTGGAAAGTCTTCAGGTTAGGCGAAGAAGTTTCAAAAATGATCGGCGCGCGCGTGGAAGTGGAGAACGACGCGAACGCCGCCGCGGTCGGCGAAATGAAGTTCGGCGCGGGCAAGGGGCTTCAAAACTTCATCATGATAACGCTCGGAACCGGTGTTGGCGGCGGCTTCATCATCGACGGGAAAGTGTTCCGCGGGGAGACGGGCGGAGCCGGAGAAATAGGCCATACGACAATCAACTTCGACGGCCCGCTGTGCGGGTGCGGCAACCACGGCTGCGTTGAGGCTTACGTCGGACAGAAATATCTCTCCCGGCGCGTGGCCGAACAACTTAAGGACCACCCCGGTTCGCTCATCAACAAACTCATCGCCGGCGACACCGACAAGCTCGAACCGAAAATCATCAGCCAGGCCGCGGACCAGGGCGACGAGTTCGCGCTCCGGATCTGGAAGGAAGTTGGGATGTATATCGGAACCGCTGTCGCGTCATCGTTCAACCTGTTCGATGTCACCACACTGATAGTCGGCGGCGGCGTAGCGAGTGCTGGTAAACCTCTCTTCGATTCGATCGCGGCGACCGTCAAAGAACGCGTGCTCACTTCCCTGAAACCGCGCGTCAAAATCTTCAAGGCCCGGCTCGAGAACTCGGCGGGTGTCATAGGCGCCGCGGCACTGATAGCAGAGTGAGATCCTCTTACCACGGAGAACCTCAGCCCTGACTGTTGAGGTAATGTGAGAATAACCTTATCGATATTCATCGTGCTCTGCGGTGTCTCCGCCGCCCAGGCTTCCGGAGGATTTCCCTTCCGGCCGGCCGGTGTAAACGTGGGGAGCCTCCCCGCCGACACGCTGCGCGATGACTCCGCGAAGGCCTCCGTAAAATCAGTTACCGACACGACATCGGCAGCGGACACCTCAGCCAGGAAAGATACAACCGCCACGAAAGCCGCGATAGACACGGTGGTTACCTACAGCGCTTCCGACTCGATCGTGTATTCGATATCCACACGTGAGATGAAGCTCTATAAAAAAGGCGACATGAAGTACCGCGATTTCAAGCTGAACGCGGGACACATCGCCATCGACTGGGACACATCGATCCTTACCGCCGAAGGAACGAAAGACACCTCGGAAAAGATCGTCGAAGAACCGGTGTTCACCGACGGCGGAGAAACTTACGACGGCTCCCATGTGACTTACGATTTCAAAAGCCAGAAAGGAAGAGTCAACGTCGCGAACACTGTGATCTCCAAGAGCTACTACCACGGGGAGCTCATAAAGAAATTCGCAAAAGACGTTATGTATATCGAGAACGGCAGGTTCACGACGTGCGACAAGAAGGATCCCGATTACTATTTCCAGAGTTCGAAGATGAAGCTTGTGGTCAACGACAGGATAATCGCCGAACCCATTATAATGTATGTAGACGGCGTGCCCGTGTTCGTTCTCCCGTTCGGAGTTTTCCCGGCAAAGTCAGGGAGGCGAAGCGGCATTATCACGCCGTCTTTCGGCCAGAGTCAGCTCTATGGGAGATACCTTTCGCATTTCGGATATTTCTGGGCGATAAACGATTACTCCGATCTGACGACCACCGCCGACTGGTGGACTCGCGGCAACTACGACATCAAGACCGGCCTGCGGTACAACGTCAGGTACTACTTCCAGGGGAGTATTTACGGCGCTTACAGCTATACCGCCACCGGCCTGGCCGGCGACCCCGATCGGACCGTCCAGAAAAATTGGAATTTATCCGTCACTCACCAGCAGACGATCGACCCGAACACCCAGCTCGTGGCAAACGTGAGCATGAGCTCACAGAATTATTTCCAGGCTACGGCGCTCGACTACCCGGAACTCCTGCAACAGAACCTCGTATCCAACGTGACGCTCTTCAGAAGCTGGCAGGGATCGGGCAACAGCTTACAGTTGAACCTCAACCGCGATCAGAACCTGCAGAACGGCTCGATAACCGCGAACCTTCCGAACATCTCGTTCTCACACAGCCAGAGCTATCCCTTCCGGAGCTCGGCGCACGCGAGCACCCCTTTGGACCAGCTTGCCTGGTACGAGCTGATCGGATATTCGTATAACGGCCAGTTCGAGAACAACACTTCTAAAATCGCGGACACCACATCCTCAACCGGCTTCGACAGGTTCAGCACGATGGGCGCGCAGCACACGGTATCGATAAGCGCGTCGCCAAAAATCGGATTCTTCACACTCTCTCCTTTTGTCTCGATCAACGACAAGATGTACGGCTCAAGAACTGTCTTCCGCGACGTCGCCAATTATAAGGGCGCCGACAGCCTGATAGCGGAGAAAGAACACGGCTTCTACAACGTTGGCTACTTCAGCACCGGCGTATCCGCCAGCACGAGACTGTTCGGCATAATGCAGCCGAACATTTTCGGCATCACCGCGTTCAGGCACACCCTGCAACCGAGCGTAACGGTCAGCTACCAGCCCGATTTCTCGAAGTCATTCTGGGGCTACTACGGGCGCTACGATTCGCTGAACGGCAACCAGGCGATCTACAACTATTACGGTTTCCAGGACTACATATTCGGTGGCGCGCCCCAGGGGGAATTCGGCGGGATGACTTTCTCTCTCAACAACAACTTCGAGATGAAGACAAAATCGAGCGATACGTCCCAGACCGAGAACAAGGTCCAGCTCCTGAATCTCGGCTTGAGCATGTCGTATAACTTCCTTGCGCGCGGCTACAACCTTCCGTTGTCGGAGCTGAACGTCAATTATCGCACGAACATAGCGGGCAAAATAGACATCGGCGGAGCAAGCACGTTCAATTTCTATCAGTACGATTACGCCGCCGGCAGAAGAGTAAACAAGCTTCTCCTTTCCGACGGCCAGCTGGCCGACATGACAAGTTTCAGCCTGAGTTTCTCGACATCTTTCCAGGGAAAGCAGACACAGGGCGCCAAGCGCGAGCAGCCGGAGGAAGAGGATTCGCTGAAGTCGGAGCAGCAGTACAACAGGTTCTACCAGCAGGTCCAGCGCCCGGACCTTAGCATACCATGGAATCTGCGCCTCGGGTTTAACTTCGGAATTTCCAAACCCACTCCGCTTCTGGTGAGCAAGAACGCGAACCTCCAGTTCGACCTAGGTTTCAACCTGACCGAGAACTGGAAGATCGGATTTACGGGAGGCTACGATTTCATACAGCATGATGTGGTAGTGCCCGCGGTGACCGTATACAGGGATCTCCATTGCTGGGAGATGACGCTGAGGTGGAACCCGATAGGGTACTTGCGCGGTTTTAATCTTGAAATTAGAATCAAAGCTCCGCAACTTAGAGACATAAAGATCACGAAGAGAGAGTACCAAAACATTGGATTCTGACATAAAAATCCGCCGCGCGAAGGTCGGAGACGTACAGCAGATCGTCGCGCTGATAAATTCGTACGCCGAGAAGGGCGAGATGCTTTACCGGTCCCAGAGCCAGGTCCTCCAGCAGGTTAGAAATTATTTCGTCGCGGTGAAGAAGAGTGAACAGGGATGGGAGACGGAGACAGGAAACCGAAAATGCCGCGCCGGACGACTCAGTCCTTGCCTGCGGCTCACTCGACATCACGTGGAATGATCTCGCGGAGCTCCGCTCTCTCGCCGTGAGCGACAAGGTCCAGGGCAAAGGTCTCGGCACGTTCGTTGTCGAGGCTCTGATGAACGACGCAGCGGAACTTGGGCTGAAGCATGTTTTCGCCTTGACGTACAAACCCCACTTCTTCGAACGTCTAGGCTTCAGGATCATCGACAAACAGCAGCTTCCCCATAAAGTGTGGAGCATCTGTATCGACTGCCTGAAGTTCCCCGTCTGCGACGAGGTGGCGATGCAGATAGAAGTTGAAGAGTGGGTGAAGAACCGCGCCCCCTCCGAATTGAAATAACTACTTCGCTATTTCCCCGACTGTAACCGCTGCGATTCTCCGCTTTCTCGACCTGTATGCCTCCATCGCGTAAACCATACCTATCATCGAGGAGATGACAACAGCCGCGAGTAATATCGCTATCGCCGGATGAACTCCGTTCGGCAAAAGCTGCGCGAGGCCGAAATTTACCGGCGAGCCGTAAACGATCATCAGGTGTACCACATAGATCGTGAGTGAGCTTTTCCCGATCGCGGGAAGTATCTTCGGGAACCGAGACACATGCAAACTCACATATCCAACGGCAGATGCCACAAGGGCGACTATTCCGAAACGCAGGAAGTTGACTGCGGGGAGCGCGCGCCAGTAGTCCACGTATGGGGAGACGTATCGTATCTGCACGAGATAGAAACCGGCGAACAAGACGAACGCGACAGAGGACGATATGAGGAAATTCCTGGTCAGAACACGCGCACGGCTTTCGGCCGGAATCCCTATTGCAACCGCTCCGAACGCCGCACCGGCAAACAGGTACCCCGAGAACGGAAAGAATGTGAAGAAAGATCCATCCCTAAACGTCAGATATGGATAGATCATCGGGCTGAGGAATCTCTCCCACGCAATGGGCTCGGTGATCGGCGCTATTATGACAGCGAGCGCGGTGGCGATGATGAAGCTTTTCAGGAGAGCCGTGTGAGTTTTTGCGAAGAGCGCTATGACGAGTATGACAAGCAGAGATAGAGAGATAATCTGCAGCGCGTCGGCGACGAAGAACACTTTCCATGATTCCGCCGGGATAGAAGATGGATCGTAGAGCATTTGCAAAGGCATGTGAAGGCCATAGCCGATAAGGAGGAGCGTCAGGATCCTCCGTATCCTTCTCTTCTTCGATCTTCCCGATATCGCCAGGGACGCGCCGTTGTATTTCACGGTCGCGACGACAAACGCAAGCCCGGCCGAGAAGAAGAAGAATGGCGCGGTCAATCCGCGAAAGAAAGTCCAGAACTGGAAAATCATACCGGCTCCGTCTTTGTAGGCGGGGCTCATCGTAGCGTCGATAGTATGCCCCTCGATCATGAGCATCACTCCTATCGCGCGGAGTAAATCCAACAGGACCAGTCTATTTTTGCTTTCCATATGAGATACCAAAGTAATTCAACGTTGCCGGAGATGTCAATATCAGACGCGTCACAACCCGTTGAGTTGAAACACGAGGCACTGTAAATATGATTTGCCGGGACCTCGCCCGGGAGTTTCAAACAGCCCTTTGACCTGACTAAGAAATCTACTTTGCGGGAACGCCCTGAGATTTCAAATATTCGGGGAATTCCATCTTCTTGTAATAATCGCCACCAATATACTGCAGAACGTGGAGAAATTCATCGGGCTTCATGTAACCCGGTGCCGCTGTGATGGGTTTACCTTCAGAGGAAAGAAATACCGTGGTCGGATATCCGCTCACGCCGAACGCGGACGCCAGCTGCGCGTCGGTCACTTCGGTAGTGTCGATCATCTCCTTGTTGCTGCTCTCCGCATTCAGCTTCACAAGGACGTAATTCTGGTTGAGATAGCTCTGCACTCCCCTGTCGGAATAGGTGTCGCTGTCCATCTTCTTGCACCAGCCGCACCAGTCCGTGTATACATCAATGAGGACCTTCTTATTCGTCGCGGCGGCCTCCTTCACCCCCTGAGTGAAGTTGGTCCATTTGAGCTCTCCGTTCTGACTCTCGTTCGTTTTCGCTCCCCCGTTGGCTAACATGAAGGTGCTCAGCAAAATCATCCACATCGAATTCATATATACCTCTATACCTCTTTTGATTTAGAAAATGTCGAACTGATATATAAACGGTGAAGGTGCCCTGAAAAGTTCATCCAGCTTCGGAAGAACGGAGGGCTCCGCGGCTGCAAACCCGTACTTCACCGCATCGCTCGGTTTCAGAAAGCCCGAATAGATCTGCGAAAAAATCTCAATATCCGCCTCAAACTGGGCAGGCTGCCTGGTTTCGTCGACTACTGACTCACCCCTGTGAACGTGCAGGTTGAACACGCGCGAATTCTGCGGCAGGCTGCCGTCGTTTATTTTCAACACGAAGTCGGCCGGAGATTCGAATGAGTGCTTCAGCCTCCCGAGTGCGTCGGGAACGTTGATAACTCTCAGCATGAAGCCCGACGCGACGGTCGAGAACGACTTGTACTCGAAAAACAGCCTGCGATAATCACGCTCTCTCGGCTCCCTCAGGAAAAGATGGAGCGGGTAATCGGCGGGGGCGAGGAACCTGACTCGCGACACCTGCTCGCCGAGTGCCCCGATGAACCCCCAGAGCCCGCGATGCGCGGCGGCGTCAAGCCCGACAAGTTCCTTTATATTCAACACCGGTTCCCCGAACGCGCCGGGCGTGGATGCCGGGTCCTTATAAAGCTCGAACGCTACGTAGCCCTTCACCTCGCCGTCATCGTATACATACGCCTCTTTGAATTTCGGGAGCACGACCAGGTCCCAGAAGCTCTCGTTGCGCAGAGGCGTGAAACTGCCGTTCCTCTGTATCTCCTGTTCGAGCATCTTCTTCACCTTGCCCCTGTCCGACTTCCCGAACACGCGCACCCTTGAGCGCTCGGGCAAATTTACGATGTCGGCCGGCGCCAGCTCGTACTGTGCCAGGCTTCCGACGTAGGCGTAACCGAATTTCTTGTAGAACCGGTGCCTGAAAGGAAAGAGCATGGAGACTGGAAAATCCATTTCGTACATTTTCCTGAGCGCGTCTTCCATGAGGGTTTCGGCCACGCCGCGCCGCCTGGCCTCCGGCTGGACCGCGACCGCGGCAATCCCGGCCATCGGCATCTTCTCCCCGCGCGAGCAGACCTCAAAAGGGGTGATCCTCAGACAGCCCAACACTCCGCCTCCGAGGCTCTTGTCCTCTATGACGAACATGTCCGACAAAGAGTAGCGCGGGTTGTTCTCAATACTGACACGAATGACGGAAGTGTCCTCGAGGAAGGACTTCGCGAGAAGCGCGGCTATCTGGTCGGCGTCATTCCCTGTAGCTTGGCGAATTACCATGCGAAGATTCCTTTGAATGAAGGGCTTCAGAATCGTGCAACAGTTCCCTTGTGGCTCCGAAGACGGTTTCCACCTTCATCCCGTCGACTCCGGCTTCAAACGTGCAAAGATGCGGGTCACCCGGACACCTTAACGAGCAAAAACCGTCGGGAGGAAGAATTATCTTCGAAGTATTTCCGAGTGGGCCCCAGAGTTTGGGGGAGCAGGCAGTAAGCGGGCAGAACATGGAAACGGTCGGCGTACCGACCGCAGCCGCGATATGCATCGGCCCGGTGCTCGACGATATGAAGGCGCTCATGTTGGTCAACACCGCAGCGAGCTCACGCAGGGACAATTCCCCGAAGGCCGTCTTGATGCCCGCACCGAGATCGGCAAAATTCTTCTCGTATTCCTTTTCTCCTTCGGAGCCCGTGACAAGCACCTGTCTCCCGGTCTTGAGGAACCGTTCTGCAAGCTCGGCGTATCTTCCGACTTCCCAGTTGGGCGACGAATGTCCGCTTCCGGGGTGAATGCAGACGATCGACTTACCTGTGTCGAAGCCTTTGCGCTTCAGATATTCCCTTGCCGTATGTATCTCCTCCTCGTCCAGGAATATCTCCGGCTTGGTCCAAACGTCCCTCGCACCTATTTTCTTCGCGAGGTCGAGCATGTACCCGGATTCGTGACGCAGCGGATTGTATTTATGCCGCGAGACTCCGTACATGAGTGTAATTACTTCGTATAAGATGTGTCCGACCCCGAGCCTGTATGGGATGCCCGCAAGGAACAACATGTAGGCGTGACGCTTCGTCGGCAGAAGGAGAAGCGCGACGTCGAACTTGTAAGAGCGTATCTCTTTTATCTTTCTCCGGAAGTCATCCCCGCCGAGGCCGTCTCCTTGAGGATCGTCAGTAATTATCGCGTCGATATTCGGATTCCCTTCGAGAAGCGGTTTTGTATATGAGGAAACGAGCGCCCCCACGAAACAGCCCTCAAACGACTTCTTGAGTGTGTGATAGACCGGTGTCGAAAGGAGAACATCTCCAACACGGTCCGGTCTTACGACCAGGATTCGAACGGGGTCTCTATTGTAAAAGGTCAGCAAGCTCGACTCTAGACAATTATCGTGTCAATATAAGGATTTGGGAGTCTTGTTTCATAGTTTTAAGTGACCCATCTCAAAACCCGGCTAAAACGGCGGATTGCCGTAAGTGCGTTTATTTTTTGGGTAGCGCCAATTCAAACTGAGCCATTACCATTTTTTGGGCAGTGTCTCAGTTTCACATTAAATCGAATAGCCATTTCAAATCAACCACATAGGCACATAGAAAAGCATAGAAATTCGTTCTATCTATGTGTTCTATGTTTCTATGTGGTTTAATTTCAAACTGAGACACCACCATTTTTTGCTTGCATTAACGAAATCGGTCACATATATTGAAACGGATTTAAATGAGTTTCGACGAGGATCCCACCCTACCCCAAGAATCCTCGGACTATCCGTACCGACCTGCTGGCTACCCCACAGCGGGTCGGTTTTTTTATGTATATCAACTTCAAATTCTAAACTCTAAATCCGAAACAAATTCCAATTATCAAATCTCAACGGCAAAAATCATCCGCGTTTTAGATCTGGGATTTCGGATTTTGGAAATTGTTTAGGATTTCGAACTTAGAATTTAGAGTTTGTCACTATGTTTCGTGTTCAATTCCCTTTGAACCAACCGCGGACGTTGTATAATTTATAAAAAACCCGGAGCGACAATGGAACTTGAGAAGATTCAAACCGCGATCAAATCACTCGGCGCCGACGGCTGGCTGTTCTTCGACTTTCATAACAGGGACCATCTCGGGCTGAAGATCCTGGGGATGAGCCAGAAGGGACTTGCCACGCGCCGGTGGTATTACTTCATTCCCGCAGACGGCGAACCGATAAAGCTCGCGCACAGGGTTGAACCGACGAAACTCGATCACCTACCCGGGAAGAAACAGATGTACTCGAGCTGGCGCGAACTTCACTCGAACCTCAAAGATGTCCTCGGCGCGCCGAAAAAAATCGCGATGCAGTTCTCACCGCTCAACGCGATCCCGTACGTGTCCATCGCCGACGGAGGCACCGTCGACCTCGTGCGCAGTTTCGGGCACCAGGTCGTCTCGTCAGCCGACCTGGTTTTGCAGTTCGAGGCCCTCCTCGACGAGAAGACTGTGAAGTCGCATTTCAAGGCCGGAAAACTGGTGGACGCTATCCTTGCAGAAGCGTTCAGCGAGGTGCGCAAATCCGTCAGGACGAAGAAATATAAAACCGAATACGAGATACAACAGTTTATCGGCAAGCGGTTTAGATCGAACGGCCTCGTCACCGACGACCTACCGATTGTCGGCACGAACGACCACCCCGCGAACCCGCACTTCGCTCCCGTCGAGAAGGGGTCGAAGAAAATCAAGCCGGGTGACAAGCTTCTTATCGACCTCTGGGCGAAACTCGACAAGCCCGGCGCCATTTACTATGACATAACCTGGTGCGCGTACATTGGCGATGACCCGCCCGAGGAGTACGTGAAAGCGTTCCATGTTGTGCGCGACGCGCGGCGGGCGGGGTTCAAATTCCTCAACGAACGGCTCAACTCCGGTAGCCAGGTCGCCGGCTGGGAAGTCGACGATGTTTGCAGGAACGTCGTGAAGGACGCGGGTTACGGCGATTTCTTCACCCACCGCACGGGCCACTCCATCGGCGAGGAAGTCCATGGCAACGGCGGGAACATCGACAACTTCGAGACCCAGGACACGCGCCTTCTCGTCCCGGGCTGCCTCTTCTCACTCGAGCCGGGAATCTACATCGAAGGCAAAATGGGGGTCAGGTCGGAATTGAACGTCTACGTCAACGGCTCGAACAAAGCCGGTGTGACTGGGAGAGAACAGGACGAGCTGGTATTAATCCATTAAGAAAGTCAAAGGTCAAATGTCAAAACTCAAAGCTACAGGTCAAAAGCCAAAACTTACGACGGTTATTGAGTTTTGAGTTGCAGCTTTGACCTTTGCCTTTTGAGTTTGGACTTTTTCATTCTCCCCTCTCCTCTATTAAATTGCTTCACGATCGTAAAATAAACCATCCGATCCGCCGCAAAGTCAAAAGTCGGACCTCAAATTCGAAAGCTAAAAGTCAGAAGCCAGAGGTTGGGGATCCTTTTGCGATTTGAGTTTTAGTTTTTACATTTGCCTTTTGACTTTTGACTTTTTCATTCCCCCCTCTCCTCTTTTAAGTAGTTTCACGATGGCAAAATAAACCATCCGATCCGCCGGAAAATCAAAAGTCGGACCTCAAATTCAAAAGCTACAGGTCAGAAGCCAGAGCTTACGATTCCTTTTGAGATTTGAATTGTAGTTTTTACATTTGCCTTTTGAGTTTTGACTTTTTCATTCTTATCCCACCTTTGTTAAATTGATTCATCGTGTCCAAGCAAACAGTCAGGTTCGCGTGTCAGAACTGCGGTTACTTGTCGCCGCGGTGGACCGGGCGCTGCCCGGAATGCGGGGAGTGGAACAGCTTTGTCGAGGAGCTCGTCAATGAGGATCGTCGATCTAAGATCGAAAATCGTAAATCTAAGATTGAGATCGTTCCGCTTAGCGAAGTCGAGGTAACGGAAGGCAAGCGGCTTTCCACCGGTATCGAGGAATTCGACCGCGTTCTAGGCGGCGGACTCATGCCGGGCTCCGTCATACTCATTGCCGGTGACCCCGGCGTCGGCAAATCCACGTTAATGATGCAGCTGGCCCGCTACGAGAAACTCGGGAAGATACTCTACGTGACGGGCGAAGAGTCGCGTGCGCAGGTGCGGGTGCGCGCTGAGCGGCTCGGTATCAAGAACCTCGACAACCTATTCGTGCTGGCCGAAACCGACCTGGAGGCGATCACAAAGGCAGTCACGGAGTTTAGCCCGCCGGTGCTCATTGTCGACTCGATCCAGACAATATACCACCCGGACATCATGTCGTCGCCGGGGAGCGTAAGCCAGGTGCGCGAATGTTCCGCGAAGCTCGCGCAGCTTGCCAAACTCACAGGCACCGCGGTTTTCATCGTCGGCCACGTTACGAAAGACGGAGTTGCCGCCGGCCCGAAGGTTCTGGAACATATAGTCGACGCCGTCCTCCAGCTTGAAGGCGAGCGGCATTACGCGTTCAGGATCCTCCGGGCTAACAAGAACCGGTTCGGCTCGACGAACGAGATCGGGATATTCGAGATGCAGGAGACGGGGCTCGTCGAAGTCGAGAACCCGTCGGAAATTTTCCTTTCGGAACGGAGTTACGGCGCGAGCGGCTCGACGGTCACGGCCGCGATCGAAGGGACCCGCCCTATCCTGCTCGAGGTCCAGGCGCTCGTCACGCCGACCGGCTACTCGGTCCCCCAGCGGACATCCACCGGCCTCGATTACCGGCGCCTCAGCATCATCCTCGCTGTCATCGAGAAGCGGATGGCGATCAAGCTCGGCGGGTTCGACGTGTTTCTGAACATTGCCGGCGGCGTGAAAATAGACGAACCTGCCGTCGACCTCGCATCCGCGATATCGGTCATTTCAAGCTACAAGGACGTACCGGTCGACTCGGGCACACTGGTTATCGGAGAAGTCGGACTTGCCGGTGAGGTCAGGAGTGTCAGCCAAATCGAGCGGCGCGTACAGGAAGCGGCAAAGCTGGGATTCAAACGAGCCGTCGTGCCTCACGCGAATTTCAAGGGTTCGAAGTCCAAGCTCGACATCGAAGTGGTTGAGGTGCAGAAATTAGCGGAAGCGGTGAAGCTTCTCATATAGCCGGCGGAGCGGAGGACTTCATTCCAATCGAGAGATCGATATTTTGACCACTGTGTCAAGAATGTATTCTGTCTTCTATTTTTAACGACTAAAAAAGATTTGGTAAAATGAAAATAATCGGACTGATCGGCTTGCTCGCGATCGTCGCGTGCTGGATACCACAGACGCTCGAAGTCATGAAAACCGGACGCGCGAACATGAAACTCTCTTTCCTCATTTTCTATTTGGTCGGGAGCATTGCCCTGACGATATACGCGCTCGGAGACGTCATCTTCCTGACGCTGAACCTCCTCACGACAGTCGGAAGCGCGATAAATCTTTACTATAGAATCTTCCCGACGAAACCGGAACTCATGCAGAGCGCGAAATGAAGGTTGTCCTCGCGACACACAACCGCCACAAAGTCGAAGAGATCAGGCATATACTCGCCGGCCTGAATGTGGAACTTCTCTCGTTAGACAGTTTCCCTGAAATAGGAGAGATCGTGGAGGACGGAGAGACGCTCGAGGAAAACGCCAGGAAGAAAGCGCGCACCGTTTACGAAGCGTCACACTTGCTCTCTCTGGCCGACGACACCGGGCTGGAGGTCGAGGCGCTCGGACGAAGGCCGGGCGTTTACTCGGCCAGGTATTCAGGCGAGAACGCCACGTACAAGGAGAACAACGAGAAGTTGCTCGGTGAACTGAAAGGCGTCCCGCCGGCGAGGCGCGGGGCGAAATTCAGGTGCGTTATCTCCATAATCGGAGAAACGACGGACGAGATCGCTGTCGGTGAGGTGCCGGGAAGTATCATAGAGGCTGAGCGCGGGACGAACGGCTTCGGTTACGATCCGCTCTTCATGCCGGACGGGTACGAGATAACGTACGCGGAGATGGGTTCCTTGTTGAAGAACTCGCTTAGCCATCGCGCCCGGGCGCTGGAAGAGGCAAAGAGAATTTTAAGCGGATTGGCGGGAACAAAGGGCGCGGGAGAATAGACCGCGGGATATGCCGGTCCCGGGTCAGAGGTACTTTGCGAAGGTCCTTTCGGTGGAATCCATTAATGCGTCTAATTCGATTAGCTTCTCCATGAAAACCTCGCCCACGGCGAGTCCGCCTTCGGCGTGACTTCGCAAGGTTCTCTATGTCGTTTCAAATTGAGCCACCATTCGGCCACAGGTTTCGTTGCAAATTCTTCACGCCAAAACTAAATTGAAGAAAATCCGAGGCGGCAATGACGAGTCCAACTGATAATAGACAGGGATCCGAGAACACCCGAATTCAATCGGGTGAGACAGGAAAACTATTCATCTCCATTGCCGGGAATATAGGCAGCGGGAAATCGTCGCTGACTAAATTACTCAGCAAGCATTTCGGCTGGATTCCCTTCTATGAATCGGTAGACGACAACCCTTACCTCTCCGACTTCTACGGCGACATGAAACGCTGGTCGTTTCACCTCCAGGTCTACTTCCTCTCCAACCGCTTCATCAACCATAAGAAGATCATCGAGATGCCGGAGTCTGTCGTCCAGGACAGATCTATTTACGAGGACGTCGAGATATTCGCCCGCAACCTCCACGAAATGGGAAACATGGACAAGCGGGATTACGAGAACTACCGCGAGCTGTTCGGCATCATGGTCGATTATCTCAAGCCGCCGGACCTCCTCATCTATCTCCGCGCCAACACGGACACTCTTGTCCGGCAAATCAGGCTCCGCGGCAGGAGTTATGAACAGAGCATCAGCAGGGATTACCTCGAGTTACTGAACGCCAGCTATGAAGACTGGGTAAAGAGATATGATGCGGGGAGACTGCTCGTCATCGAATCGGACGACCTCGACTTCGTCAACAATGCCAATCATCTTGACGATATCATCAGGCGTGTTAAGAACGCCCTGGCACCGGCGGTTTCCACCTCGACGAAAGCTTCTCAACTCGCGAGGTGATCGACGCCCCGAGCCGAGATGCCGCCCAAGCCTGACATCCTGTTCAAGAACGGAAAATTCTGGACGGGCGACCCGCGAAATCCATCCGCCGCTCATCTCACGTGCACGGGCGGCAGGATCAAGTCAGTCGGCAGGGGCAAGTCACAGCCAGACGACGCAATTGACAGTATCGATCTGAACGGGCACTTTGCGATGCCCGGATTTATAGATGCTCATACCCACTTCAGGACGGGCGGATCTTCGCTGACCAGACTCGACCTTCACTCCGTCCGCAGCGAATTGGAATTCGCCGAGGCCATCCGCGGCTACTCGAAAACGTGTCCGGATGGGACGTGGATCCTCGGGGGGAACTGGGATCATGAGAACCTGAATAGCAGGAGGCTCCCCACAAAAGACCTTATAGACAACTTCACCGTTTCCGTTCCCGTTTTCCTCGACCGGATCGACACGCACATGGCGCTCGCCAACTCGAAAGCGCTTCAACTCGCGGGAATCACGAGAGAGACACCCGACCCGCCCGGCGGAATTATCGCACGTGATGAGCGGGGCGAGCCGACAGGGATCGTGAAGGACGCCGCCAGAGAGATGGTTATGCGCGTCATACCCGAACCGCGGATGGAAGATCTTGTGAGAGACGCGAGGGCGGCGGTGAAACTTGCGAACAGGCTCGGCGTCACAAGCGTTAACGACATGAGCCCGGAACGCGACATGAGAGCTTATATCGTCCTGAAGGAAAAAGGAGAGCTTACCGTCAGGATAAATATGGTGCTCCCCATCGACAGGTCCAGAACTCTCGGCAGCCACGGTATACAAGCGGACGTGCATGCCGTGACCGACGAATGGATCAGGCTGGGGGCCGTGAAAGCCTTCGCGGACGGTTCGCTCGGCGCCGGAACAGCCTGGTTCTTCGACGCGTACGAGGACGACAAAAAAAATTACGGCATCGCGACCGATATTCTATCCAGCGGCGAACTCGAGAAACTGGCGACCGAGGCCGACAGGTATCATATACAGCTGGCCGTCCATGCAATAGGAGACAAGGCTGTCAGCAGGGTGCTCGACATTTTCGAACGGATTCAGAGACAAAACCCCGCGTGGGACAGGCGATTCAGAATCGAGCACGCGCAACATTTAAGGGATGAGGACTTTTCCCGTTTCAAGAAATTATACGTCATCGCCTCGGTGCAGCCGTATCACTTGATCGACGACGGCAGATGGGCGGAGCGAAAGATCGGTGCCCGGCGCGCCACCTCCGCGTTCGCGTTCAGACGCTTCCTGGACGAACAAGTCGTACTTGCCTTCGGGACCGATTGGCCGGTGGCCCCGCTAAACCCGCTGGAAGGGATTTACGCCGCGGTTACGCGCGCGACAACCGACGGAAAGCATCCCGGCGGATGGATACCGGAACAGAAGATCGGTCTGGAAGAGGCATTGAGGGCATACACATACGGCAGCGCTTTCGCCTCATTTTCGGAAAGTGAAAAAGGGACGCTTGAACCGGGAAAGCTGGCGGATATTGTCGTGCTCTCGAAGAACCCGTTCGAAGCTGCCCCCGATGAGATAAAGAAAATAGAAATCATCATGACGGTCGTCGGCGGAAAGATCGTCTACGCGGACGAACAAATTTTTGGAGCGGAGCATCATGGGATCACCGCCTCCTGACGGGAAGCGCCTCATTTCCGAGATGGAAGTGCAGTACGTCAAGGGTGTCGGACCGCGGCGCTCGGAGGCGCTCGCGGGCGTCGGAGTCCGCACGGCAATGGAGCTCCTGTACTATTTCCCGCGGAGATATCTCGACCGCACGCGGATTTACAAGATCCGTGACGCCGGCGCCGCCATACTGATCCCCGAAGAGGTGACATTCGTCGGGAGGATCAAATCCATCCAGGTGGTCCGCAGGGGGCACGGCCGCGGGATGATGTTCATAAGATTAGCCGACGAAACGGGAACGATGCGCTGCGTCTGGTTCAACGCGGTCCAGTATTTCGCGAACGCCTTCAGGGAAGGCGAGTTCATCGCCTTCTCCGGGAAGGTCACCTCATACCAGGACCAGCCCTGCCTCATTCACCCCGACTACGACCACCTCGAAGACGAGTCAGACGAAGAGTTCCTGCATACCGGAGGAATAATACCCGTCTATCCGACGACGGAGGCGCTGAGGAGAGTCGGGCTGGACTCGCGCGGGCTCCGGAGAATCATGAGGGGCCTCTTAAGCGCACAGGACAATTATGAACCCCCGGGCGATACGTTTCCGAAGGAAATACTGTCGACAAACTCGCTGATGGATTTCAAAGACGCCATCTTCGCCATCCATTTCCCCGGAGACGAGAAACAGCTCGGCTACTCGCTCCGGAGGTTCAAGTTCGAAGAGCTCTTCTATCTCCAGCTTCTACTGGCGATCCGGCGCAACCTCATCAAACATTCGCCGGGCATATCGATGACGGGAACCGGGACTCTCGCCGAGCGGCTGGTAAAAGAGCTCCTGCCGTTCAAGCTGACCGAGTCGCAGAAGAAAGTCCTCCAGGAAATTATCGCCGACCTCAAATCCGGCCATCCGATGCACAGGCTTCTCCAGGGAGACGTCGGAAGCGGAAAAACCGTCGTCGCGCTGATCGCGATCCTCATTGCCGTCGAGAACGGCTGCCAGGCCGCCTTCATGTCGCCCACCGAGATACTCGCCGCGCAGCATTTCGCCACAATCCGGCAGTACCTCGATACGCTGGGTGTGGAGACTTCGCTCCTCATCGGCGGGCAGAAGAAAAGCGTGAGAACCCAGGTCTACTCGGACATCGAAGAAGGCAAAACATCCGTCGTTGTCGGAACGCACGCGATCATACAGGAGAAGGTCAGGTTCAAGCGCCTGGGATTAATCGTGGTGGACGAGCAGCATCGCTTCGGCGTAATGCAAAGGATGGCGCTGCAGGAGAAAGCGGAACCCGATAAAGGCGAACCTCACTTGCTTGTAATGACAGCCACCCCGATTCCGCGGACCCTTTCCCTGACGATCTACGGCGACCTCGATATCTCCGTCATCGACGAAATGCCTGTGGGGCGAAAAAAGATAAAGACCGCACTGCGCGGAGAATCCAACCGCGACAAGGTCTACAAGTTCATCCGCGACCAGGTCCTTGCGGGAAGACAGGTGTTCATCGTTTACCCGCTTGTGAACGAGACGGAGAAGTCCGACCTGAAGGCCGCGACCCAGAGTTTCATCAGGCTGAGGGACGAATTGTTCCGCGGGTTCAAAGTCGGTTTGATACACGGCCAGATGACCGAGGCGGAGAAGAACGACATCATGCTGGCTTTCAAGAAAAACGCGATAAATATACTCGTCGCGACGACCGTCATCGAAGTCGGGATCGACATTCCAAATGCCACCGTAATGCTGGTCGAGCACGCCGACAGGTTCGGATTGAGTCAGCTGCACCAGCTTCGCGGCAGGATCGGGCGCGGCATACACCAGTCGTATTGCATACTGATGACGGAAGACAAATACCTGGACGAGAAGAAAATCAGCACGAGCGACGAAGCCACAGCGCATCAGAGGCTGAAGTTATTTACGTCGACGACGGACGGTTTCAAAATCGCGGAATACGATCTTATGCTTCGAGGACCGGGCGAGTTCTTCGGGACGAAGCAGAGCGGTATGCCGCCGCTCAGACTTGCTCATCTGATAAAGGACAGGGACCTAATCGTCCAGGCAAGAAAAGCCGCGTTCAAGCTCGCGGAAGAAGACCCGCACCTGAGGGATAAGGCACATGAGAAGATGAGAGAAACACTGATGAGGAATTACAGGGAAAGCTTCGAATTTCTCAAGGCGAATTGAAAGCTGCGGCAGCGTTCGCCGCCGCAGCCCTCACAATGTTAGGACCGGGTATCGTCTTTTGCTGGCATTATCTCGAAATATACACTCCCGATCCCTGAATAGGCCTTTATCGCCGAACCGCCGCCGTTCATACGAACCTTAAGGCGATCATTTTCATGGATCTCGCACTCCGGGCACACCTCCGAGAACAGACTAGCGGGGCTGACACGCACATCGCCAAGTCCGGAGGTTGAGGCATCGATATCGGCGGAGAGATTGGAAGGCAATTCGACTCGCACACTTCCCGCTTCGGTCGACAACTCAACACCCTTCATGTTCCCTGAAATCGCCGCATCGATTCTCCCCTGCTTCGTCGTGGCCCTGACCGCGTAAGACGAGCCTCTCGGGACCATGATAACGAAATCCACCTGCCGCAAACACGAATCACGCGGCCCAGAGCCGTTTTCGCACCATCCCTTCAGGGTCAACTGATTCCCGAAGAAATTGTGCGTGAAACGGAATTTTGATATTCCCTCAGGCGTCCCGCGGAGTTTCAATTCAACTTTCACTTCCCTGCCTTCATATTCCTGGAGCGAAACATTCCCGATCTCGGTGTCGAGAAGAATAAGCCCCCCTGGCTTCAGGTTCAGGCTCTTCTGAATTGTTTCCGTGCTGACTTTATCGTAATAGTCCGACGAACTCGCGGAACCGGGTTGATTGAAACCTGCGGATGCTCCGAAAAGAAGCAACGCCTGAGTCAAGATGGCGACCAATGTTCCATTCATGACTTCCCTCCTGTTTATATCCTTTGTTGCGTGAAATACTGCCTTGCGATTGACTCACATACAATAACACACCTACGGGAGGCGGCTTGTTAAGTTTCACTCGTCCTCGCCTGAACTGAAAAGGTGTAGCGACCCAGCTTGAATATTCGGCAGAATATTTCACGCGATGTGCGCGAACAAGAGGATAAATTCACTTTGCGTTCTCTGCGACTCTATGTCTTTGCGATCTTTGCGTGAAACCCAAATATGTCATTACCCGAAAAACGGTAGTGTCTCAGTTTCACACTAAATCGAACAGCCATTTCAAATCAACCACATAGGCACATAGAAAAGCATAGAAATTCGTCCTACCTATGTGTGCTATGTATCTATGTGGTTTAATTTCAAACCGAGACACCACCCGGGAGACAAGCGATTTGGATTTGAGATTATGCTGATTTAGTTTTATCAGCATAAAGTCAGGGGATACAAGGAATGCTCAGGAAGTCTTATCGCGTAACAAAAGCCGGCTCGCTCAACAATCTTTCACTTGTGGAAGAAGAAATCGGGGAGCCCGGCGACAACGAAGTGCGGATCGAGATCAGGGCTATCGGGCTTAACTTCGCCGATGTATTTACAATTCTCGGGTTATACAAGGCGGCTCCGAAGAAAGACTTCATACCCGGGCTCGAATTCAGCGGCGTCGTCACCGGCAGAGGAAATAACGTGACGGATCTGAAGATCGGGGAGCATGTCATGGGATCCGTAAGGTTCGGCGCGTATACCACGCGGCTCAACATTGACAGCCGGTACGTCACCCCGATGCCCGACGGATGGACCTTCGAGGAGGGAGCTTCGTTCATAGTTCAGGCACTGACCGCGTACTACGCGCTCATCCCGCTGGGGGGATTGAAGCAGAACCAGACCGTGCTGATACACAGCGCGGCGGGAGGCGTCGGAATCTACGCGAACCGGATCGCCAAACAATATTCGGCTTACACGATAGGCACCGTCGGAAACCCCGCCAAGACGGCCCTTCTCAAATCCGAGGGGTACGACGAAGTAATAGTCAGGGACAAACATTTCAGGAAACAACTCGAGCAGAAACTGAACGGAAGGAAACTGGACATCGTCCTGGACGCCATCGGCGGCAAGGTACAGAAGGACAGCTTCGATTTCCTCGACATCACCGGACGAATGGTGGCATACGGCCTTTCGCAGTTCGCATCTCCCGGCGCGGGGCTGGATTACGTCGACCTCGCGATGAAGTATCTCACTATGCCGCGATACCAGACACTGACTCTCATCGAATCGAACAAGAGCATCCTCGGATTCAACCTTATCTGGCTTTACGATAAGGTGGAGATGCTGAAATCGATGTTGCAGGAGGTCCAGGCACTCAATCTTGAAAGGCCTCACGTAGGGGCGGTGTTCCCTTTCGAGCGGCTCAAGGACGCGGTGAAGGAGTTCCAGTCCGGAAAAACAACCGGCAAGGTTGTCGTGAAGGTACCCGCTCCGCAAAGAGGCGGACCGGTGCCGCCATCCGCGCATGAATCTCAGCCGTGATATCGTAGTCCGGTGAAAATTATCCGCTAAATACATAACTTTATCCATACGAGGAGATTTAATCTGAGCAGCAAATTCTTCACATCTGACGAATACCATACCGGCGAAAACACACGCCGGGCTCTGCCCGACAGGCTCGGGCTTAATACCCGCTTCTATTTCATGTCGAAATACATCTCCGTCGTACTCAGATCCCGCAAGGAGGCAATCGACGGTAAATACGATACGGAAGCGTGGATAAGATCCTCGTTCGAGATTTTCAAGCTCATAGAAAGCTGCGGCGGTAAATTTCACATGACGGGGCTCAGCAACATAGCCGCGAGTCCCGAGCCGGTGGTCTTCGTCGGTAACCACATGAGCACGCTCGAGACGATGACCCTCCCCTGCATCATCGCTCCCGCAAGAGAGGTGACATTCGCGGTAAAGGAAAGCCTCGTGAAGCACCCGTTCTTCGGGGCTGTCATGCGTTCGAGGAACCCGATAGTAGTCGGCAGAGAAAATTCCAGAGAGGATTTGGCGGTCGTCCTCACCAAAGGGCAGGAATTGCTTTCGCACGGGACCTCTGTCATCATCTTTCCCCAGAGCACGAGGATGGTGAAGTTCGTACCGGAGAAATTCAACTCCCTCGGAGTGAAACTGGCGGCAAACGCGAAAGTGAAGGTAGTCCCGTTCGCGATAAAGACTGATTACTGGGAGATAGGAAAACTCGTGAAAGACCTCGGCCACATAAGCCGGCACAAACCCATCCACATGGCATTCGGCGAACCGATGACTATTTCGGCGACTGGCAAACAGGAGAACGCGAAAATTATCGAGTTCATTATTTCACATCTGAAGGAGTGGGGCGGAGAAGTCGCTTAACCTCACCATCATCTCTTTTCCTTTTGTCCTCCTAACCTTTTCCCCTCTTAACTTCTCTCCTTTTCTCCTATTTACCTTTTCCTATTTCCCTTTGTAAAACTTCGATACCGCCGGCACCAGATATTCCACGAAAGCTTTCTCAAAGTCGAACACAGGTTTCCATCCCCAGTCTCTTCTCGCAAGAGAGTCGTCTACGTCAGCCGGCCACGTGTCGAGTATCGCCTGCCTTTTCAGGTCGGGCACGAAGTCTACCACTGCCGATGGAAACGCCTTCTTCACTCGTTGTTTCAGCTCGCCCGCCGAGGGGCTGAAAGCGCCGACGTTGTATACCTGCGTGGTGAGACTCGCCTTCGGCGTTGCTTCAAGTTTGAGGAGCGCGCTGACTCCGTCCGGCATTGCCATGAATGGGATCCTTGTATCTTCCCTGACGAAGCAGTCGTATTTCTCCCCCTTCGCCGCCTGATGAAGCATCTCCGGCGCGAAGTCGCTCGTTCCGCCGGTGGGGAGAGTAACCGCGCTTATCAGGCCCGGAAACCTCACGCAGCGGAAATCAACCTTTCCTCCCATAGGCTGAGCGTCGAGCTGGCGGTAGAAATTCATGTAATATCTGCCGAGCCTCTCACAATAGAGCTTGTTTATGCCGTACATCGTACGCGGGTCGGTCCACTCGTCCTCGTTTATCTTCCCCGCGTTATTCTTCGCCGCTACATCCGGCAGACCGTAGACCGCAATCGAACTCGGGTATATAAATTTCACATCTTTCCCCTGCAGGCGCGACTGTGTAATCGCCATTTCAAGGAGATTGAGCGTGCCGTCCACGTTCACCTTATGCGCGATCGTGGGCTGCCGCTCGGCACGAGTCGACAGCAGGGCGGCAAGATGATAGATAACATCGAAGTCATGTCCCGTTGAAAGCGACTCGAGGAACCTGTTGTCCAGTATGTCGCCAGTGTAAGTCTTGTAGCATTTTGACCTTGCTGTTTCGTCCAGTGTGTTGAGGTCCAGGGCGACGACCCTGACACCGTCATGCTCGGCGAAATGCGAGATGAGGCCGTGGCCGATTTCTCCGTTCGCGCCGGTAATAAGTATCGTCTTTGTTTCCATTCATTCTCCTTGAAGAGCAGCCGCGCCTCCATTTGAAGAGCGGCAGAAGTCTGTAGCAGTTGCAGGCTCGTACTCCGCCTGAGTTTCGTCGCATAAGTTATGTCACGTCATCCGTGTGAAGCAACACATCGACTCTTCCGCACCCACAAGTGAGAAATGGATCGAGCCTCGGTTTCGCGAATCTCGTCGCCCAGGCAGACGGCTGGCGGGATGACTAAGACTGCATTTGTTGGTTCTCTCGGGGCACCTTCTTAACCTATCGTTTGTTCTCGGAGAGAACATGACTTAAGCAGAAGGACGAAGGTGGCATTGTTTCAGCATGCTTACGGACCAGCGTCAATATCGCACGGTACGGAAAGCGGCCTGGTCGAGAGGGTAAGAGCCGGCGACCAGTTAGCGCTAGAGGAGATATTCAACCGGTATTACGGGACGCTGTGAATTTCTATAATGGAAAGAACTGGCTCAACGAGACCGCTGTTACCGGCGGCTCCGTCACCGGCTACCGGCAAACACTTGATATATATGACGGCTCACTGAAAACCACATACAGCTGGAAGGCCGGTGGAAGGCAAACAGAAATCTCTGTGACGTCTTTTGTGTCAAGGTCCAATCCGAATTCAGCGGCGATGAAGTTTACCGTTAAGCCAAACAGTTCCGGCCTCGTGAGAGTCAATTTCCCGATCGTCCAGTGGAAAGAACCCCGGAGAATGGAGCTGGCGAAAGTAGCGAATATCAAAGTGAAGATGGTGGACGGACTCCCGGACGTTTGGTATCCGGGCCATATGGCAATCTATCAGCGCTCAGCGAATAGCGAACAGCGGTCAGCACGTGAATCGGTTGTGTCAAGACCCGACGGAGATTCCGTTCGTGTGGCGATCGCGAGCAACATCGCGTGGTCGACGACCGTGACCGATCCGAAAGTCGCCGCCGACACCTCCGCCGGTAACACCGCCGTTACAGTCTCGTTCGCAGCAAAAGCGAACCAGAGCTATACCTTTTACAGGTACACCGGCATCGTTTCGTCCCGCGAATCTAAAGATCCTCTCGCAGTCGCGACGAAGACCGCCGCCGAATCGATGTCCGTAGGCTACGAAAAAGTCCTCATGAAAAGCGAAGATGCCTGGCACCGGTTGTGGAGGACAAATATAACTGTAAACGGAGACCCGCAGCTTCAGAAGGTTATCCACTCGTCGATGTTTTACCTGCTCTCCAGCGCTCGGGCGGGGAGCGCTTTCGGCGTTCCGCCGATGGGACTTTCGAGTGACGGATACTACGGACACATCTTCTGGGATTCAGACACATGGATGTTTCCGCCGCTGCTATTGATGCACCCTTCAATTGCCAAATCCATGGTGATGTTCAGGTACAAATCGCTGCCAGCGGCTGAAGCCAACGCGAAGCTGAACGGTTATCACGGCGCTATGTATCCGTGGGAATCTGACGAGAACGGAGACGAGGCGTGCCCGAAATTCGCTTACCAGAACGCGCTCTACGAAAACCATGTCACAGGCGACGTGGCATTCGCGCAATGGCAATATTTCCTGGCGACAGGAGACAAGTCGTGGCTGGAACATTACGGCTATCCCGTGATAAAAGAGACGGCGGATTTCTGGAAGAGCAGGACTAAGTATGATCCCGCGAAAGGCACATATAACATCGACAGCGTCGTGTCGGTCGACGAAGGTCTCATAGGAATCAACAACGACGCGTACACGAACCTCGTCGCGAGGAGAAACCTCGAGATCGCGACCGAAGCGGCGCATATACTCGGCCAGGCTCCGGACCCGAAGTGGAGCAAGATCGCGGAGAAACTGTACATACCGTACGACAGCACAAAGCACTGCTACCTCACGTACCAAGACGCTCCTCCCCAGTCGCTCGGCGCGGTCGTACCGCTTCTTTACTACCCGCTCGAGCTGAAAGTCGCAAACGGGATCAAAAAGAACGACCTGTTCAATGCCCTCTCGTTCATGAAGAAGAATGGGACGGGAGTCATGATGGGCATAACTCTGTACCAGATCGTCGCGGCCGAGATTCAGAATAGGAACTTGTTCGAGGATTTTTATAAATTGAGCTACAGGCCGTATATAAGAGGCTCGTTCAATGTGTTTGCCGAAACACCGGATAACATGTCTACAAATTTCCTGACCGGTGCAGGCGGTTTTCTCCAGCAGGTCGTGTTCGGCTACACGGGACTACGGATAACGTCGAAAGGCCTGTCGGTAAAATACAAGCCGATGCTCCCAATTGGAGTGAAGTCGCTTACGATTGCAGATCTGCACTTCAGGGGCAAATTGTACGACGTCACTGTGGAGAACGGGACGACAAAATTGATCGAGAAATAAGGCACCCGATATGAAAAAGTTCAGCCTGGCGCTCGTCACGCTCATTACGTCGATCTTCATTTCCGGAAACGCAATCTCTCAATCCGCGGAAAACGAATTCGGC